>NZ_JBVISM010000012.1:0-22295 GCF_055575515.1 Streptomyces sp. NPDC034086 | reverse complement strand
GGGACAGAAAGCCACGGGGGCGGGGGGAGGGCCAACCCCCCCCCCCGCTCCGGGGCCGCTGGGTCAGCTGCCGGCCGAGAGGTTGCCGGACAGGACCGGGATGTTCTCCGCGATGTGCGAGAGGGAGTCGTCGCCCTTGGCCTGCGTGGAGTTCTCGGCGCACTGCTGGTTCTGCGGGTTGGACAGGACGTTGATGTCCTGGACGCCGACGTTGACCAGGGCGAGCACCGACTGGACGTTGACCTTCGCCGGCAGGCCGATGCAGAGCTTGTTCAGCGAGCCCTGGACCGCGGAGAGCTGCGGGCTCAGCCGGCCGGAGGTCTCCTGGTTGCCGTAGATCTGCGCGGAGTTGTTGCCGTTGACCGTGTTGACCCCGTTGTCGTTGCCGATCGCCATCGCCGGGGAGGCTGCGAGGGCGCCCGCCCCGATGACGGAGGCGGTGACCGCGGCGGTGGCCATGAACTTCTTGAGCATCGTGTGGATCCTTCTGTCGCATGTGCTGTCCCCGGCGGAACGACCTGATCAACTCCCGCCGGGCCGACGGGTTATCACCCGTCACCCGTGCGGCCCAAAGGATCCACGGGGCCGCCTGGTCAGCCGGCCGCCTGCCTGCCGGCCGGCCCGGCGGTCAGCCGGTCTTGCGGCGGACCTTCTTGTTCTTGCCGCCCGGCCCACTGCTGGAGCCCTGCACCTTCGCCCGGCTCTGGTGCGCCTGCTGGGACTGGGCGTTCGCGGCGTTGCGGTCGAGGGCCTCGCGGAACTTGCGCTTGGCCTCCTCGGCGGGGGACTCCTCCTGCGGGGCGTCGTTGCCGGGGGTGTCCGGTGTGTCGGCCATCTGCCTGCCTCCTGAAGTGATCGGGTCGCCAGTGTGTCAGCCGGGCGGCCTGCGGACCATCAGGGGGTGTCAGGCCGGTGCCGGCGGTACCCCGGTGCCGCCACCGGCCCGGATCGCGCGCAGCGCGGCCGTGTGGAGCGCGTGGGGGTCACCGTGGGCCACCGGACTGCCGGAGAGCGTGTACCACTCGTCCGCGTCCGTGTACTGGACCTCGAGGCGGACCCGCCCGTCCGGTCCGCCGGTGGTGCGCAGGGTGAGCGGACCAGTGATGACCCCGACCTCGTCGGTCATGGCGCCGCCGGGGCCCGCGAGGACGTCGTCCTGCCACTGCCGGGGCGCGGTCATGAGGCGCAGGTGTCGATCATGGTGGTGAGCACGGCCCTCTCGGCTTCGGTGACGGTGAGACCGTAATGGGACTTGACGATGGTCCAGGCCCGCCCGTACTGGCACCAGCTCGACCTGTCCGGCGGCTGCCACAGGTCGGGACTCTGGTCGCCCTTGGAGCGGTTGGACGAGGCCGAGACCGCCAGCAGCTGCGGCCGCGCCAGGTCGTTGGCGAAGGCCTTGCGCTTCGCGGCGTCCCAGCCGGAGGCGCCGGAGCGCCAGGCCTCCGCCAGCGGAACCACGTGGTCGATGTCCAGCTTCGCGGCGTCGTTCACGGTGACGCCGTCGTAGAGGCTCTTCCAGCGGCCCGACACGGCCCGGCACTGCGCGTCCTGCGTGACGTCGGTCCCGTCCCGCTCGAGCACGGTCTCGCGGGTGTCGCACGTGCCTCCCTGCTCGGCCCAGTGGGTGAACCTGTCCCGGCTGTACCCGGCCATCGTGCCGGGCCTGCCCGTGGTCAGGGCGGCGAGCCGGGCCCGTGCGGCGGCCGCGCCGACCATGCCCGGCAGTACGTCCCCGGGGGCCGGCTTGGCGTCGCCGTCGGAGGCCGAGGGCGCGGGGGCCGGCTCGGACGGGGAGGCCGGGACCGGCGCCGGTGCGGAGGGGCTGAGGCTCGCCGCCGGCTTCCCGTCCCCGGAACTCGCCTGCCCGCCGCACCCGCTCGCACCGAGCAGCAACGCCACGGCCACCGCCGCCCGGCCGGCGCCCCTCTGACGACCCATGAGCCCACCCCACCCCGACGACACCGCGCGAAACCGACCCGGGGAGCCTACCCAAAAGCGGACAAGCGTCCACGCACCGGTTCCCCGCCGCCTCGTGGCACCGGCTATTGACGGTGCGTCGACAGGGGGGGCGACGGCGGCTCCCGCGCCCGGCGCCCCCGGTCAGGCCCAGGAGGCGGTCACCAGGGAACGGTGGGCCGCCTCGAGGTGGATGGCCGCCGCCAGCCAGGCCCGGGCGTAGCCCTCGGACGAGGCCTCGGTGAGCCGGCCGAAGGCGTCCCGGGGACGCCGGCCGGCCTCGGCCACCAGCGTCGCCACCAGGTCGGCCGCCGTCCCGAAGCCGGCCCGGCGCAGCGGCCCGCCCGCCGCCGGCGGCTCCGGCCCCCGGGCGGTCTCCGCGACCGACCGGCGCCCGCCGGCCACCCCCGTCTCCAGCAGCCGGCGTACCCGCCACAGCGGCGAGTCGGCCAGCGCGTCCGGCCCCGGCTCACCGGCGAGCACCGGCCCCGGGGCCCCGCCGTCCGGGAAGTGGCCGCCCTGGAGCCGGTCGTAGCCCAGATCGGCCCGGTCGCGCCACTCCGGCGGCAGCCGCAGCGTGTACGCCTCCCCGGGCACCGGCCCCACCGCGAGCGGGCTGAGCGTCGCGGCCCGGTCCGGGTCGGGCCGGCCCAGGACGCGTACCGCCAGCCCCGGACACCCGGCCAGACGGCGCAGGTTGGCGGTGTGCGCCAGCTCCGGATGCGGGTGCGCCGGGCGCAGCCGCAGCAGCGGCGCGTCCGCGCGCAGCTCCCGCACCAGCAGGTGCTCCCCGGCCGCGCCGACCACCCGGACGTCGCAGCCCAGCAGGCCCGGCTCGGCGTCCTGCGCCAGCAGCTCCCGTACGGCCTCGGCCGCCGGACGGGCGAAGAGCGACGCCAGCGGCTCCTCGTCCCAGGCCGCCCCGGGCGCCGGCACCGCCCGGACCCCGCGCCCGGCGCCGAGGCGCCCGTCGGCGGAGACCGACGCCCCGGCGATGCGCAGACCCGCGCGCGCCAGCCCCGCGTGGTCGAGGGCTGCTCCGCCCAGGGCCACGGAGGCGGCCCCCGCGCCCCGGGCACGGGCGAGCCCGCCGGGGCGTACGTCCGACAGCGTGTAGCGGGCGCCGTCCGCGCCCAGCAGGTGGGTGACCACACCGCCGTAGCCCGTGGCGGTCAGCACGGGCTCCCGGCACAGGCCGTGGACGCGCAGACTGCCCCCCGCCCCGTAGGCACGCCGGCCGCTCGAGGTCAGGCCGGGGCCGCCCGTCCCGGACGCCAGCAGCGCGGCGGTGCGCAGCAGTTCCGAGAAGGCGGCGGCCAGGTCGCCCAGCCGCTGGGCGGCATGGCGCTCCCGCGCCGCACGCAGTCCCCGTACCACCCGCAGCGCGGCGGCCTCCGCGCGCGGCAGGCCGGCGAGCCGGGCGGTGTGCGCGGCGCGCAGCAGTTCGGCCTGGACCACCGCGCCCGCCGCGCCCGCTCCGGCGGCGAGCGCCTCCGCCGCGACGGCCCACAGCGCGGCGCCGGCCCGCACCTGGGCCTCCGTGGGCCGTTCGTCCACTCCGGCGGCACCCCCCGCGCCGGGTCCGGCCGGGGCTCCGTCCGCCGGGCCGGCCTCCGCGGCTTCGGGGCCCGGGGCGGAGGCTTCCTCCGCGGCCGGTTCCCCAGCCGGCGGACCGGCTAGCGGGGCGGCCCCCAGGACCGCCGCCCGGTGCAGGCAGCGCGGGGCGAGCAGGCAGCCGCAGACGGCCTGGCCGGGCTCCGTGACCGTCCCCGACGGACCGGGCCGCAGGGTGACCACCGCGTCCTCACCGAAGCGGACGGTGACGCTCCCGTCGGCCGCGGCGTCCGCGCCCGCCGCGCAGCCCGCGATCGCGGCGTCCAGCTTCCTGCGCAGCCGGGCGCTCAGGTTCTCCACCGCGTCCGCGACCACCTCGGCGGCGACGGGCGGCAACAGCGGACTGGTCATCGGGGCTCCCCACGGAGTCGGTCGCCCACCCAGCGGGCGAGGGCGAGAGGGCTGAGCGCGGCCACCGGCATCCCGGCCGCGACGAGCTGCCGTGCGACCGGCACCGAGTACCGGGGCGCGCCCGAGTCGTCGAGCGCGGCGCAGCCCAGCAGATGGGCACCGGAAGCGGCCAGCGCGCGCACCTCGGCGAGCAGACCCCCGAGCGGGGCGCCCTCCTCGAAGTCGCTGACCACGACGACCAGGGTGCGGCTCGGCACCGTGATCAGGCTCCGGGCGTGCGCGAGGCCCGCGGCGATGTGCGTACCGCCGCCGACCCGGACCTCCAGCAGCAGGGAGAGGGGGTCCTCGACGCGGCCGCTGAGGTCGACGACCTGGGTGGAGAAGGCCAGGAAGTGGGTGGACAGGGTCGGGACCCCGCCCAGCACCGCGGCCGTCAGCGCCGACCACACCACCGACGCCTCCATCGACCCGGAGACGTCCACCACCAGCACCAGCCGCCAGTCCGCCTCCTTCGACGCCCGCGTGCTGAACACGGGCCGCTCCGGAACCACCACCACCCGGCCGTCGTCCAGGCGCCGGGTGTGCGCCAGGTTGGCCCGCAGGGTGCGCGCCAGGTCGAGCGGGCCGCCGGGACGGCGGGTGGGACGCGGCGAGGCCAGGCCCGTGAGGGCCGGGCGCAGCCGGGTGGCCAGCTCCTTGGACAGCTCGTCGACGAGCCGTCGCACCAGCGGCCGCAGCCGGGCCAGGTGCGCCTCGGACATGCCGCCGGCCAGGGACAGCACCGAGGTCAGCAGCTCCACGGACGGGCGCACCGACGCCGGGTCGAGCTGGGCCAGCACATCGGTGCGGCCCGCCCCGGCCGCGTCGGCCAGCACCTCCTCGCGCACGTCGGCCCCGAAGAGGGACTCCAGCTCCGCCGACCACTCCCGGGCGGTCGGGAAGGACGCCCCGTCCCCGCCGCCGGAGCCGGGGCGGCCCACGTCCGCGGAACCTTCCCCGCGCCCGGCGCCGTACAGCTCGTCCAGCGCGCGGGCATAGGGCCGCGCCCCGGCCGGGAGCCGGTCGCGCTGGCGGCCGAGCAGCAGGCGCCACCGGTCGGCGGGCGCCAGCCGACGCCCGTCCGGCGACGGACCACCGGGCGCGGGCGCGGGCGCGGGCGCGACGGCGCCGGCCACGGCCGCGGCGGCCGGCTCCGCGGCGGTCACGGCGGCCGTGCTCGGCCACGCCCCGGGCAGCGCCAGCTCCTTGACCGCGGCCAGCCCGGCGGCGTCGGCGGCCGCCCACAGGGCCAGCAGCGCGGGCGGCGCGTCCAGCGACAGGTCGACCCGGTCGCCGAGCCGCTCGGTGACGGTGTCCAGCAGCCGCTCCCGGGCGGCCGGGGTCAGCACGTCGAACCCGGCCCGCAGCGCCGGCAGCCGCTCCAGGAACGCCCCGTCGGCCAGCGAGTCCATTCGGTCCAGCAGCGGGGTGAGGGCCGCCGGGGAGGCCCCGAGCAGCGGCCCGGCGGCGGTGAGCAGCCCGGCGAGCCGGCGGGCCAGCGTGCGCCGCCCGTCGGCGGTGGCCGCGCCGTCCACCCAGGCGGCGGCGCGCGAGCCGAGCCCGGCGGCCGGATCCAGGTCGAGCAGGACCCGTACGGCCAGGGCCGCGCCCCGCATCAGGGGGCCTGCGCCGGAGGCCAGTTCGGCGAGGGCCGCGTCCATGCGCAGCCCCAGCCGGCGGGCGGCGGCCCGGTCGGCGAGGGCCACCAGGGCGCCCGCGTCGGCGGGGTCGTCACTGCCGGCGAGGCCGGGCAGGGACCGCAGCGCGGCGTCCAGCAGGTCGCCGGCGAGTTCCTCGGCCGTGGCCCGCGCCCCCTCCGCGGCGCCGGGCAGGTGGCCGCGGCGCAGCCCCTCCAGCAGGTCGACGGCCTCCAGGAGTTCGGGCACGGTGGCGGTGTCCGGCAGTACGGACGCCATCTCCTCCAGCCGTACGCCGACCAGTTCGGGCAGGTCGCAGCGCGCGGCCGCGTCGAGCCCGGCCAGCACCTGGGCGGCCGTCGGGCCGCCTTCGGCCGCCTGGCGGCGCGCGGTGTCCCGCAGTGTCCCGGCGGCCGCCTGGGCGGCGTTCACGCCGCGGACCCCCGCCAGGTCGAGGCGGGCCGGGACCGAGGGGGTCCACGACAGCCGCCACTTGCTCCCCAGGGCGGTGCCGTCGCCCGTGGCGGCGACCTCCACGGGCTCCCCGTAGGAGGCGCCGCAGACCAGCAGCCGCCGCAGCAGCACCTCCCGGCGCCCGTCGAGCTCGGAGCGCAGCGGGTCCAGGCGGACCTCGCGCGGCTCCGGGTCCTCGGGACACGGCAGCCGCAGCGCGGCCAGCTCGGCCTCCACGGAGGGACCGAGCCCCGAGCGCGGGGCGTGCGGGGTGGTCCGGCCGCGGCCGGTGCCGATGAACACGGCCTCCAGGGCGCGCGCCAGCGCCCGTCCCCGGCCCAGGGGTTCGCCCTGCCCGAGCACCGTGGTGACGGCCTCCAGGAGTTCGCCCCGGCCGGGGGCGGGCAGCCCGCGCAGCGCCGCCAGGTCGCAGGCCAGGCGCAGCGTCTCGGCGGCCTCCCCGGTGCCCGCGGTGTGCCCGGCACGGCGCAGCTCCCGGCACAGCCCGGTGACGGCGGCGGCCGCGGCCTCCCGCAGCCGTACGGGGTCCCCGCCCGCTTCGAACACGGCCTGCTGCCACAGCGGGTCCCGGATCCCGGCGGGGTAGCCGGAGCGGGAGTCGAGCAGGTCGTGGGAGTACGCCACGAACGAGGTGACGACGCCGCCGCCGTCGGCGGCGGTGTCCGGACCGGAGACCACCGCCGTCCGCCCGCCCGCACCCGGGACCAGGGCGGAGGCGTGGAAGGCACCGATCACGGCGGCGACCCGGCGGCCGGGGTACCCGGCGAGCACGCCCCGCATGTGGGCCTCCCGCGCCAGGTCCACCGCGGGGACGTCGCCCGCGTCCGTACGCAGCGCCCAGCCGACGCCGAGCGCGGCGCGGCGCACGGCCTCCGCGGAACAGCCCGGAGCCAGGACCTCCACGGCCCGGTCCCACAGGTCGTCGCCCTCGCGGCCGGTGCCCGAGGCGGCGAGCGCCCCGGCGTAGGACCGGAGCCCGGACGGGCCGGGCGCCGACGGCAGGGCCTGCGGCGTCCACGCCCGGTCGGACAGCGGCAGGTCGCAGCAGACGACCTCCACGCCCCGGCCGCGCGCCCAGCGGATCGCCGCCAGCTCGGGGGAGAAGTCCGCGAACGGGTAGAACGCGAGGCGCCCTTCGGCCCCCAGGCCCGCCAGCGCGACCGGCGCGAGGGTCTCCGGGTCGGCCAGGTGCGCCAGCCACGGCTGGAAGTCGGCGGGCAGCTCCACGCAGACCACCTCGGGGTCCGCCGCCTCCAGCAGCGCCGGGACCACCGCGGCCAGCGCGGGACTGTGGTGGCGCACCCCGAGCAGGTACGGCGCGCGGCAGGCGGCCAGTTCCCCGACCGCCGCCCGCGGTTCGGCGGTGAGCGTCAACGCAGGCTCCCGCGCAGGTCCCACAGGCGGCGCCACATCGCGGAGCCGTCCTCGGCCCGGCGGCGCACCGGGCCGTCCCAGTAGCCCAGCAGCCGCCCGTGGTCGGCGGGGTCGTCCTTGCGCACCACGCCCAGCAGGTGCCCCGGCAGCAGGTCCAGCACGTCACCGCCCGGCAGGTACGCGGCCGCGACCCCCAGCGAGGCCGCCACCTGCACGGCCTCGGCGGTGGACATGACGGTACCGGGCCGCTCCACGTCCCAGCCCTCGGCGCTGCGGCCCGAGCGCAGGTCCCGGAAGACGGTGACGAGCGCGTCGAGGACGGAGTCGTCCACCCCGAAGGCCGCTCCGGCGCGTTCCACGGCCGCGACGGCCTGCCGCCGGACGAGGGCGGCCTCGGCGTCGGGGTCGGCGATCGGGCCGACGGTCTCGAAGTTGAAGCGGCGCTTGAGGGCGGCGGACATCTCCGAGACCCCGCGGTCGCGCAGGTTGGCGGTGGCGATGACGGTGAAGCCGGGGGCGGCGGAAACCACCGCGTCCTCGGTGGCGGTCAGTTCCGGCACGCTGACCCGGCGGTCGGACAGGATCGACACCAGCGCGTCCTGCACCTCGGGCAGGCAGCGGGTGATCTCCTCGACCCGCGCCACCCGGCCCGTGCGCATCGCGGAGAGCACGGGGGAGTCCACGAGCGCCTGCGGGGTGGGGCCCTGGGCGAGGAGCAGCGCGTAGTTCCACCCGTAGCGGAAGGCGTCCTCGGTGGTGCCGGCCGTGCCCTGCACGGTGAGTTCGCTGGTGCCGCACACGGCGGCCGACAGCAGCTCGGACAGCATCGACTTGGCGGTGCCCGGCTCACCGGTGAGCAGCAGCCCGCGTTCCCCGGCCAGGGTGACCACGCACCGCTCGACCAGGGCGCGTTCGCCGACGAACTTGGGGGCGATCACCCGCTTCGACGGGAGTCCGGCGCGCCGCTTGGGCAGCGCCAGCTCCTCGCCCTCGCTGCCGCACACGAAGGTGACCACCGCGCGGGGGGTGAGGAGCCAGCCGGGCGGGCGGGGGCCGGTGTCCTGGGCGGCGAGGAAAGCGAGTTCGGCGGCGTGGCGCTCCTCGGCGGGCATGGCCTGCCGGGCGGGCGCGGACGGTTCGGTGACGGTCATCGGTGCGGGTCCTCTGGTTCGGGAAGCGGTCGGGAAAGCAGGCAGACAGGAAGGAAGGAAGGAAGGACGTAGGAGGGCGGAGGAAGACGGAGAGGGAGGAAAGGGCGAAGGGGCGCCGGGCCCGGCGGGGGTGCGGCGGCCGCTGCCGCGCACCCCCGCCGGATCCGGCCCGGCGGCTCCGGTCAGCGCCGCCGGCCGGCCGCGCGCCTCACCTTCAGCTCCTCGAAACGCGGTACGTCGCCCTCGCGGACCCGCCCCCACGCCCGGCGGTACAGCTCCGCGGCCGGCTCGGCGGGCACCAGCACGCCCAGCGCCGGACGACCGGCCGCCGCCACCGCGTACAGGGGCAGCTTCCACGTCTCCACCGGCAGCACCGGCGCCCCCGGCTCCGTCCAGCCGCCGGGCAGGAACAGGGAGCGCCCGGCGCGCGTACGGGTGGCCCGCACCACCAGCTCCGTGGCTCCCAGTTCGGCACGGGCCGCCTTCAGCCGGGCGGGCTTCCAGCCCGTCCAGCGGGCCGTGTTGCGGTCGGTGGGATCGGGCATCGCCAGCAGCGCCAGGTACAGCGCGGCCGCGTCCGCGCCCAGGCCGTACGCTCCGGACACCTCCGCCACCAGCTCCGGCACGCTGCGCGACGGGTCCTGCGGCCACCAGGTGCCGTCCTCGTCGACGGCGCCCGCGACCGGTGCCCCCGGATCGGCGAGCAGCGCGGCGAACGCCGGGTCCTGGACCAGGCGCAGCGCCGTCTCGGCCGCGGACGGCTGCTGGTCGGCGTCGCGCAGCAGCGGCAGGTACGGGTCGGACCCGGTCGAGTCCAGCAGGGCGGGCCGCAGCGCGGGCCGGGGCTGCGTGTCGTGCGTGGCCAGCACCACCGCGCCGTACCGCTCGTACCCCTCGCCGGTCTCGGTGGGGGTGCCCGCCGCCTTGCGGAAGTCGGCCAGCCGGATGTAGTGCCCGACGCCGAGCAGGAGCTCGGGCGAGGCGAGGCGCTGGCGCAGCGCGGTCAGCGCCGGCGGCAGGCAGGCCCGTACCGGATGCCCGGCGGGCAGCCGGTGCGCGAGCCAGGCCGTCAGGGCCGCGGCCCCCGTCAGCACCGCCGAGTCGAAGGGCTGGGCCACCGGGGTGAGGGGCTCCACGTGGTCCCCCTTGACCGTCCAGGCGACGTCCTTGCTCAGCACCTCGGAGGCCGCCGCGTCGAGCAGCGCGGGCAGTGCCCGGTGGGGGGCCCAGCCGCCGCCGCGCACCTCCTTGACGGCCTCGGCGAGCAGCCACTCGGGCACGGGGGTGCGACGGCCCACGCGCTCGTTCCACACCCGCGCGGCGGCCGCCGCGTCCGGGCCCCGCGTCCACAGCTCCGCCGGGTCGGCGGGCAGCAGCGCCGCGACCAGCTCGCGCCGGACGTCCACGCCCAGCTCCTTGAGCTCGTCACGGGCGTTCACGGCGTCGGTGGCCTTCACCTTCAGGGTCTCGCGCAGCCCGGCGGGCAGGAACTGGCGCTCCCACGAGTCCAGGTGCGGCAGGCCCGCGAGGACCAGACCGGCCACGGCGGCGCGGACACCGGTGAGCCTCGCGAACTCCTCGGCGGCCTCCGGGAACCAGGGCGCCGGGCCGCGCCCGGCCGCCTCCTTCAGGAAGGCGGCGGCCCAGCCGGCGCCGCGCCCGCGGTCGCCGACCGGCCCGCCCGCTCCGGCCCCGGTGTAGGGCGCGGGCACGGCGAAGGCCCCGGCCGGGTCGTGCAGCAGCGCGTCGAACTCGCGGCCCCTCGAGTACTCCCGGGTCTGTTCGTCCATGGCGAGTACGGCGCCGCCGCCGAGCGGGACCACCGCGCGGTGCCGGCCGCCCCGGCCCCGCTCGCGGTCGTCGGCACCCAGCAGGTGCGCGGTGTCGATCCGCACCCGCAGGCGCCGCCACCGCCCGGCGGACACCTCGGCCGAGGTGAGGCCCAGGGCGTCGGCTTCACCGAGGACCCGCAACAGCGCCGCCCGCTGCTCCTCGGTGGTGTCACCGGTGACGACCGCGCGGTAGGCGACCGCCGCCGGCGCGTCCAGGAACAGCCCGGCCCAGGGGAAGGAGGAAGGGGCCAGCTTCGGCATGTCCACGTGCAGCCGGCCCGGTACCGCCTCGGCGGCGGTGTCGGCGACGGCCCCGGCCAGCGCGCGCAGGAAGCGGAAGGTGCCGTCGGAGTCCCCGCCGTGGTAGCGGTGGTGCGGAGAACCCGTCAGCCCGTGCAGCGCGCGGTCGAGCAGCCCGTCGGCCGGACCCCGGTCCGCCGGCACCTTCGGGCGTGCGTCCGGGGCCGGCTTCAGCGCGGCCGCGATCCTGTCCAGCGCCTGGCGCTGGGTCAGCGCCGCGCGGACGGTGTCCACGACCCCGCCGAGCAGCGCGGGCGCGGTGACGGCGGGCAGGGCCGCGCTGACCAGCGCGGGCAGCTCCGTACGCTTCTCCGCCCGCGCGGCCGCCGCCAGCAGCTCCCCGGCACGACGCCCGTCCAGCGCGCGCAGCGCCGCCGAGCCCTCGGGATCGCGGGGCCGCAGGCAGTACCAGTAGGCCAACCTGGGCAGTTCGGCGTGGCCGGTCCAGAAGAGGCCGCCGTTGTGGTCGGAGGTGACCCGGCAGGTGACGGCACCCTCGGGGTCGGTCAGGGCCAGGGTCCGCCAGTCCTGGGAGACGGCGCGCGGCCGGTCGTCGCCGGGGAAGGCGACGGCCGCGCGCGGGAGCGGGGCGCCCTCGCGGACGGTGACGGAGCGCCCGGTGTTGTCGGAGCCGTGCCAGCCCTCGCCCCGGACGTACACGACGCGCCAGCCGAGCAGCCCGTCGACGGGCGTGCCCAGGACGGAGCCCTCGACGGCGGGCGTCGGCCGCAGCCAGTTCTGGCCGACGTGGTCGTTGAGGACGCTGCCGCCCGGGTGGCCGTCCAGGGCGTCGGCGAGGAAGCCCGGCAGGGAGCGCCGCCCGAGTGCGCCCGTGGCCGGGTCGTACTCGGCCCAGCCCCAGTCGCCCGGGCGGCCGCCCTGGTCCCACACCCAGTACGAGGTGCCGTCCGTGATGACGGGCCGTTCGGCGGGGATCCTGGTGTCGCCCGCGTGCAGCGGTGCGGCGCCGCCGGTGGTGCGGCCGCCGCCGGGCAGCGCCAGGCTCACGTGCTCCGATCGCACCGACCAGAAGGAGGCGGAGGAGTCCAGGGTGAGCACGTCGTCGGGGGCGCTCAGCCAGTAGCCCTGGACCGGGCCGTCGTAGGGGGCCCAGAAGACGAGCAGGTCGCCGTCGGTGTAGTGGAAGCCGTGGTTGTACCGGTCGCCCGGCGGGGTCCGCAGGTCGTGGGTGAGCAGGGTGGAGTCGGCGTCGATGACCCGGACCTGCGTGGAGTTCGCGACGATGACGTACGGCCAGGCGTCCATCACCGTCAGCCGCGTGCGCCCCTGGCGGGGCGCCAGCTCGGTGACCGCGGCCTCCCAGGCCGGCCAGACCAGTTCCTCGAACAGACCGCCGCGCAGGGTGCGGGCCAGGATCTCGCCCAGGTCGACGGACGCGGCCCGGGACACCTCCTCGGAGGCGAGGGCCAGCGCTTCGGACGGCAGCCAGGTGAGCCGGCGCAGCGCCTCGGGCAGCTCCGGCAGGGCCGCGGCGGAGGACTCCTCGGCGACGCGGCGGACCCACTCGGCGACCAGCGGGGCGCTGCCGGGAGCCCCGGCGAGGTGCCGCAGCGTCCCCCGCCCGGCCGAGACGTGGGTGTTGAAGCGGTCCAGCGTACGGAGGAACGCCGGGCGCATCCGCTCGTCGGCACACAGCGCCCGCAGGTCGCGCCGCTCGGACGAACGGGCCCAGTCGTCGAGGCCCAGCACCTCGTCCGGGCCGGGTCCGGCGACGGTCAGGCCGAGCGAGAGCAGCAGGTCGAGCAGGTTCACGTCCTGGAAGCCCAGGCGCAGGCCCTGTTCCCGCCCCGGCAGGGCCAGTTCGGCGCGCAGCCGGCCGGCGCAGCGGGTGACGAGGGGCAGCAGGGCGGGCAGCGGCGGCGGGGTGCCCCAGCCGGTGTGGCGGGCGGTGTGGAAGCGTTCCAGCCAGCCGGCCGTGCCGTCGGCACAGCGCTCCTCGGCGGATACGTCCTCGCCGGCGAGGCCTGCGGTGGCGCCGGACTCCTCCAGCACCTCCAGCCACAGGGCGGCCAGTTCCCCGGCCTCGCCCCCGCCGGAGGGCATGATGCCGAGGAGGGTCCCCCGTACCGCGGGCACGCGCCGGGCGAGCGCGACGAGCGCCGTGCGGTGGGCCTTCCACCAGCCGGTCGCGGCCCGCAGGGTGGCGGGCAGCGGCAGCAGCTCGGCGAGGTAGTCCTGCTCGGGTTCGCCGCCGGTCAGTCCGGCGGCGCGCGCCAGCCGGCGCAGCTCGACGGAGGCCTGCGCGGACGGCGGGAGACCGCCCGCGGTGCGGCGTACGCACAGACGGCGGAAGCGCTCGAAGGCCTCGGCGGGGGAGACCCGCTGGGCAAGCTCCTTGCCGTAGCCGGTGAGCACCTTCACGGGCAGGGCGCCGGCCAGGGCGAATTCCAGGAAGACGGCGTCGAGCCGGTCCTCGTCGACGGCCAGGCCGTAGCGGGCCTCGCTCGTGCGGGCCCGGCCGAACAGCTGGGCCGCGTAGGTCGTGTTGTCCACGGCGAGGAAGAGGCGCGCGGCCTGCTCGTAGAAGACGGGCAGGAAGTGCGGGACGGCGTCGGCGAGCCGGCCGGCCAGCTCGGTGCAGGCGTCGAGGGCGGCCTTGGGCTTGGTCTTGGCCTGCCGGGCCAGCCGGTCCAGTTCGGGGACCACGGCCAGCGCGTGGTGGCCGTCCTTGGGGTGGTGCACGAGCACCCACTCGGGGAAGCCGAGTGCCCGGCGCCGGCCGAGGCCGACCACCTGCGGCTCGCCGTCCGGTACGAGGCCCAGGAAGCCGGCGGCGAGGTCCTCGGCGGCACCGAGTTCGGCCGCGGCCAGGCGCACCACGCGCCGGTCGTCCCCCAGGGCCGGGTGACGGTAGGTCCGCGCGGTGAGGGGGACGGCCGAGGGGCCCGCCCCGGTGGTCCCGGCGGGCAGGACGGCTCCGGCCGCCAGCAGTCCGGCGCTGTCGCCGGGGGCGTTCCCGGCCGTGCCCGTGGTGTCGGTGGTGCTCACGCTTCGTCCCCGCCCTCTTCGATCCTGCGCCCGGCGTACAGCGCCGCGGCCATCCGCATGCCCTCGGACCAGGCCACCGGTCCGACCTCGGCCAGGCGCACCGCCCGGCCCTCCTCGTCGTGCCAGTTCAGCGCCCCGGTGGCCGACTCGTCGTCCCAGTAGGGTTCGCCGATCCACACGGCCGCCTCCACGGCCCGGCCGGAGTCGCGCACCTTGCAGGTGGCGTAGCCGCCGGAGACCCGGTAGCCGAGGTTCGTGGCGCGGGCGGCGAGGCTGAACCGGCTGGGGAAGACCCCGCCCGCGTAGTCGCGCACCTCGGTCGCGGCCGGGTCCGGGTCCGCGGGCTTCTCCCAGGTCGCCCGGTGTATCTGCTCGACCCGCTGCGTGATGTCCAGCTCGGCCGCGAACTCCCGTACGTCGTCCAGGTCGGGCAGCAGCACCGGGTGCGGCAGGGTCACCGTGCGCGGGGAGAGGCGTACGGTCTCGCCGTCGAGGTTGACGACCTTCAGCTCGCCGGCGGGTGTGGCGTCGCGCAGGAAGCCCACCTCGTCGGGGTCGCTGTCGGGGACGACCGCCAGGTCGCGCAGCGCGGCCTGCCAGGCCTCGTCGGGCCAGACCCGGGCGAGGAGTTCGGTCGGCACCGGCAGGGAGGACACCATCCAGGTGTCCACCTGGGCAGCGCAGGCCGCCTCGTGCCGGTCCAGCCACTCGGCGAGCCGGCGCAGCCGGTCCACCTCGGGGTGGTCGCGCAGCGCCTTCGGCAGCGCCTTCAACTGCCGTCCCCCGGGCCGCCGTACCGCGACCCGCCCCTCCACGAGGGAGACCTCGTACCCCTCGTCCAACGCCAGCCAGCCCATCAGCGCGCGCCCCTCCACCTGTCCGAAAATGGTCTTGCGCAGCCCGGATCACGGCGCGGGCGCCTGTTGAGCTGCGGTATGCGGGGAGAGTAGCGAGCGCCACTGACAACGCGGAGGGGAGGGGTTGATCAGCGGGGGTCCCGGACGCGCCGCTGCCCCCGGTCCGTGCGGACCGGGGGCAGCGGGAGGGGGCGTGACGCCGGGTCAGGCCGCGTCGGCGGTGTCCGGGACCTGCGACGGGGCGGGGCTCGGGGCGGCCGCCCGCACCACGCGCGGGCCGTGGCCGGAGCGCAGCCCGATCCAGCTGATCAGCGCGACCAGGGCGAAGGCGGCGGCCCCGATCCAGAAGGTGAGGGTGAATCCGGACTCGGCCGGAAGCGGCGGGACGCCCTGGGGCAGGTGCTCGACGGTCTTCGACGCCAGGATGGTGGTGACGATGGCGCTGCCGATCGCGCTGCCGGTGGAGCGGGAGATGGAGTTGATGCCGTTGGCGATGCCGCTCTGGTGGTGCGGGACGCTGGACATGATCACGGCGGGCATGGCGGCGTAGCCGAAGCTGACGGCCGCGCCGACGACGAGGCCCGCGCCGATCACCGAGAACGCGTGGTCGTGGTCGAGCGCCAGCCAGCCGAATCCGGCGGCGCCGAGCGCGGCGGCCACGGCGAGCGCGAGGCGGGGGCCGCGGTGGCGCACCAGCTGGCCGCCGACGGGGGAGGCCAGCAGCGAGACGATCGCGCCGGGCAGCAGGAACTGGACGGAGGCGCGCAGGATGGACGCGTCGAAACCGTAGCCGGTGAGGGTCTGCGGCATCTGGACGAGGTAGGAGACGCCCAGGAAGTTCGCGAACATGCCGAAGCCGACGAGGATGCCGGCCAGGTTGGCCATCAGCACCGGGCGGTGGACGAACATCCTCATGTCGACGAGGGGCTCGGCGACCTTGCGCTCGACCAGGACCCAGACGGCGGTCATCACGGCCGCCCCGGCGAAGCCGCCCAGGGTGCGGGCGGAGGACCAGCCCCACTCGTGGCCCTGGGAGATGGCCAGCAGGAGCAGCAGCAGGGCGACACCGAGGGTCAGCGCGCCGAGGAAGTCGGTGCGTCCGCCCGTCTTGTGCCGGGTGGCCGGGACCAGGAACACCACGGCCAGCAGGGCCAGGGCGGCGAACCCGGTCGCCATCCAGAAGGCGTTGCGGTAGTCGGCGCCGTCACCGGAGGTCAGCAGGCCGGTGGCGACCAGTGCCAGGCCGCTGCCGAACGCGAGGGTGCCGCTGACCAGCGCCATGGCGCCCGGCAGCTTCTGCGGCCGGACCTCCTCGCGCAGGACGGACAGGGCCAGCGGGAAGATGGCCGTGGCGGCGCCCTGGAGCACCCGGCCGAGGATCAGCAGGGGCAGGGAGGTCGCCAGGGCGGCCACCACGGAGCCGGCCACCATCACGCCGAGGACGGCCACCAGGGTGGGCTTCTTGCCGTGCTGGTCGCCGAAGCGGCCCAGCAGCGGGGTGAAGACGGCGGCGGAGAGCAGGGTGGCCGTGGTCACCCAGCTGACGCCGGCGGTGGACGTGCCGAGGTCGTTGCGGATCAGGCCCAGGATCGGTACGGGCAGGGTCTGCATCATCGACACGACCATGGCGGCGAGGCTCAGGGCGAAGACGATGACCGTCTCGTTCCTGTTCCCCGCTTCGGCGGGGGCGGATGCGGCGGGGCTCATGAGGGGAGGGACCTTCTTAAGTGCTTCAGGACGCAGATGTTTTATGTCATCAAGTACTTGGACGAAGGTAGCCAGCAATAGTTAAGGTGGTCAAGTAAAAGGTTGCTAATGTCAACTATCCCGGCGCGCGTCTGGCCGTCAGCCCCGGGGGGCGTCAGTCCCGAGGGGCCGGGCCGGTGGCGTCGGCGGACTCCGCGGCGGCGTCCAGGGCGGCCGTCAGGCGGCCCAGGCGCTGCTGGAGGTCGCGGATCTCGGCGAGCTCGAACCCGGTCGCCCGTGCGATCCGGCGCGGCACCTCCACGGCCCGCGCGCGCAGGGCCGTGCCCTGCTCGGTCAGGACCGCGTGCACGGAGCGCTCGTCCTCGGCGCTGCGCTCGCGGCGGATCAGGCCCGCCGCCTCCAGGCGCTTGAGCAGGGGCGAGAGCGTGCCCGAATCGAGCCGCAGGTGCTGTCCGAGCTGCTTGACCGGCATCGTGCCGTGCTCCCAGAGCACCAGCATCACCAGGTACTGGGGATAGGTCAGGCCCAGGTCCTTGAGGACGACCCGGTAGAGCCCCCCGAAGGCGCGGTTCGCGGCGCCCAGGGCGAAGCAGATCTGTCCGTCGAGGCGAAGGAAGTCCTGGTCGCGAAGGAGGTCGCGGGGGGTGTCGGCGGGCTGCTCGGTCATGGTCCCAGTGTACCGGAGGTGACTTGCGAGCCATTTAGTTGTGCACAACTGAATTGTGTGCTCTAGTGGTGGCCGAGGGTCGCCACCGGCCGCCCCGCCCCTGCGAAAGGACCTCCCGATGGACGCGCTGTACACCGCCGTCGCCACCGCCAACGGCCGCGAGGGCCGCGCCGTCAGCTCCGACGGCCAGATCGACCTCCCGCTCGCCATGCCTCCGGCGCTCGGCGGCAACGGTCAGGGCACCAACCCGGAGCAGCTCTTCGCCGCCGGTTACGCCGCCTGCTTCGCCAGTGCCCTCGGCCTGGTCGGCCGGCAGGCGAAGGTCGACACCGGCGACGTGTCCGTCACCGCGGAGGCCTCCATCGGTCAGGACGCCGGCGGCTTCGGCCTCGCGGTCACCCTGCGCGTCGAGCTCCCCGCCCACCTGGAGGGCGAGACCGGCACCCTGCTGGTCAAGCAGGCCCACGAGGTCTGCCCCTACTCCAAGGCCACCCGGGGCAACATCCCCGTCGAGCTCGTCATCGAGTAATCCGAGCGGCCGGGCAGCCGGGCGGCCGGGCAGCCGGGCAGCCGGGCAGACCGAGCAGCCGGGCGGCCGCGGCGGCCGTGGCGGGCCCGGCGGGCCGCACGGCCGGGCTCCCCGTCAGGCGGTGCGCCGCGCGGCCACCACCGCGCAGGTCGCCGCCAGCGGCAGCTCCGCGGCCAGCGCCAGCAGCAGCGCCGTGCCCTGCCCGGGCGTACCCGCCGAGGTGACGACGTCCAGCCAGGCGTCCGCCACCAGCAGCGCGGCCGTCGCCGCCGCCACCGGGGCGACCCGGGGGTCCCCCCTGCGCAGCAGCGCCCCCGTCCCGGTCAGCCCGGCGGCCAGCAGCGCGTCGAAGCCGATCCAGGCGGTGGACCAGTGGGAGACCTCCGCCGTCCGCGGCAGGGTTCCCGCCAGCACCACCATCCACGGCAGCAGCGCCACCCCGGCCCCGGTGAACACCACCGCGAGGAGCGGGGCGCGCCCGTGCGCTCCCCCCGGGCGGCGGCGTACCTGGAACCGGGGTGCGGCGAGGGCCATGGCTGGGGATCTCCTTCCGGGCCGGCGGTCCGTCCGCCGGGCACACCACAACCCTGTCGGCCCGCGCGGAGAAGATCAGTAGCCCCACGGTCCCGGCCGGGGGTGGTGCCGGCACCACCCCCGGCCGGATGCCCGGGTGGTGTCAGCTCCTTGATCGATGCGATTAGCGTACGGACATGGCAACTCGCGGCGCGCTGAGGCGTACGTACACCTGGATCGCCTCGCACACCCCCTGGTCGGCGTGGGCCTGGCGCAACACGGCCTTCAGCACGGCCTCGATCCCGCCCGCCCTGCCCCTCGGCACCGGCGTCGCCCTCCTCGTGGCGGGCCCCGGCCACAGCGTGCTCCCGCTGCTCCTCGTCCTCGCGCTCCGCCCGCTGCTGACACTGCTCCAGCGCAGCCGGTTCCGGTCCCTGCTCGGCCTGGACGTGCCGCCCGTCGTACGCGCGCACCGCTGGACGACCGGACGCGGACTGGCCGAGCGGCTGCGTTCCGAGTCGACCTGGCGCCAGTACGGTTACCACCTCCTGGTCAGCCCGCTCGCCGCCGCCGGAGCCGTCGTACTCGTCCTGACCTGGGCCGGCGGCGCCGCCGCGGCCTCCGTCCACGCCTGGTACTGGCTGCTCCCCACCGACGGCGCGCTCGCCGCCCCCGGCTGGACGGACGAGTACGACGTGATCACCGTCCTCGGGGGGCTGGCCCTGCTCGCCGCCCCCTGGATGGCGGCGGCCCTGACCCGGCTCGACGCCACCGCGGCGGCCGCCCTGCTCGGCCCCAACCGGGCCCGGGAACTCGAGCGCCGCGTCGAGGACCTCGCCGAGAGCCGGGCCGGCGTGCTGGACGCCGCCGACCTCGAACGCCGCCGCATCGAAAGGGACCTGCACGACGGTGCCCAGCAGCGGCTGGTCTCCCTCGCCATGAACCTCGGGATCGCCCGCGCCACCCTCACCGACCTGCCGCCCGAGGCCAGGGCCGTCATCGACGAGGCTCACCGCGAGGCCAAGGAAGCCATCGAGGAACTGAGCAGCCTCGTACGGGGCCTGCACCCCGCCGTACTCGAGGACCGGGGCCTGGACGCCGCGCTCTCCGGGATCGCCGCCCGCGCCCCGCTGCCCGTCGAGCTCACCGTCGACCTCGCCGAACGGCCGGGGCCCACCGTCGAGGCCGTCGCCTACTTCGTCGTCTCCGAAGCCCTCGCCAACGTGGTCAAACACGCCCGCGCCCGGCGGTGTTCCGTCCACGTCACCCGGGTCGCGGGCGGGCCCCGGGGCGACCTGCTGCGCGTGGTCGTCACCGACGACGGCACCGGCGGCGCCGACCCGGCCGGGGGCACCGGACTGACCGGCCTGCGCAAGCGCGTAGGGTCGGTCGACGGAACGATTCTGATCAACAGCCCCGCCGGGGGCCCGACCGTCATCACCGTGGAGCTGCCGTGCGGGCTGTGATCGCCGAGGACTCCGTCCTGCTGCGCATAGGTCTTGTCAAAGTACTGGAAATGGCCGGATTCGAAGTGGCCGCCGAAGCCGGCGACGCCGAAGGACTGCTGGCGGCCGTCGAGGAACACCGGCCCGACCTCGCGCTGGTGGACGTCCGCATGCCGCCCGGTTTCACCGACGAGGGAGTCCGCGCCGCCCTCATGATCCGCGGCCAGTACCCGGGGACGGCGGTGCTGCTGCTCTCCCAGTACGTCGAGGAGCGCTACGCCGCCGACCTGCTGGCCTCCCAGAACGGTGCGGGCATCGGCTACCTGCTCAAGCAGCGCGTCGCCGACGTCGAGGAGTTCATCGACGCGCTGCGCCGCGTCGCGGCCGGCGGCACCGCCCTCGACCCGCAGGTCGTCGCCCAGCTCCTGCTGCGCCGGCGCGGCCCCGACCCGCTCGGGAGGCTCACCCCGCGCGAGCGCGAGGTACTGGCCCTCATGGCCGAAGGCCGCTCCAACGCGGCGATCGCCGCCGGACTCGTCGTCAGCGAGAGCGCGGTGGCCAAGCACATCAACAACATCTTCGCCAAGCTCGACCTCCCTCCGGCGGCCGAGGCCCACCGTCGGGTCCTCGCCGTACTGCGCTTCCTGGACGGCACTCCGTGACCCCCTTCGCCACCGGCCGCGGACAGCGGCGCGCCTGGTACACCGCCTCCGGCCTCAGCGCCGTCCTGGTGCTGGCCGCGGCCGCCTGGCAGGTACGCGCGGACGCCGGCGTGCACGGCCGCACCGTGGCCTGGGACAGCGGCGGCCGGGCGGTCACCGCCCTGGAGGTCGTGGCGGGCGCGTCCGAGGTGGCCGTGACCCCGCGCGGGGACGAGGGGATCGGCTACCGCGCCGAGCTCACCTGGTCGTCGCGGGAGCCCGTCGTCGAGGAGAGCTGGCTCGGCGGCACCCTGCGGCTGACCCCGCGCTGCCCGGCCGGTTCCGCCACCGCCGTCACCGGAGCCGGCTGCTCCGTGCGGCTCGCGGTGACCGTGCCCGCCGGGATCCCCGTGAAGCTGTCCGCGGGTTCGGGCCGGATCAGCGTCAGCGGCCTGGCCGGGACGGTCGAAGCCGAGGCCGGATCCGGCACGCTGCACCTGGCCGACCTGCGCGGCCCGCTGCGTGCGAGGGTCGGCTCCGGCACCCTGCGGGCCACCGGCCTCACCGTCCCGCAGGCCGACATCCGGGCGGGATCCGGCCGGGCCGACGCCCGGTTCGCGGCCCCGCCGGACCAGGTCACCGCGCGCGCCGGAGCCGGCCGCCTGGAACTCGTCCTGCCCACCGACACCCGCTACCGCGTCACCAGCCGGGCGGGCGCGGGCCGTTGCGAGGTGGAGGACGCCCTCGACGACCCCTCCGCCGCCCGCACCCTGGACATCGCCGCCGACGCGGGCCACGCCAGCGCGGTCCGCCGCCCGGCCACGCCGTGAGCCGGGCGGCCGACCGACCGGCTTCGATCGGGCGATCCATCGGCGCCGCGACGAAGCGGAGCGAATGAACAACCGACCCAAGGCCTCTCGAGCCGCGGCAACCCGCTGCGACAAGAGAGCCTGCGTGTGCCACGGCACGGTCACCGTCGCCGCGATCCGACTGCGGCTCCGCTCGTAGCCGTGACTCACCGCATCACCGGACGGTTCGCGGATGCGTACTCGTCCGCGACCGTGAAGACGCTGGCACAGCGCGGGCATTCCGCTCCGCCGAACAGGTGGGTGATTCCGTTGGCCAGTGCCTCCTGCCCGTCGCGGACCGTGATCCCATACATCCATCGGCCGGTTCCCGTGAGTTCCTCGGAGGCCGCCGGCCGCAGGTCCCGTCGGATCTCCTCACCCCCGTCCCATACCTGCGAGTAGCATCCGAAGCCGCCGATGACGATCGTCACGGCCGCGCCGCAGTGGGGACAGCTCACGCCCAGGATGTCGTCCGTGAAGCCCTCCAGCGCGTTCGCCCAGTGGTACTCCTCTTCGACCGCGAGCAGGGCACGGAAGCACACCAGGTAGTCAGCCGGCCGCGACCGCAGGTGCCCGTCCAGCACCTCACGGAACTCCTCGGTCGCATCGGCGCAGTCAGCCAGCAGGCCGTCGCAGCCGTGCCGCCCTGCCGCGCGCCCAAGGATCTTCCCGGCCAGGCCACGCGCCTCCGCGCTGCGGGGCGCGAGACGAACCAGGCGCGGGAAGGCGGCGAAACTGGCCGGAGACAGCAGATCGTGCTCCAGGACGAGCCGCCAACCCAGCTCCTTCCACGCTTCGGGGTCGTCCTCGCGCTCCACCCGCTCCAAGAGCTCAGGAACGCGATCGACCTCGAACCGGCAGTCGCGCATCTGTGTCCAGTCCACCACCTGGGCATTGAACCCTCCCAAGGCCGCCGGCGGCGACTCGGCTTCCGCACGTGTGTCGTGGTGGCAGCTCCTGGAGACCCATCGGCCAGGTCCTCATACCGCAACGGTACTTTCCGGTGTCGAACCCGCGGGCCCGCAGGACCGTGCCGGCGATTTCGAGTCCGACCCCGACGCGGACCGTGCCGGGAATGCCGGAGGCGACGCTGTCACCCGCGGCGAGCTGGAGGAACGGCCCGGCCACCGCGACCACGAGACCTGCCGCCAGCAGAGCGCGTGGCCCGACGCGAGGCAGCAGCCGGGCGGAGACCGCCAGGGCGCCGACGAGGAACGAGGCGGATGGGCGGGTGGACAGGCATCGTCGCAGTACTAGGCCGTCTCTTTCGGATCTTGCCGGTTAAGCCCGCGTCGTCCGGTGCCGTGCATCGCAAGGCGGAGAGGCTCCCGATTACTGGACGTCCTCG
>NZ_JBVISM010000011.1:0-242620 GCF_055575515.1 Streptomyces sp. NPDC034086 | reverse complement strand
GTTCTCAAGGAACGGACGCTTCCTTCGTACTCACCCTCGCGGGCTTTCCTCCGGGCTTTCGTTCTTCATTCTTCGTTCTTGCGTTTCCGACTCTATCAGACTCTTTCGTGTCCGATTTCCTCGGCGCTCTCCAGGTCCTGCGCTTTCGCGCTTTCCCTTTCGGCGTGGTCACTACGTTAACGCTTTTCCCTCCCGGCTCATAATCGAGCCGGTCGGCAGGGAATTCGGGAACGCCGAATTGGACCCCGCCAGGGGCAAGTCGTAGGTAGTGGTTTGGCCGCTCGGGGTCTGCTGAACGCAGTGCTCCGTTCCAGCGGCTCGGGCTACGTTAGGCGTCTCCCAAGATCGAGTCAAGTTGCGCGGCGGCGGGGCGCGTGGGCCCGGTACGGGCTGACGGTCGGGTCGCCGGTGATCCAGTAGCGGTAGGGGTGGGCGGCGCCCTCGCCGCCCACTCCTGTGCGCGGGCCGTTGCTCACCAGGTCGGGCGGGGTGGGCGTGCCGTTGAGCAGGGACAGGGGGGAGTCGGGGCCGGCGCAGAG
This sequence comes from Streptomyces sp. NPDC034086, assembly GCF_055575515.1. Lineage (NCBI taxonomy): Bacteria > Bacillati > Actinomycetota > Actinomycetes > Kitasatosporales > Streptomycetaceae > Streptomyces > Streptomyces sp. NPDC034086. Next base: position 242,081 of record NZ_JBVISM010000011.1, on the reverse strand, counting down.
GTCGGTGCCGTCGAGGGAGCGGTCCACGTCCAGGGCGGTGGCCAGGCGGGCCGGGCCCTTGGCCAGTTCATGCGGGTTTCTGGCTGAAAGCCGACGTTTGGCAGCCAGCTCGGCGCCCACCGTCACCTCCCCCGCCCGCACCAGCACCCCGCTGGCGTGGTCCGCCGGGCCGCAGACGAGGTTGAGGCTGAACCACATGCCGTAGATGAAGTAGACGTACGCGTGTCCGGGCGGGCCGAACATCGACGCGTTGCGGGCGGTGCGGCCGCGGTAGGCGTGGGAGCCGGGGTCGGTCTGGCCCTCGTACGCCTCCACCTCCGTGATCCGCAGTTCCATGGGGCCCTCCGGAGTACGGCGGACCAGGATGCGGCCGAGCAGGTCGGGGGCCACGGTGAGGACCGGGCGGTCGAAGAAGGACCGGGACAGGGGCGTACGGTCGGGGCGCGCGCTCATCCGGTCGAGGGTACTGGAACGCACGCCGCTGCAACCGGGGCCTACTGTTCCGCAGTGGTAAGGGGCGGTCGCGCTGCGGACAGCGGAGCGCGGCAGATGGCAGCAGGTCTGGTCGCCGCCTCTGGAGTCGCCAGGTCTGAGATGCGTAGAGGGAGATTGAGCATGGGGTTCAGGAAGCTGTTCGCGAGCCTGGGTGCCGGCGGTGCTTCGGTGGACACGGTCATCACCGAGCCGAACGTCGTGCCCGGCGGGATCGTCCAGGGCGAGGTCCGGATCCAGGGCGGGTCCGTGGAGCAGCAGATCGAGGGCCTGTCCGTCGGGCTCCAGGCCCGGGTGGAGGTGGAGGGCGGCGACGGCGAGTACAAGCAGGACGTCGTCTTCACCAAGCAGCGCCTCGGCGGTGCCTTCAAGGTGCAGCCCGGCGCGCTGCACGTGGTGCCCTTCGGGCTGGAGATCCCGGCCGAGACGCCGGTCACCCACTTCGGCGGGCAGCAGCTGCACGGGATGAACATCGGGGTCAGCACCGAGCTGGAGATCGCGCGCGCGGTGGACGCCGGTGACCTGGACCCGATCAACGTGCACCCGGTGCCGGCGCAGCAGGCGATCCTGGACGCGTTCCGGCAGCTGGGCTTCACGTTCCGCAGCGCGGACATGGAGCGCGGGCACATCCGCGGCACCCGGCAGACGCTGCCCTTCTACCAGGAGATCGAGTTCCTGCCGCCGTCGCAGTACCGGGGGCTGAACCAGGTCGAGCTGACCTTCGTCTCGGACGGGCACGAGATGGACGTGGTGCTGGAGATGGACAAGAAGCCGGGTCTGTTCAGCGAGGGCAGCGACACCTACCGCTGTTTCCAGGTGGGGCTGCAGTCGTACCAGGGGACCGACTGGGCGGCGTACCTGAACCAGTGGATCGCCTCGGTCGGTTCGCAGCGCAACTGGTTCTAGGCTCGGCCCGTACCCCTCATCCGATCCAGGAGGACAGCAGTGGCCGAGCAGAACAGGGCGCCCCTTCCGCACGCCTTCCACCCCGAGGTGGCGAGCTTCACCGTGACGAGCCCGGACCTCGCGCCGGGGGCGGAGCTGTCCGCGGCGCAGGTGCTGACGGGCGGCAACGTCTCGCCGGAGCTGCGGTGGGAGGGCTTCCCCGAGGGGACGAAGAGCTTCGCGGTGACCTGTTTCGACCCGGACGCGCCGACGGGCAGCGGCTTCTGGCACTGGGTGCTCTTCGACATCCCCGCCTCGGTGACCTCGCTTCCCGCCGGAGCGGGCAGCGGCGACTTCGAGGGGCTGCCGGAGGGGGCCGTGCACGCGCGCAACGACTACGGCACCCGGGACTTCGGGGGTGCGGCTCCGCCGCGCGGGGAGCGGCACCGCTACGTGTTCACCGTGTACGCGGTGGACCGGGAGGAACTGGGGACCGACGAGGACTCCTCTCCGGCGTCGGTCGGTTTCCACCTCCGCTTCCACGCCCTGGGGCGCGCCCAGCTGATCGGTGAGTACGAGTCGCCGGCCGGCTGAGCGTTCTTCCGGTGTTTGCCCGGTCCTGGTCTAAAGACGGCCAGGACCGGGCATTTTTATTGCGTTGTCCCGCGTGGCGCGCGCGGCCAGAGTGGTGCCGGGTCTTGCCGCCAGGGTGGTCGCGGGCCTGCACACGGGAGGTGGGCGAGATGCGGGACACGCTGGTACTGAACGCGAGCTTCGAGCCGCTGTCGACGGTGACGCTGAACCGGGCCGTGGTGCTGGTCCTCCAGGACAAGGCGGTCGTCGAACAGTCGCATCCCGAGCTGCGCGTGCGCGCGGCCACCATGGAGCTTCCGATGCCCCGGGTGATCCGGCTCTGCCGGTACGTACGGGTGCCCTTCCGAAGACATGCTCCCTGGTCGCGGCGGGGGGTGCTGGTGCGGGACCAGCACCGGTGCGCGTACTGCGGGAAGCGCGCGACGACGGTCGACCACGTGCTGCCGCGTGCTCAGGGGGGCGGAGACACCTGGCTGAACACGGTGGCCTCGTGCGCCGAGGACAACCACCGCAAGGCGGCGCGCACGCCGGAGGAGGCCGGGATGCCGCTGCTGCGGAAGCCGTTCGTGCCGTCCCCGGCGGACGCGATGCTGCTCGCCCTGGGGGTGGGCGGGGAGGACGCGCTGCCCGAGTGGCTGGCGCGCAGCGCCTGAGTCCTGCCCGCCCCGTCCGCCGGGGGATGCCGTGCGCTGGGCGGCGTATTTCTTCTACGCCGCTCAGCGGAGCAGCAGTTGGACGATGGCCAGGATCCCGACGGCGACGATGAGGGCGCGCAGGGCGGCCGGGGGGAGCCGGCGGCCGACCTTGGCGCCGATCTGGCCGCCGATGGTGGAACCGACGGCGATGAGGAGCACCGCCGTCCAGTCGAACTCGGCGACGAAGAGGAAGAAGACGGCCGCGATGCCGTTGACGAGCGCGGCGAGCACGTTCTTGACGGCGTTGATCCGTTGCAGGTCCTCGTGCAGCAGCAGGCCCATCAGGCCGACGTAGAGGACGCCCTGCGCGGCGCCGAAGTAGCCCCCGTAGGCGCTGGAGAGCAGCATGCCGGCCAGCAGGGCGGCCCCGCCGTCGGCCCGGCGCGGCTCGCTACCGGCGGCTTCCTGACGCCGGCGCAGGGCCGCCGCGAGACGGGGCTGGAGGACGACGAGCACCAGGGCCAGGCCGATGAGGACGGGCACGATCGTGTCGAAGGAGTCCGAGGGCAGGTTCAGGAGCAGGACGGCGCCCGCGAGGCCGCCGGCGAGGGAGACGGCACCGAGCCGCATGATGCGGGCGCGCTGGCCCCGGAGTTCCCTGCGGTAGCCGATGGCGCCGCTGAGGGAACCGGGCACGAGGCCGAGGGTGTTGGAGACGTTGGCCGTGACCGGGGGCAGTCCGGTGGCGAGCAGCACCGGGAAGGTGATCAGGGTGCCGGAGCCGACGATGGTGTTGATCGTGCCGGCGCCGATTCCGGCGGCGAAGACCGCGAGCGATTCCAGGACGGACATGGACATGGACGGAGCCATCCCCTTTGTGTGGGTGAGTCGCCTCCCCGCCATGAAGGTCGAGGGGCCTCACCGATCATGCACGAAAGGGGGCGGCCGTCAGTCGATGGGGGGCTGCTCCCGGCGCTCGGAGGTGCCGTCACCGCCGGGGGCGGGCTTGCCGGGGTTCTGCGGGTTGAAGCCGGCCGGACCGCCGCCGAGGGGGCCGAAGTTGCCCATGGCGCCCGAGAGGCCCTTGAGCGCGTCTCCGATCTCGCTGGGCACGATCCAGAGCTTGTTGGCGTCGCCCTCGGCGATCTTCGGGAGCATCTGGAGGTACTGGTAGGCGAGGAGCTTCTGGTCGGCGTCGCCGGCGTGGATGGACTCGAAGACGGTACGGATGGCCTGGGCCTCGCCCTCCGCGCGCAGGGCGGCGGCCTTGGCCTCACCCTCGGCGCGCAGGATGGAGGACTGCTTCTCGCCCTCGGCGCGCAGGATCTCCGACTGGCGGACGCCTTCGGCCTGGAGGATCGCGGCGCGCTTGTCGCGGTCGGCGCGCATCTGCTTCTCCATCGAGTCCTGGATGGAGGTCGGCGGCTCGATGGCCTTCAGCTCGACGCGGTTGACGCGGATGCCCCACTTGCCGGTGGCCTCGTCGAGGACCCCGCGCAGGGCGGCGTTGATCTCCTCGCGGGAGGTGAGGGTCCGTTCCAGGTCCATGCCGCCGATGATGTTGCGCAGGGTGGTGACGGTGAGCTGCTCGATGGCCTGGATGTAGCTGGCCACCTCGTACGTCGCGGCGCGGGCGTCGGTCACCTGGTAGTAGATGACGGTGTCGATGTTGACGACCAGGTTGTCCTGGGTGATGACGGGCTGCGGCGGGAAGGGGACGACCTGTTCGCGGAGGTCGATCCGGTTGCGGATGGAGTCGATGAACGGGACGACGATGTTGAGGCCCGCGTTGAGGGTGCGGGTGTAGCGGCCGAACCGTTCGACGATGGCGGCGCTGGCCTGCGGGATCACCTGGATCGTCTTGACCAGGGCGATGAAGACCAGTACCACCAGGATGATCAGGACGATGATGATCGGTTGCATGCGGTTCCCCGTGCCCTTCCGGCTGTCTGTGCTGCCCCGTTGAACGGAGTCTCGCAGACCCCGGGGCCGCGGGTGGGCTGCTTGCTCACATGACGACCGCGGTCGCTCCGTCGATGTCGACGACGTCGACGGACTGGCCGGGTTCGAAGCTGGTGTCCGCGTCGAGGGGGCGGGCGGACCAGACCTCGCCGGCCAGCTTGATGCGGCCGCCGCTGCCGTCGACCCGTTCGAGCACGACGGCGGATCTGCCCTTCAACGCCTCGATGCCGCTGCGGTGTTGGGGCCGCTGGTCGCGGTGGCGGTTGGCGATGGGCCGAACGACGGCGATCAGCGCGACCGACACGATGACGAAGACCAGGACCTGGGCCACCACTCCCCCGCCGACGGCCGCGGTGACGGCCGCGGCGACCGCGCCGACCGCGAACATGCCGAACTCCGGCATGGCGGTCAGGACGAGGGGGATGCCCAGTCCGACCGCGCCGATGAGCCACCACACCCACGCGTCGATGTCCACGTGGTCATGGTAGGCCGGGCCGGCGCGGCCGGACAGGGCGCGAACGGCCCGGCCGGCGCGGCCCCCGGGAGAGGCGCTAGCGCAGGGGCAGGCCCTGGGCGCTCCAGCGGTCGTGGTCGTTGCGCTCGACGATGAGGGGGAGGCCGAAGCAGAGGGAGAGGTTGCGGGAGGTCAGTTCCAGCTCGATGGGGCCGGCGGTGACGACCTTGCCCTGACGGATCATCAGGACGTGCGTGAAGCCGGGGGCGATCTCCTCGACGTGGTGCGTGACCATGACCATGGACGGGGCGAGGGGGTCGCGGGCCAGGCGGCCGAGGCGGCGTACGAGGTCCTCGCGGCCCCCGAGGTCGAGGCCGGCGGCGGGCTCGTCGAGGAGGAGGAGCTCGGGGTCGGTCATCAGGGCGCGGGCGATCAGGGTGCGCTTGCGCTCGCCCTCGGAGAGGGTGCCGAACTTGCGGTCGAGGTAGTCGGTCATGCCGAGGCGGTCGAGGAAGGCGCGGGCCCGCTGCTCGTCGATCTCCTCGTACTGCTCCTGCCAGGTCGCGGTCATGCCGTAGGCGGCGGTGAGCACGGTCTGCAGGACGGTCTGCCGCTTCGGGAGCTTGTCGGCGAGCGCGATGCCGGCGACGCCGATGCGCGGGCGCAGCTCGAAGACGTCGCTGCCGGGCTTGCCGAGGGTGCTGCCGAGGATGGTCGCGGCGCCCGTGGTGGGGAAGAGGTAGCTGGAGGCGAGGTTCAGCAGCGTGGTCTTGCCGGCGCCGTTGGGGCCGAGGATCACCCAGCGCTCCCCCTCCTTCACCGACCAGGAGACCTGGTCCACCAGAGCCCGGCCCTCGCGGACCACGGATACGTCCACCAGCTCCAGAACATCGCTCATGAGCGTGTTGTCACCCCTTGCAGTCACGGTTCTCTGTGCGCCGGCAGGCGCAGCCCCAGGGGAAAACCTACGCCACTCGCGGAGGGCTCCGGGCGCCAGGCCGGGTCGGGGGGCCGATCCGTAGAGTGGGGGGATGCTTTTCGAACCGCGTTCAGGGCGGCTGGCCGCCTGGGGGAACGCTCTGCTGGCCGGTCTGGTCTCGCCCGACGAGGCCGCGCTGTCGATCGTGGGCGAGGACGCCGTGCACCGGGTGGCGGGGCTGCCCGGCGAGGCGGGTCCGGTGGGGCTCACGCTGGCGCTGGGCCGGCTGCGGGCGCTGGGGGTGTCGGGGCTGCGGGTGGCGCTGCCGGTGGCGGGGCATCCGCTCGGGCTGAGCGGGCCGCCGGAGTTCAACGCGCGGGCGCTGGAGGCCGAGGAGGCGGTGGTGTGCGCGGGGGCGGCGCTGGGGCTGGTGCCGGAGGTCACGGAGGCGGGTCCGGCCGGTGACGTGCACGTCTCGGTGGTGTGGCACTGCCTGCCGGTACGGGAGGCCCCGCCGGCGGACGTGCCGTCGCTGGGCGAGGCGGAGCGGGAGCTGGCCGAGGCGCTGCGCGAGGCGACGGTGGTGCTGACCCGGCTGGACGTGTCGGCGTCGGGTCCGGTGGCGGACGCGGCCCTGTCGGCGTACCGGGCCCGGGCGGAGGCGGGGCGGGAGGTGCTGGCGCCCGGATATCCGGCGCGGGCGGTGCGGGTGCTGGCGCTGGCGCAGCGGGTGGACCTGATGGTGTCGCTGGCGTACGAGCGCGGGCACGGGGGTGCGGTGGCCGCGTCGGAGATCGCGGCGCGGGCGGAGGCGCTGCGGCCGGTGGAGCGGGTGGCGCGGCGGGCGCTCGTGGCGGCGTACAACGCGGCGGTGGAGGAGCGGTAGCCTCCGGTGGCCGCGTCCCGGCCCCCGCGCCTCGGGAAGGCCTCCGGAGGAGAACGGCACGGCCCCGCTTCCCGGGGAGAAGGGGGGAAGCGGGGCCGGTGGGGGCGCGGGTCAGGCGTTGACGCCGGTGTTGCCGAAGGCGCCGTTGAGCAGGCCGATCACGGTGACGGCGTTGCCGACCGCGTTCACGGGGACGTGCACGGGGACCTGGAGCAGGTTCCCGGAGGCCACGCCGGGCGAGTTCAGGGCCTCGCCCTCCGCGGACGCACCGCCGTGCGCCGAGGAGACACCGGCGCCGGCGGCGACGAGGCCGCCCGCGATCATGGTGGCGGCTGCGGCCTTCTTGAAGTTCTTCACGTTCTCGTCCTCCAGTGCGTCCGCCGCGACCAGCCGTCGCGGCATGCCATGGAGAACGGCCGCACCCCGGCCGGGATACGCCATGTGGGCTACATACACCCGACCGTATGAATCTCAGCTCAGCGCACTACTCGGCGCGGCCGTCGGCCGGCCAGTCGGTGAGGCCGTGCCGGACGGCCCACAGCGCGGCCTGGGTCCGGTCGGAGAGGTCCAGTTTCATCAGGATGTTCGAGACGTGCGTCTTGACCGTCTTCTCGGACAGGACGAGGGCCCTGGCGATCTCCCGGTTCGCCCGGCCGTCCGCGATCAGGCCGAGGACCTCCCGCTCGCGGTCGGTCAGCGCTCCGGCGCGGCCTCCCGGGCCGCTCCGGTCGTCCTGGGCCGTCAGCAGGGTCTCGGCGACCTCCGGCTGGAGCAGCACGTGTCCCGCGTGCACGGAGCGGATGGCTCCGGCGAGGGCCTCCGGGTCGACGTCCTTGTAGAGGTATCCGGCCGCACCGGCCCGCAGGGCGGGGACCACGGTGCGCTGTTCCGTGAAGCTGGTGACGATCAGGACCCGGGCCGGGTTGTCCAGGTCCCGCAGCCGCCGCAGGGCCTCGACGCCGTCGGTGCCGGGCATCTTGACGTCCATGAGGATCACGTCGGGCCGCAGCTCCTCGGCCCGGGCGGTGCCCTCCGCGCCGTCGGAGGCCTCGCCGACCACCTCTATGTCCTCCTGCACCTCCAGGAAGGTGCGCAGGCCGCGCCGGACCACCTGGTGGTCGTCGACCAGCAGGACGCGGATCCGGCCGCGGCCGGGGGCGTCAGCCACCGGGGACCTCCATCTCGATCGTGGTGCCCGCGCCGGGTGCCGAGCGGACCTCCAGCCGGCCTCCGGCGCCGCTCGCGCGGTCCCGCATGGAGACGAGCCCGAGGTGCCGGCCGGCGGTGCGGACGGCGGACGGGGAGAAGCCGCGGCCGCCGTCCCGTACGCGCAGGACGGCGCCGCCCGCGGGGGTACGGGCGAGGGTGACGTCGACGCGGTCCGCTCCGGAGTGGCGCAGGGCGTTGTGCAGGGCCTCCTGCGCGACCCGCAGCACCGCCTCCTCCTGGGCGGCGGGCAGGGCCCGTACGCCCTCGCAGGTGAAGGTGACGCGGGCGGTGTGGGCGCGGTCCAGTACGCGGACGTGGTCGCGCAGGGTGTGGACGAGGCCGTCCTCGTCCAGGGCGGCCGGCCGCAGCTCGGTCACCGCGGCGCGGAGTTCGTCGGCGGCCTCGGCGGCGAGCGCGGTGACCTGCTGGAGCTCCCCCTTGGCGCGGGCCGGGTCGCGGTCCACGAGGGCGGCGGCGGCCTGCGCGGTCAGGCGGAGGGAGAACAGTTTCTGGCTGACGGCGTCGTGCAGCTCGTGGGCGAGCCGGGAGCGCTCCTCGGCGATCGTCAGCTCGCGGCTGCGCTCGTAGAGGCGGGCGTTGGTGAGGGCGATGGCCGCGTGCTGGGCGAGGAGGGAGAGGAGCGCCTCGTCCTCGTCGGTGAAGCCGCCGGGGCCGTTCTTGTCGGCCAGGAAGAGGGCGCCGAGGTTCTCCTCCCCGTCCCGGACGGGGAGGCCGAGGAAGTCGGACATCTCGGGGTGGGCGGCGGGCCAGCCCCCGAAGCGCGGGTCCTCGCGCACGTCGGCCAGCCGCTGGGGGGTCTCCTCGTGGAGCATCGCGGCGAGGATCCCGTGCTGGCGGGGCAGCGGACCGATGCGGCGCCACTGCTCCTCGCTGATGCCGTCCACGACGAACTGGGCGAAGCCGCCGTGGTCGTCCGGGACGCCCAGGGCCGCGTACCGGGCGTCCAGCAGCTCGCGGGCGGAGGCGACGATCGTGCGCAGGACGTCGTGGACCTCCAGCCGGCGGCTCATGGCGAGCAGTGCGGCACTGACGGCCGCCAGTCCTCCCGTAGCGGGTCCGTGGTGCATGGGGTCACCGTACCGGCGGCCCTGGGCCGGGGTATCGGGCGGCGGGCGTAGGTCCCGGGCCCGAGGACGCGGGGCCCGGCAGGGGGTGTGGGGGCGGATTCTCTGACCTGGGGATGAGGCCGGGGCCGTTCGGTTCATCCTCGAGTCGGAGTTTGGTCACGCATTGAATTGCGCGCGCAACCCTGGGTGAGACTGTTACGCGCCCGATGTGAGCCCGGGCATAGGACGCACATCACTTACGAAGCTGCGTAGTGGAGGCATAAGGACGCCGTCAGTGCTGCTGCGCGTAGCGGCTGGGGTGGAAATCCCGCTCGGCCGGGCGGGCGTGATCCACTAAGCGGGATCGTACGTCACACCTTTGCCAGGTGATTTTGCCGCCGCTAAGAATGACACCCGTCGCACAGCGCCGCGGATCCCGGATCCGAGCGGCGCTTTCCTGCGGCCCCCGCTATTCGAAGAGGTTGCCCCGCATGTCTGCTTCCAGCACTCCCGGTCACAGTCGTCTGACGAAGGCGTACAAGCTGTCGATCGCCGGTGTCGCCACCCTCGGTGCCGCCGCCCTCGCCTTCTCCCTCGTCCCCGCCGGTGCCGAGAGCGCTCAGGCCCAGACGTTCGAGGCCGCCCCGGTCGCCTGGACCCAGTCCGTGCAGAAGCACCTCGGCGCCCAGCAGGTCGTCGCCGACCAGAAGGCCAAGGACGCGGCGAAGGCCAAGGCCGAGGCGCAGGCGAAGAAGGACCGCGAGGCCAAGGAAGCCGCCAGCCGTTCCGCGGCCCGCGCCCCGGTCTTCGCGAACAACCTCGACGGCTGGATCAAGGAAGCGCTCTTCATCATGAAGCGCGAGGGCATCCCCGGCAGCTACGCGGGCATCCACCGCAACATCATGCGCGAGTCGAGCGGCAACCCCCGCGCGATCAACCTGTGGGACATCAACGCGAAGAACGGCATCCCGTCCAAGGGCCTGCTCCAGGTGATCGCCCCGACCTTCAAGGCGTACCACGTCAAGGGCACCAAGTTCGACCAGTACGACCCGGTCGCGAACATCGTCGCCGCGTGCAACTACGCCGCCGACCGCTATGGCTCCATGGACAACGTGAACAGCGCGTACTGAGCGGGCCCCGCGCCCCCGTACCCCCCATGCGCCTCAGGGCGGCCCCCGGAGTTCCGGGTGCCGCCCTGAGGCGTTCCGCGTGGCGGTGGGGGACCGCGCCCGCTACTTGCGCATGACCTCGGGCTCGTGGCGGCGCAGCAGGCGCGCGACCGCGAAGCCGCAGATCACGCCGAGCAGCAGCAGGACGGAGACGTCCAGGAACCACTGGCCGGTGGTGTGGTCCCACAGCGGGTCGGTGTTGGTGGGGTTCTGCGGGTCCCACGGCGCCATGAGCCTGCCCAGGTTCAGGGTGGTGCCGGCGGCGCCGATGGCCCAGCGGGACGGCATCAGGTAGGCGAACTGCTCCAGGCCGATCTTGTCGTACAGCTGGAACAGGACGCCGGTGAAGACGACCTGGACGATCGCGAACATGACGAGCAGCGGCATGGTCTTCTCGGCGGTCTTCACCAGCGAGGAGATCACGAGGCCGAACATCATCGCGGTGAAGCCGAGCGCGGTGACGGAGACGCACAGCTCGACGGCCGGGCTCATGAACAGGCCCTCGGCGGGCAGCTTGCGCGGGGTGAAGGCGATGGCGCAGATGATCACGCCCTGGATCACCGTGATCACGCCGAGGACGATCACCTTCGACATGAGGTACGCCGACCGCGACAGGCCGGTCGCGCGCTCACGCTCGTAGATGACGCGTTCCTTGATCAGCTCACGGACCGAGTTGGCCGCGCCCGAGAAGCACATGCCGACCGCGAGGATCAGCATGATCGTTCCCGCGTCGCCGTTGAAGCGGGACGGCGGGGTCGGCGGGGCCAGGCCGAACTTCGCGGGGATCACCGTGGAGACGATGCCCAGGACGGCGGGCATCAGCAGCATCAGGGCCAGGAAGCCCTTGTCGGAGACGATCACCGAGACGTAGCGGCGCATCAGCGTCCACAGCTGCGAGCCCCAGCCCTGCGGCTTCGGCGGGTTCATCTGCTGCGGCGAGGGCATCGCGACCTGCTGCGGGGCGACCGCGTCGAGGTCCGCGGCGTAGAGCTGGTAGTGCTGCGAGCCCTTCCAGCGGCCGGCCCAGTCGTAGTCGCGGTAGTTCTCAAAGGCGGAGAACACGTCGGCCCAGGTGGTGTAGCCGAAGAAGTTCAGCGCCTCGTCGGGCGGGCCGAAGTACGCGACGGACCCGCCCGGGGCCATCACCAGCAGCTTGTCGCACAGGGCGAGCTCGGCGACCGAGTGGGTGACGACGAGGACCGTGCGGCCGTCGTCGGCGAGGCCGCGCAGCAGCTGCATGACGTCGCGGTCCATGCCCGGGTCGAGGCCGGAGGTCGGCTCGTCCAGGAAGATCAGCGAGGGCTTGGTCAGCAGCTCCAGGGCCACGGACACGCGCTTGCGCTGGCCGCCGGAGAGCGAGGTGATCCGCTTGTCCTTGTGGATGTCGAGCTTGAGCTCGCGCAGCACCTCGTCGATGCGGGCGGCGCGCTCGGACTCGGCGGTGTCGCCGGGGAAGCGCAGCTTGGCCGCGTACTTCAGGGCCGTGCTGACCTTCAGCTCCTTGTGCAGGATGTCGTCCTGCGGGACCAGGCCGATGCGCTGGCGGAGTTCCGCGAACTGCTTGTACAGGTTGCGGTTGTCGTAGAGGACGTCGCCCTGGTCGGCGGGCCGGTAGCCGGTGAGCGCCTTCAGGAGCGTCGACTTGCCGGAGCCGGAGGGGCCGATGACGCCGATGAGCGACTTCTCCGGGACGCCGAAGGTGACGTCCTTCAGGATCTGCTTGCCGCCGTCGACGGTGACCGTGAGGTGACGGGCCGAGAAGGAGACGTCACCGGTGTCGACGAACTCCTCGAGCCGGTCACCGACGATCCGGAACGTCGAGTGGCCGACACCGACGATGTCGTTCGGGCCGAGCAGCGCGGTGCCGGACTTGGGCAGCGGCTGGCCGTTGACGTAGGTGCCGTTGTGGCTGCCGAGGTCGTGGATCTCGAAGCGGCCGCCGGTGGAGCGGAACTCCGCGTGGTGGCGCGAGACCTGGAGGTCCGAGACGACGAGCTCGTTCTCCAGGGCACGGCCGATGCGCATGACGCGGCCGACGGCGATCTGGTGGAACGTCGTCGGGCTGCGGTGGTCGCTGTGGCCCGGGGCCGCGGACTGCGCGGGACCGCCGCCGCCCTGTTGCTGCGGCGGCACGTACGGCTGCTGGTGCTGGTGCTGCTGCTGGTGCTGCTGGTGCTGGTCCCAGGCGGGCTGCTGCTGCGGCTGCCGCACCGGGGCCTGGTACGCCGGGGCCTGCGCCTGCTGCTGTGCCTGCGCGGCCGGGGCCTGGTAGGCCGGCTGCGGCGCCGCCGCGGCGGCCGCGCTGAAATTCAGCCGCGGGCCGTCGGTCGCGTTGCCCAGGTGCACCGGCGTACCGGGCACGAGCTCCGTCTGCTGGACCCGCGCGCCGTGCACGTAGGTACCGTTGGTGCTGCCGTGGTCCTCGATGGCCCAACCGCGGCCGTTCCAGCCGATGGTGGCGTGCCGCCACGACACCCGCGCATCGTCGATCACCACGTCTCCCTGGGGATCGCGCCCCAGCGAGTACGACCTGGACGGATCGAGCGTCCAAGTCCTTCCGTTCAATTCCAGTACGAGTTCCGGCACTCCAGCCCCACTTAAGGTCCCCCGAGAATCCCCCTGGCGTCCAGGGAGAACGACGTCAGGGAGTCTAGGGATGGCGAACATCCGGGGGAACTATTTCAGGCCTGGGGCCACATGTGGAATCGGGGCCTTCCGCCGGCCCCTCCGCACGCCCGCCGACGGGGGCGAAAGGCACCCGGAGAGTGCGATACGGGACTTCTCACCCGCGTTCGGCCGGGCCCCGCCGGTTCCCCGTCGCCGCTTCGGCCGTCCGCCCGGGAGCGGGGGCGCGGCCGGGGGCGGGAGGCGGGAGCCGGCGGAGGCCGGGACGGCTGGGGCGCGGCGTCTGAAGGATGGGACGGGGGTCCGGGGCCGGGGGGCGGGAAGATACGGTGGGAGCACCATGAGCGCTTCGCAGACCTCCGACGTCCCCACCCTCCTCGTCAAGATCTTCGGCAAGGACCGTCCCGGGATCACCGCCGGGCTGTTCGACACCCTCGCCGCCTACTCCGTCGATGTCGTCGACATCGAGCAGGTCGTCACCCGCGGCCGCATCGTCCTGTGCGCCCTCGTCACCAAGCCCGCCGCCGGCTCCGAGGGCGGGCTGCGCGCCACCGTGCACAGCTGGGCCGAGTCGCTCAAGCTGCAGGCGGAGATCATCTCCGGTACCGGTGACAACCGGCCGCGCGGCAGCGGCCGCTCCCACGTCACGGTCCTCGGGCACCCCCTCACCGCCGAGTCGACGGCGACCATCGCCGCCCGGATCACCGCGGCCGGCGGCAACATCGACCGTATCTTCCGGCTCGCGAAGTACCCGGTCACGGCGGTCGAGTTCGCCGTGTCCGGCGTCGAGACGGAGCCGCTGCGCACCGCCCTGGCCACCACCGCCGCGCAGATCGGTGTCGACGTGGCCGTGGTCTCGGCCGGGCTGCACCGCCGGGCGCAGCGGCTCGTGGTCATGGACGTGGACTCGACCCTGATCCAGGACGAGGTCATCGAGCTCTTCGCCGCGCACGCGGGCTGCGAGGCCGAGGTGGCCGAGGTGACCGAGCGCGCCATGCGCGGCGAGCTGGACTTCGAGCAGTCCCTGCACGCCCGGGTCGCGCTGCTGGCGGGGCTGGACGCGTCGGTGGTGGACAAGGTCCGCTCGGAGGTGCGGCTGACGCCGGGCGCGCGGACCCTGATCCGGACCCTGAAGATGCTGGGCTACCAGGTGGGCGTGGTCTCGGGCGGGTTCACCCAGGTGACGGACGACCTGCGGGAGCGGCTGGGGCTGGACTTCGCCTCGGCCAACACGCTGGAGATCGTCGACGGGAAGCTGACCGGCAAGGTCACCGGCGAGATCGTGGACCGGGCGGGCAAGGCCCGGCTGCTGCGCCGCTTCGCGGAGGAGGCCGGGGTGCCGCTGTCGCAGACGGTGGCGATCGGTGACGGCGCCAATGACCTGGACATGCTGAACGCGGCCGGACTGGGCGTCGCCTTCAACGCCAAGCCGGTGGTCCGCGAGGCCGCCCACACCGCCGTGAACGTGCCCTTCCTGGACGCGGTGCTGTACCTGCTCGGCGTCACGCGCGAGGAAGTGGAGGCGGCGAACCTGGCCTGAGGCCCTACACCCGCCGTCACCCCGTACGCCCGGCCGGATCGTCTCCGGCCGGGCGTACGTCCTCGCGTGGTGCCCGGGCCGTGCGGCCCCGGGCTCAGTGCTCCTTGGGCGTCCAGTAGTCCAGCAGGGTGCACGCCCCGAGTTCGAGGGACTTCCACGGGCCGGTGAAGGACACGATGGCCAGCGCGGCGGTCGGGAAGCCCGTACGGGTCATCCGTGACAGGGCGTCGCCCTCGGCGCGTCCGCACAGGCCGTCGGCGAGGGCGTGCATGCCGGGGTTGTGGCCGACGAGGAGGAGATCGGACACCTCGTCGGGGGTCTCGTTCAGCAGGGCGATGAGCTCGCCCGGCGAGGCCTCGTAGAGCCGCTCCTCGTACACGGTCTTCGGCCGGGTCGGCAGTTCCTGGACGGCGAGCTTCCAGGTCTCCCGGGTGCGGGCGGCGGTGGAACAGAGGGCCAGGTCGAAGGCGATGCCGGTCTCGGCCAGCTTCAGTCCGACGGCGGGCGCGTCCTTGCGGCCGCGTTCCGCCAGCGGGCGGTCGTGGTCGGACACCGGCGGCCAGTCGGCCTTGGCGTGCCGGAGGAGGGCGATCCTGCGGGGTGTGTCGGCGCTCATGGCTCCCAGCTTCGCACGAAACGGGCTGCCGGGCGCAGGGTGTTGGGGGGGCCTTCCCCCCGCGGTGGGACGTGTCCCGCGCACGGGTCAGCCGACGGCGCGCAGCAGCTGGTGGGTGACCTGGACCAGGGCGGACCCCTCTCCGGCGGCGGCGTGTGCCTGGCCGGACCCGGCGAGGAGGAGCAGGAGGAGGCCGAACGCGAGGGCGGGCAGCGCCAGTGTCCACCAGTGCAGCCGGGTGCCGGGGGCGCTGGTGCGGGGGCCGGACGCGTGTGTGGGGGCCGACATGGCCGCCTCCGTGTGTGTGCGGGTGGGACGGGCTCGCTCTCCTTCGAATCTATGGATCCGGAGCAGCGGTTCCCATCCGGGGCGCACCCCAGTCGACCCTGAGCCTGGCCCCCTAGGGGAGGGTGGGGTTGTCCCCACCATGCCCCCCGGTCCCCGGTGTCACGGGGAGGCGACGGTCGCGATGACGGCGATGATCACGGACACCAGCAGCATCGCGCCGAGCACGAGGCCGAGCTTCCGGTGACCGTTCTGCGGGTTGGGTTCGAGTACGGGCGACATGCCGTTCAGTCTCGCACGCCGCATTCGTCCTCGATCGTGCGGTCCCGGCCCGCGAGGAGACCGAGGGCGACCTGGGGGACGAGGAGGCCCGCCATCAGGGACAGCGGAAGGTCCCAGCCGCCGCTGTGCTGGTAGAGGGTGCCGATGACCAGGGGGCCCGGGATGGAGATGAGGTAACCGGTGCTCTGGGCGAACGCGGAGAGCTTGACGACTCCGGCCGGGGACTTGGCGCGCAGCCCGATCATCGTGATGACGAGGGGGAAGGCGCAGTTGGAGAT
Organism: Streptomyces sp. NPDC034086; assembly: GCF_055575515.1. NCBI lineage: Bacteria > Bacillati > Actinomycetota > Actinomycetes > Kitasatosporales > Streptomycetaceae > Streptomyces > Streptomyces sp. NPDC034086. The sequence continues at coordinate 226,183 of NZ_JBVISM010000011.1, read as the reverse complement.
GCCGAGCAGCAGCGCCCAGGCCCAGGCCCCGGCGGCGGGGGCGAGGTAGAGCCCGAGGTAGCCGACGAGGCCGAAGACGCCGAGGACGGCGGCGATCGGGCCCTGGTTGCGCATGCGTCCGGCGAGGCCGGGGATGACGAAGGCCAGGGGGACGCCCATGACCATGGTGACGGCGAGCAGGACGCCGGCGGTGGAGGCGGAGACGCCCGCGTCGCGGAAGATCTGCGGGAGCCAGCCCATGGTGACGTAGGCGCCGGTGGCCTGGAGGCCGAAGTAGCAGGCGAGGGCCCAGGCGGTGCGGCTGCGGACGACGGAGGGGCCGGTCGCGGCGGTCGCGGCGGCGGGCGCGGCGGCCCGCTCCCGGCGGCCCGCGGCGGCGACGGGCAGCCAGGGCAGTACGGCGGCCACGGCGAGGCCGGCCCAGATCAGCAGGCCGGTGCGCCAGCTGCCGCCGAGGGCGTCGGTCAGCGGGACGGTCGCGGCGGCGGCGAGGGAGGTGCCGGCGGCCAGGGCCATGGAGTAGAGGCCGGTCATGGTGCCGACGCGGTCCGGGAAGTAGCGCTTGACGATCACCGGGAGCAGCACGTTGGTCAGGGCGATGCCGGCCAGGGACAGGGCACTGGCGGCGAGGAACCCGGCGGCGCTGTCCGCGAAGGGGCGGACCAGCAGGCCGGCGGCGACGGCGGCCATGCCGGCGCAGACGACCGCGGCCGGGCCGAAGCGGCACGAGAGCCGGGGCGCGGTGACGCCGAAGACGGCGAAGCAGAGGGCGGGGACCGAGGTGATGAGCCCGGCGACGGTGCCGCTCATGTGGAGGCCGGTGCGGGCCTCCTCGAAGAGGGCGCCGAGGCTGGTGATGGCGGGCCGCAGGTTGAGGGCGGCCAGCACGATCCCGACGATGAGCACCGGGCCCAGCCACGCGGGGGCGGCTTCGGGCGGGGCGGGGGCGGGCCGGGCGGGGCCGCCGTCCGCGACCGCCGGGCGGTTCACGGTCTGGATGTCTTCGTCACGCATCCCGCCATCATAGAATCATGGGATGATTGGTTGTCCAGTCGCGGGCGGTCCGGGGCAGTCCCGCACGGGACCGTCCGTCCCGCCCGGCCCGCTCCAGCCGACCCCGAGGGGGTTCCACCCGCCATGCCGCTGACCTCGCCCCGGCGCTCCGCGCTCGTCGATCAGGTGATCGCCCAGCTGAAGAACCAGATCACCTCCGGCGAGTGGCCGGTCGGGAGCCGGATCCCCACCGAGCCCGCACTGGTGGAGCTGCTGGGCGTCGCCCGCAACACCGTGCGGGAGGCGGTCCGCGCCCTCGCGCACAACGGGCTCCTCGACATCCGCCAGGGTTCGGGGACGTACGTGCTCGCCACCAGCGAGCTGGCCGGGGTGATGCACCGGCGTTTCGCCGGGGCCGACCCGCGGCACGTCGCGGAGCTGCGCTCCACGCTGGAGTCCGCGGCGGCCCGGCTGGCGGCGGAGCGGCGGACCGAGCGGGACCTCGTCCAGCTGGACGCGCTGCTGGCGCGGCGCGAGGAGGCGTGGGAGAGCGGGGACGCGGAGCTGTTCGTGGCGGCGGACGTGAGCCTGCACATGGCGGTGGTGACGGCCTCGCACAACGAGGTGCTGACCGGGCTGTACGCCGACCTCGGCGACCTCGTCGCGGACTGGCTGCGGACGGACGTCGGCACCGAGCTCGATCCGGCGGACCACCTGGACCACGCCCGCCTGATCGAGGCGATCCGGCGCGGGGACGCGGACACGGCCGCGGCGGAGGCCGCGGGCTACCCCTTCGCCTGCCTGGGCAAGGGCGCGCCGTCCTGAAGCCCGTACGGCCCCTGAAGCCCCCGCGGCCCCTGGGGTCCGGGCCCGCGGGGCGCGCTCAGGGGGTGCGCTGGTGGCTCACCCAGGCCGTGCGGACCTCCTTCCAGCAGCGGCCCGCGAGCCGGGTGCGCCCGGCCGGGTCGAGGGGGACGAGGGCGCCGTCCGCGTCCAGGTCCCACCAGCGCTCGCACTCCACGTGGAGGCGGAGCAGGTCGGTCCGCGGGTAGGCGTTGTGGCAGGAGGCCACCACCGTCGAGCCGGTGATCTCGGTGTCGCAGTCGGAGCCGAAGAGTTCCCCCGCGGGCGGCCGGGCGGGCCGTACGGGTGGCTCGGCGGGGATGTCCTCGAGGTCCACCACGGCCGGGGCGCCCGCTTCGGGGCCGGGCGCGGGTTCCCGTACACCGGGCTGGGCGAGGGCGCCGGGACCCAGGAGACCGGTCAGGACCACCGAGGTGACCAGCAGCGATACCGCTCGGCTCGGCCTCGCGCGCATGCCCGGACCTCCTCCCCGCACACACCGGGAAGATCCCGGCATGGTCATTTTGCAGGCATCTGTACCGGTTCTCGACTCGGGATGACCCGGCCGGGCCCGGACATCCGGTCACGGGCGGCCGCCCGACGGCCCCCTCCGGCCCGGCTCCGCGCACGCGAACGGCGGTGGCCGCGCCTGCCGGGAGGAAGGCGCGGCCACCGCCGTACGGGGGAGGGTCCCGGGATCAGGCACCCATCGCGTGCAGGCCGCCGTCCACGTGGACGATCTCGCCGGTGGTCTTCGGGAACCAGTCCGACAGCAGGGCCACGACGCCCTTGCCCGCCGGCTCCGGGTCGCTCATGTCCCACTCCAGCATCGAGCGGGAGTTCCAGACGTCCGCCAGCTCCGAGAAGCCCGGGATGGACTTGGCGGCCATCGAGCCGATCGGACCGGCCGAGACCAGGTTGCAGCGGATGTTCTCCTTGCCCAGGTCACGGGCGAGGTAGCGGCTGGTGGCCTCCAGGGCGGCCTTGGCCGGGCCCATCCAGTCGTACTGCGGCCAGGCGTACTGCGCGTCGAAGGTGAGGCCGACGACGGCCGCGCCCTCCGCCGGGAACAGCGGCTTGCAGGCCATGGTCAGCGACTTCAGCGAGAACGCCGAGACGTGCATGGCGGTGGCCACCGACTCGAACGGGGTGTTCAGGAAGTTGCCGCCGAGGGCGTCCTGCGGGGCGAAGCCGATGGAGTGCACGACCCCGTCGAGGCCGCCGAGCTCGTCACGGACGAGCTGCTCCAGACGGCCCAGGTGCTCGTCGTTGGTGACGTCGAGCTCGATCACCTTGACCGGCTTCGGCAGCTTCCTGGCGATGCGCTCGGTCAGCGTCGGCCGCGGGAACGCCGTGAGGATGACCTCGGCGCCCTGCTCCTGGGCCAGCCTGGCGGTGTGGAAAGCGATGGACGACTCCATCAGCACCCCGGTGATGAGGATGCGCTTGCCCTCGAGAATTCCGCTCATGGTGATCAGTGACCCATGCCCAATCCGCCGTCAACGGGAATGACGGCTCCTGTGATGTACGCGGCGTCGTCGGACGCCAGGAAGCTGACGGCCGCCGCGATCTCCTCGGGCCGCGCGTAGCGCGCGAGCGGCACGTTCGCCACGATGGCCGCGCGCTGCTCGTCGGTGAGCACCTTCGTCATGTCGGTGTCCACGAAGCCGGGGGCGACCACGTTGAAGGTGATGTTGCGGGAGCCCAGCTCGCGGGCGAGCGAGCGGGCGAAGCCCACCAGGGCCGCCTTGGAGGCGGCGTAGTTGGCCTGGCCGGCCGAGCCCAGCAGGCCGACGACCGAGGAGATCAGGACGACGCGGCCCTTCTTGGCCCGGAGCATGCCGCGGTTGGCTCGCTTGACCACCCGGAAGGTGCCGGTGAGGTTGGTGTCGACGACGGACGCGAAGTCCTCCTCCGACATCCGCATCAGCAGCGTGTCCTTGGTGATGCCGGCGTTGGCCACCAGCACCTCGACGTTGCCGTGCTTCTCCTCGATCTCCTTGTAGGCCTGCTCCACCTGCTCGGAATCGGTGATGTCGCAGCGCACCGCCAGCACACCGAGCGAGGTGAGCTCCTGGGGGGGCTCACCCGAGCGGTACGTGATGGCGACCTTGTCGCCGGCCTCTGCGAAGGCTCGGGCGATGGCGAGGCCGATGCCCCGGTTTCCTCCGGTGACGAGAACCGAGCGGCTCAACGGATCACCCTTTCCCTAGCGGTCTGAATGGCAAAAACCTATAGGCCGGGCCGGTCATCCGGAGAATCGGGCTCCGACAGGGCCGCGCGACGGGCTCTGTCGAGTCCCTACAGAAAGCGGTAGGCACAGTGGCTCCGGGCGCGACATGATCGGGGCGACCGGCCCCGACCCCGGGAGGACTCCCGTGCCCCATTCCATCGACGCGGCTTTCACCGCGCTGCCCCTGCGGGCTCTCGCCGACGCGGCACTCGCCCGGGCGCGCGCGCTGGGCGCCGACCACGCCGACTTCCGGCTCGAGCGGATCCGCAGCGCCTCCTGGCGGCTGCGCGACGCCAAGCCCTCCGGCGGCTCCGACACCACCGACCTCGGTTACGCGGTCCGGGTGGTGCACGGCGGCAGCTGGGGCTTCGCCTCCGGCGTGGACCTGACCATGGACGGAGCGGCCAAGGTGGCCTCGCAGGCCGTGGCCATGGCGAAGCTGTCGGCCCAGGTGATCAAGGCCGCCGGCTCGGACGAGCGGGTGGAGCTGGCCGAGGAGCCGGTACACGCGGACAAGACCTGGATCTCCGCCTACGACGTGAACCCCTTCGAGGTGCCGGACGCGGAGAAGTCGGCCCTGCTCGCCGACTGGAGCGCGCGGCTGCTGGCGGCCGAGGGCGTCGCGCACGTCGACGCCTCGCTGCTCGCCGTCCACGAGAACAAGTTCTACGCCGACACCGCGGGCACCACCACCACCCAGCAGCGGGTGCGCCTGCACCCCCAGCTCACCGCGGTCGCCGTCAACGGCACCACCGGCGAGTTCGACTCCATGCGCACCATCGCCCCGCCCGCCGGGCGCGGCTGGGAGTACCTGACCGGCACCGGGTGGGACTGGGACGCCGAGCTGGAGCAGATCCCCGCCCTCCTCGCGGAGAAGATGCGGGCCCCCGGCGTCGAGGCCGGGCGCTACGACCTGGTCGTGGACCCGTCCAACCTGTGGCTCACCATCCACGAGTCCATCGGCCACGCCACCGAACTCGACCGGGCGCTGGGCTACGAGGCGGCGTACGCGGGGACCTCCTTCGCCACCTTCGACCAGCTGGGCACGCTCAAGTACGGCTCCTCGATCATGAACGTGACCGGGGACCGCACCGCCGAGCACGGCCTGGCCACCATCGGCTACGACGACGAGGGCGTCGAGGCGCAGAGCTGGGACCTGGTCAGGGACGGCGTCCTGACCGGCTACCAGACCGACCGGCGCATCGCCAGGCTGACCGGCCTCGGCCGCTCCAACGGCTGCGCCTACGCCGACTCCCCCGGGCACGTGCCGGTGCAGCGGATGGCGAACGTCTCGCTCCGGCCGGATCCGGGCGGCCTCTCCACCGAGGACCTGATCGGCGGGGTGGAGCGAGGGATCTACGTGGTCGGCGACCGCTCCTGGTCCATCGACATGCAGCGCTACAACTTCCAGTTCACCGGGCAGCGCTTCTTCCGGATCGAGAACGGCCGGCTGGCCGGGCAGCTGCGCGACGTCGCGTACCAGGCCACGACCACCGAGTTCTGGGGCTCCATGGAGAAGGTCGGCGGCCCGCAGACCTACGTCCTGGGCGGCGCCTTCAACTGCGGCAAGGCCCAGCCGGGCCAGGTCGCGGCGGTCTCGCACGGCTGCCCGTCGGCCCTGTTCCGCGACGTGAACATCTTGAACACCACCCAGGAGGCAGGACGCTGATGTCGCCGAACCGCACGAAGCCCCACGAGATCGTCGAGCGGGCCCTGGAGCTGTCCACCGCCGACGGCTGCGTCGTCATCGCGGACGAGGAGTCCAGCGCCAACCTGCGCTGGGCCGGCAACGCGCTCACCACCAACGGGGTCACCCGCGGCCGCACCCTGACGGTCATCGCCACCGTCGACGGCACCGAGGGCACGGCTTCGGGGGTCGTCTCGCGCTCCGCCGTCACCGCCGCCGAGCTGGAGCCGCTGGTACGGGCCGCCGAGGCGGCCGCGCGCGCGGCCGGGCCCGCCGAGGACGCGCAGCCGCTGGTGACCGGGACCCCGGCCTCCCCGGACTTCACCGACGCGCCGGACGAGACCTCCTCGGCGGTGTTCGCCGACTTCGCCCCGGCCCTCGGCGAGGCCTTCGCCCGGGCCCGGGCGGGCGGCCGCGAGCTGTACGGCTTCGCGAACCACGAGATGACCTCCACGTACATCGGCACCTCGGCCGGGCTGCGGCTGCGCCACGACCAGCCGAACGGCACCCTGGAGCTCAACGCCAAGTCCCCCGACCGGCTGCGTTCGGCCTGGGCGGGCCGGGCCACGCGCGACTTCAAGGACGTGGATCCGACCGCCCTGGACGCGGAGCTCGCCGTACGCCTGGGCTGGGCGGAGCGGAAGGTCGAGCTGCCCGCCGGCCGGTACGAGACCCTGCTGCCGCCGACCGCGGTGGCCGACCTGCTGATCTACCAGATGTGGTCGGCGGCGGCCCGGGACGCGGCGGAGGGCCGGACGGTCTTCTCCCGGCCCGGCGGCGGCACCCGGATCGGCGAGCGGCTCTCGCGGCTGCCGCTGACCCTGCGCAGCGATCCGAACGCGCCCGGCCTGGAGTCCGCGCCGTTCGTGATCGCGCACAGTTCGGGCGACGACGCGTCGGTCTTCGACAACGGCCTGCCCGTCCCCGCGACGGAATGGATCCGCGAGGGGGAACTGGCGCGGCTGACCACGACCCGGCACAGCTCCGCGCTGACCGGGCTGCCGCTCTCCCCGGCCTTCGGGAACCTGATCCTGGACGGGGGCGGCGAGAAGTCCCTGGAGGAGATGGTGGCGGGCACCGAGCGGGGTCTGCTGCTGACCTGCCTCTGGTACATCCGCGAGGTCGACCCGGCCACGCTGCTCCTCACGGGCCTGACCCGCGACGGGGTGTACCTGGTGGAGAACGGACAGGTCACGGGCGAGGTCAACAACTTCCGGTTCAACGAGTCGCCGGTGGACCTGCTGTCGCGGGCCACGGAGGCGGGGCGGACCGAGAAGACCCTTCCGCGCGAGTGGGGCGACTGGTTCACGCGGGCCGCGATGCCTCCTGTCCGCATCCCGGACTTCCACATGAGTTCGGTCAGCAAGGGCGTCTGATCCACCTAGACTGAACTCGGCATTTCCACATTTCGCAAGGAGTCGAGAGACCGTGACGGACATCGTCGACGAACTGAAGTGGCGCGGGCTGTTCGCCCAGTCCACTGACGAAGAAGCGCTGCGCAAGGCCTTCGCGGACGGTCCGGTCACGTTCTATTGCGGCTTCGACCCGACCGCGGCCTCCCTGCACGTGGGGCACCTGGTGCAGGTGCTCACCGTGCGCCGGCTCCAGCAGGCCGGGCACCGGCCGCTGGCGCTGGTCGGCGGGGCCACCGGCCAGATCGGTGACCCGCGCCCCACGGCGGAGCGCACCCTGAACGACCCGGAGACGGTCGCGAACTGGGTGAACCGGCTGCGCACGCAGATCGAGCCGTTCCTGTCCTTCGAGGGCGAGAACGCGGCGGTCATGGTGAACAACCTGGACTGGACGGCGGGCCTGTCCGCCATCGAGTTCCTGCGGGACATCGGCAAGCACTTCCGCGTCAACAAGATGCTGACGAAGGACTCGGTCGCCAAGCGGCTGGACTCCGAGCAGGGCATCAGCTACACGGAGTTCAGCTACCAGCTGCTCCAGGGCATGGACTTCCTGGAGCTGTACCGCCGCTACGGCTGCACCCTCCAGCAGGGCGGCTCCGACCAGTGGGGCAACCTGACGGCGGGCCTCGACCTGATCCACCGGGTGGAGCCGGGCGCGCACGTGCACGCGGTGGCGACCCCGCTGATGGTGAAGGCGGACGGCACCAAGTTCGGCAAGTCCGAGAGCGGGGCCGTCTGGCTGGACCCGGAGATGACCACCCCGTACGCGTTCTACCAGTTCTGGCTGAACGTGGACGACCGGGACATCTCCACCTACATGCGGATCCTGTCCTTCAGGTCCCGCGAGGAGCTGGAGGAGCTGGAGGCGCAGACCGCGGAGCGTCCGCAGGCGCGGGCCGCCCAGCGGGCGCTGGCGGAGGAGCTGACCACGCTGGTGCACGGCGCGGACCAGTGCGCCGCCGTGATCGCCGCGTCGAAGGCGCTGTTCGGCCAGGGCGAGCTCGCGGAGCTGGACGAGGCCACGCTGGCCGCGGCCCTCTCCGAGCTGCCGCACGCCCGGGTCACCGGGCTGGGCCCGGTCGTGGACCTGTTCGCCGAGACGGGCCTGGTCGCCAGCAAGTCGGCGGCCCGGCGGACGGTGAAGGAGGGCGGCGCCTACGTGAACAACGCGAAGGTCACCGCCGAGGACGCGGTCCCCGCCCCGGAGGACCTGCTGCACGGGCGCTGGCTGGTGCTGCGCCGCGGCAAGAAGAACCTGGCCGCGGTGGAGGTCACCGGCGCCTGAGCGCGCGGACACGGCCGGGGGGCCGGTGCGGACTCCGTCGTCCGCACCGGCCCCCCGGCCGTGCCGCCGCCGTCAGACGGTGTGGCGCCTGCCGCCCCGGAGGGCCATGTAGATCATGTCGCCGAGGCCGACGATGACGACGGCTCCGGCGAGCTGGAGCAGGTGCCGGATCCAGTCGATGCCCTTGGTGTCCTCGACGCCGATCCACCGCGAGACGGCGTTGCCCAGGATCGCGCCGACGATGCCGAAGATGGTGGTCAGCCAGAGGGGCTGGTGCTGCTTGCCGGGCAGGACGGCCCGGGCGATGAGGCCCAGCACGAAACCGACGATGATCGCCCACAACCATTGCATGTCGAGCCTCCTCGTGGCGCGTTGTGCGCATGTGGGCCCAGTCTCGGCCCCTCCGGCGTACGGCGCATTTCGGGCACTGCCGTTCGGGGGACACCCCCTCTCCTCCCCGCGGGCGCCGGCGGCGTACCGTGGAGTGGTCCGGACCGGGAGCGTCCGGCGGGCTGATCGGGTGGTGGAGCATGCAGCGGACGAAACGGAACGGACCCGAGGTCTTCCGGATCACGGGAGCCCGCATGGGCCTGGCCGAGGACGTACGGGGGCGCCAGCGCCGGTACGTCATCTCGATGGGGATCCGGACCCTGTCGGTGGTGGCCACGGTCATCCTGTGGAACGTGGAGCGCCATGTGGCCGTCGTGACGCTGGCCGCCGGGCTGCTGCTGCCGTACATCGCCGTCGTCATCGCCAACGCGGGGCGCGAATCGACGCCCTCGCTGCCCTCGCACTTCGTGCCCGCCCCTGTGCGCCCCGCACTGGAGCCGGGAAACCTCAATAAAAGCTCAGATCAATCATGAAGTTCCGGTGCACCGCACCGGGTCGTGCGTGACATACTGCCTACGCGCTCCGCATCCCCCGTCGGAGCGACGGACCGACGCCGGGCAGCTCCCCCCGTGGCTGCCCGGCGTCGACCTTCCGTTCTAGGGTTGGGCCCGTGACTTCTCCCGAAACCCCGACCTGCTCCGCCAAGGGCTGCCGCGACGCGGCCGTATGGGTCCTGGCGTGGAACAACCCGAAGCTGCACGCGCCGGAGCGCCGCAAGACCTGGCTGGCGTGCGGGGAACACCGCGAACACCTGTCCCAGTTCCTGGGCGTCCGCGGCTTCCTCAAGGACGTCGTGCGGCTGGAGGAGTGGGTCCAGCCCGAGGGGTCCGAGCGCGAGCGCTAGACGGTCTCGGCGGGGGCACCGGGAGGCGTCAGCCGCCGATCGCCGACATGGGACGGTCGGGCTGGAGGAACGACGGGTCGTCGAGTCCGGACCCGGCCTTCTTGCCCCACATCGCCACCTTCCACAGGCGGGCGATCTCCTCGTCCGGGGCGCCCGAGCGCAGCGCGGACCGCAGGTCCGACTCCTCGGTGGCGAACAGGCACGTCCGGACCTGGCCGTCGGCGGTGAGCCGGGTGCGGTCGCAGGCGCCGCAGAACGGGCGGGTGACGGAGGCGATGACCCCGACGGTGGCCGGGCCGCCGTCGACCAGCCAGCGCTCGGCCGGGGCCGAGCCGCGCTCCTCGGCGCCCTCCTCGGTGAGGGTGAAGCGGGTGCGCAGGGACTCCAGGATGTCCCCGGCGGTGATCATGCCCTCGCGCTTCCAGCCGTGCTGGGCGTCCAGCGGCATCTGCTCGATGAAGCGGAGCTCGTACTCGTTCTCCACGGCCCAGGCGAGCAGGTCGGGCGCCTCGTCGTCGTTCAGCCCCGGCATCAGGACGGCGTTGACCTTGACGGGGGTCAGGCCGGCCTCGCGGGCGGCCGCCATGCCGTCGATGACGTCGTGGTGGCGGTCGCGGCGGGTGAGCGTCTTGAAGACCTCGGGCCGCAGGGTGTCCAGGGAAACGTTCACCCTGTCCAGGCCGGCGGCCTTGAGGGCCTGGGCGGTGCGCTTGAGGCCGATGCCGTTGGTCGTCAGGGACATCCTGGGGCGGGGCTCGAGGGCCGCGCACCGTTCCACGATCCCGACCAGGCCGGGCCGCAGCAGCGGCTCCCCGCCGGTGAAACGGACCTCGGTGATGCCGAGGCTCGTCACGGCGATGCGGATCAGCCGGACGATCTCGTCGTCACTGAGCAGATCGGACTTCCCCAGCCACTGCAGGCCCTCCTCGGGCATGCAGTAGGTACACCGCAGGTTGCACCGGTCGGTGAGTGAGACGCGCAGGTCAGTGGCCACGCGGCCGTACGTGTCGAGAAGCACTGTGGGCCCCCTCCCCTGTCCGGTTCTAGAGGTTCTATGGCTCGAGCGTACGCGACCCGTGTGTCAGGGAGGGATGCCCGAATGAACGATACGTAACGAGGCCGCGTCGTAGGGAAGTACGACGCGGCCACGCACGGTGTTCGTACGGTCTCGGGGAGCCGCCGGTCAGTGGGCTCCGGTGCCGGTGAGGGAGCGCACCTCGAGTTCGGCGAACTTCTGCGGGTCGGCCTCTTCCTTGGAGAGGACGGTTCCCAGCCACCCCAGGAGGAAGCCGAGGGGGATGGAGATGATCCCCGGGTTCTCCAGGGGGAACCAGTAGAAGTCGGCGTCCTTGAACATCGAGGTGGGCTTGCCGGAGACGACCGGCGAGAAGAGGACGAGCCCGACCGCCGAGATCAGCCCGCCGTAGATCGACCACAGCGCGCCCTGGGTGGTGAAGCGCTTCCAGAAGAGGCTGTAGAGGATGGTCGGGAGGTTGGCGGAGGCGGCGACCGCGAAGGCGAGGGCGACCAGGCCGGCGACGTTCATGTCGCGGGCGAGGGCTCCGAGGAAGATGGCGACGGCGCCGATGACCACGGTGGACCAGCGGGCGGCGCGCACCTCCTCCTTCTCCGTGGCCTGTCCCCTGCGGATGACGTTCACGTAGATGTCGTGCGCGAACGACGACGAGGAGGCCAGGGTCAGGCCCGCGACCACGGCGAGGATGGTGGCGAAGGCCACCGCCGAGATCACCGCGAGCAGGACCGCGCCGCCGGTGGAGTCCGCACCGCCGCCGATCTCCTGGGCGAGGAGCGGCGCGGCGGTGTTGCCGGCCTTGTTGGAGGCCAGGATGTCGGCCCGCTCGAGCAGGGCCGCGGCCCCGAAGCCGAGGGCGATCGTCATCAGGTAGAAGGCGCCGATGATGCCGATGGCCCAGTTCACGGACTTGCGGGCGGCCTTGGCGGTGGGGACCGTGTAGAAGCGGATCAGGATGTGCGGCAGGCCGGCGGTGCCGAGGACGAGGGCGAGGCCGAGGGAGATGAAGTCCAGCTTCGTCAGCCCGTCCTTGCCGTACTTGAGCCCGGGCTCGAGGAACTTGGTGCCCTGGCCGCTGTTCTCGGCGGCCTGGCCCAGCAGGGCGGAGATGTTGAAGTCGAACTCCAGCAGCACCAGGAAGGTGATGAGCAGGGCGCCCGCGATGAGGAGGACCGCCTTGACCATCTGGACCCAGGTGGTGCCCTTCATCCCGCCGATCGTGACGTAGACGATCATCAGCAGGCCGACCAGGGCGACGACGGCGACCTTGCCTCCGTCGCTGGTGATGCCCAGGAGGAGCGAGACGAGCACGCCGGCGCCGGCCATCTGGGCGAGCAGGTAGAAGATCGAGACCACGATGGTGGAGGTGCCGGCGGCCGTGCGGACGGGCCGCTGGCGCATCCGGTACGCGAGGACGTCGCCCATCGTGTAGCGGCCGGAGTTGCGCAGCGGCTCGGCGACGAGCAGCAGGGCCACCAGCCAGGCCACGAGGAAGCCGATGGAGTACAGGAAGCCGTCGTAGCCGAAGAGCGCGATGGCCCCGGCGATGCCGAGGAAGGACGCGGCGGACATGTAGTCGCCGGAGATGGCCAGGCCGTTCTGGAACCCGGTGAACTGGCGGCCGCCCGCGTAGAAGTCGGCGGCGTCCTTGGTCTGGCGGCCGGCCCAGACGGTGATGATGAGGGTGGCGACGACGAACAGCCCGAAGAGGGTGATGATCAGCGGACGGTGCTCGCTCGCCCCGGCGGCGGCCGTCATCGCGGGGACCGCGCTCGTGCTCGTGGTCATGCTCCGGCCTCCATGCGTTCCTTGATGGCCTCGGCCTTGGGGTCGAGCCTGGCGGCGGCGTGCCGCGAGTACAGCCAGGCGATCAGGAAGGTCGTCAGGAACTGGGCGACGCCGAGGACCAGGGCGACGTTGATGTTGCCGAAGAGCCTGATCCCCATGAAGCCGCCCGCGTAGCTGGACAGCAGGACGTAGAGCAGGTACCAGGCGATGAAGGCCACGGTGAGCGGGAAGGCGAACGACCGGTACGACCCGCGCAGTTCGGCGAATTCGGGGCTCTGCTGGACGCGCGTGAACTCTTCGGCCGACGGGCGGGCCGGTCCCGCGCCGCCGGGCGGCGGCGCTGCTTCGGTGGTCACGGGGGGTTCTCCTTGTGACGCGGGTGCGGTGGGGACGACGGACAAATCAACCTCCGTGTGGGGGGACGGTGGTGCTGATCCCCCCTGTCAACGGCACGGCCGGCGTGCCGGGACGGTTCAACATCCACCGCTGCTTCCAGAACTTCTTTCTCGAACGCATGGCGCAAACAGGAACGTCGGCGCTAGGTTCGCCTGTCATGAACCCGTCCCGCGCGACCGCGTGCGGACGGCTTTTTGACGGATGATGTGGAGAACCCATGGCTCATCTGGGACACGGCCGCCGGCGAGCTCTCGCCGTTCCGGTCGGCCTGGCGCTCACGGCCTCGCTCGCCTTCCTGCCCTCGGTGGCCGCCTCGGCGGCGCCGCTGGGCACCACGGCGGACTCGGTGACGGCCTCGAAGACCGCCGCCACCGGCCCGAAGCTGTCCTACGTGGCGAACCTGAACGTGTACGCCACGGCGACGGCGGCGAAGAAGGCCATCGAGCGGGCCGGTGGGACGGTGGTGATCGCCCACGAGCAGATCGGGGTCATCGTCGCGCATTCCGAGAACCCGGACTTCGCCAAGCAGCTGCGGGCGCAGCGCGGCCTCTTCGTCTCGGTCGGCGCCACCCGCACGGCCCCCCTCCAGCCGGTGCAGACCACCGATGAGGGCACGACCCAGCGGCTGAGCGCGGAGGCCGCCGCCAACGCGGCGGCGCAGGCCGAGCCGGGCCAGGAGCCCCTGGAGTCCAACCAGTGGGACCTGCGGGCGATCAAGGCCGACGCGGCGCACAAGATCAACGATGGCAGCCCGGACGTCACCGTCGGCGTCATCGACACGGGTGTGGACGACACTCACCCCGACTTGGCGGCCAACTTCTCCAAGGAGCAGTCGGCCAACTGTGTCGGCGGTGTCGCCGACACCAGTGAGGGCGCCTGGCGCCCGTACGCGGACGGCAGCGACCACGGCACCCACGTGGCCGGCACCATAGCCGCCGCCCGCAACGGCGTGGGCATCAGCGGTGTCGCGCCGGGCGCGAAGGTCGCCGGGATCAAGGTCAGCGAGCCCGGGAGCGGCCTCTTCTACACCGAGGCGGTCCTGTGCGGCTTCATGTTCGCCGCCGAGAAGGGGATCGAGGTGACCAACAACAGCTACTACGTCGACCCGTGGCTCTACAACTGCAAGGCGGACGACGACCAGAAGGCGCTGGTGGAGGCCCTCGGCCGGGCCACCAAGTACGCCGAGCGCAAGGGCGTGCTCCACGTCGCCTCGGCCGGCAACTCCAACCACGACCTGGCCGCGGACTCGATCCTCGACGACTCCAGCCCGAACGACTCCACCCCGGGCCCGCGCACGATCGACCCGAAGGTCTGCCTGGACCTGCCCACCCAGCTGCCGGGCGTGGTCACCGTGAGCGCGACCGGTGACAAGGGCTTCAAGTCGTACTACTCCAGCTACGGCCTGGGCGTCGTCGACGTGGCCGCCCCGGGCGGCGACAAGTGGCAGGTCCCCGCCACCCCGGACGCCAACGGCCGCGTGCTGTCGACCGTCCCCGGCGGATACGGCTACAAGCAGGGCACCTCGATGGCCTCCCCGCACGTGGCGGGCGTCGCGGCGCTGCTGAAGAGCGCGCACCCGACGGCCACGCCGTCCCAGCTCCAGGCCATGCTGAAGGCCCAGGCCACGAAGACGGCCTGCCCGGAGAAGGTCTACGACGGCACCGGCAACCTGATCGACGCCACCACCTGCACCACCAAGTGGGGCCAGACGGCGTACTACGGCTCGGGCGTGGTCGACGCGCTCAAGGCCGTCAAGTAACGGCGCACGCGTGAGGGGCCGGGCGGGGTGTTCCCCGCCCGGCCCCTTCGCTTTCCCCCGCCCGGCCCGTCCGGCCCCGCCCGGCCGTCCGCGCCCGCCGGTTCAGGGCTTGATCAGGACCTTCAGCGCGCTGCGGTCGTCCATCGCGCGGTAGCCGTCCGGGACCTCGTCCAGGGACACCGCCCGGTCGAAGACGGGCGACGGGTCGATGGCGCCGCTCAGCACGTCCTCCAGCAGCTCGGGGATGTAGGCCCGGACCGGTGCCACGCCCCCGCGCAGGGTGATGTTGCGGTCGAACATCACGCCGAGGTCGAGGCCGGTGCCGCTGCCGTGCGGGACGCCGACGTAGCCGATGGCGCCGCCGTCGCGGGTGATGTTCACGGCGGTGCGCATGGACTGCTCGGTGCCGACCGCCTCGATGACGGCGTGCGCGCCCTGGCCCCGGGTCAGCTCGCGCACGGCGGCCTCGGCGGCCTCACCGCGCTCGGCGACCACCTCGGTGGCCCCGAAGACCTTCGCGATGTCCGTACGGGCGCTGTGGCGGCCCAGTGCGATGATCCGCTCGGCGCCGAGCCGCTTGGCCGCGAGGACGCCGCACAGTCCGACCGCGCCGTCACCGACGACGGCCACGGTGGAGCCCGCGCGGACACCGGCGCCCAGCGCGGCGTGGTGGCCGGTGCCCATGACGTCGGAGAGCGCGAGCAGGCCGGTCAGCAGGTGGTCGTCCGAGACGGCCTCGGCGGGCAGTTTCACGAGGGTGCCGTCGGCGTGCGGGACACGGACGGCCTCGCCCTGGCCGCCGTCGTGACCGACGGAGCCCCAGAAGCCGCCGTGGGGGCAGGAGGTGTACAGGCCCTCGGTGCAGTAGTCGCAGGTGCCGTCGGACCACATGAACGGGGCGACGACGAGGTCACCGGCGCGCAGGCCGGAGACGGCCGGTCCGGTCTCCTCGACGACGCCGAGGAACTCGTGGCCGATGCGCTGGCCGGGCTGACGGGCGGCCTCGCCGCGGTAGGCCCAGAGGTCGCTGCCGCAGATGCAGGCGCGCAGGACGCGGACGACGGCGTCCTCGGGGCGCCGGATCGCGGCGTCGGGCACCTCCTCCACGCGGATGTCGTGCGGGGCGTGGATGACGGTGGCGCGCATGGTGGTGCAGCCCTCCGGATCAAGTGGTTGAGTCTTGTATGACCTCCCTACGGTACGCCCGCCCCCTGGTGATCGCGCCCAGGGCCAGCAGGTACTGGGCGGCGAGGTAGGTCGCCATGATCCAGAAGTCGGGCCGCGGGAGCTGGGGCCACCCGGCGACCCCGGTGGCGATGAGGGTGTCGGACAGCAGGAACAGCGCCCCGCCGGCGCCCGCCGCGCGGCCGAGCGCGCTGGAGCGGTAGGCCATGGCGGTGAGCAGCAGGCTGTACCCGGCGACGGGGATCCGCAGGTCCGCCGGCAGGTCCGGCCACAGAAGCGCGACGGTCCCGGCGAGCGCGAGGGCGTACGCGCCCCCGAGCGCGGGGCCGGTCCGGCCGCGGCCGAAGAGGAGCAGGTAGCAGACGTGCCCGAGGGCGAAGGAGCCCATGCCGACGAGGAAGGCGGGCTCGGCGTCGAAGAGCAGGGCGAGGTCCCCGCCCCAGCCGAAGAGCAGGGCGGCGACCAGCGGGCGGGGCGCGCCGCGGGTCAGCGCGTACCCCGCCAGCAGCGGCATCAGCAGCGGCTTGGCGAGGACGTGCCCGGGGTGCCAGTCGGCCAGCAGCGAGCCGAGGTCGGCGGCGGCCGCCGCGCCGAAGGCGGCGAGCAGGACGCGTCCGGCGCGTCCGGCGGCCACCGGCCGCGCCGCCCGGGAGGGCGTACGCGTCCCGGCGGCGCTCACGCGGCGCGCTCCGGCGCCTTCGCGGCGGGAGCGGGGGCGGCGGCCCGCGCGGCACCGGCGCGCTTGGCCGCCGGCTGCCAGCCGGGGCCCCGGAACACCCGCCCGGCGCGCTCGCGCCAGCTGTCGGCGGCGCGCACGTCGCGGGCGATGGCGGCGTACTCGTGGGTGGCGACGCGCAGCGGGTTGTGGGTGTCGATGTTCTTGGTGAGCCCGTAGACGGGCCGCTCGGTCTCCCCCACCCAGGACCCGAACATCCGGTCCCAGACGATCAGGATGCCGCCGAAGTTGCGGTCCAGGTAGCCGCCTTGGGAGGCGTGGTGGACGCGGTGGTGGGAGGGGGTGTTGAAGACGTACTCGTAGGGCCTCGGCAGCTTCCCGATGCGCTCGGTGTGCACCCAGAACTGGTAGAGCAGGTTGATGCCGTAGCAGAACGGGATCGCCGCCGGGTGCACCCCGAGGGCGACCATCGGCAGGTAGAACCACCAGGTGGTCGCGCTGGTCCACGGCTGGCGCAGGGCGGTGGTGAGGTTGAACCTGCGGCTGCTGTGGTGGACCACGTGGCAGGCCCACAGGATGCGGATGACGTGGTGGAGCCGGTGCTGCCAGTAGTAGAGGAAGTCCTGCACGAGCAGCATCAGCAGGGCGGTCCACCACAGGAACGGCACGCGCAGCGGGGTCAGTTCGTAGACGGCGGTGAAGACGGCGACGACCGGGATCTTCCACAGCAGGTCGAAGCCGATGCTGCCGAGCCCCATGGTGACGCTGGTGACCGCGTCCTTGGCGTCGTAGCCGGCGGCGTCCTCGTCGGGATGGAGCCGGTAGCTGACCACCTCGATGACGGTGAGCAGCACGAAGGCGGGTATGGACCACAGCACGACATCGGGCAGATTTGGCATGGGCGCACCTTAGGGCGGGTTCCGGGCTGCCGCCAGGGGTTGTTACCGATCAGTATCCGACGGGGTTACCCCGGGTACAAGGGGGAGGGCGCATGGCAGGACTCGAAACGGCCGCGTTAAGGGCGGCGACCACCGCGGCGGGGTCGCTGTGGAGGGCGAGGGTCGGGCAGGTGCCCGGCGCGGGCCTCGCCGACGACGCGGTGCGACCGGCTCCGCGCTGGCGCCGGCCCGCGGAACTCGGCACACCGGAACTGCGCCGCCTCGCACAGGGACTGGCGCCACGGCTGGACGCGGCCGCCGCCCGCCTGCCGGAGCACGAACGGCTGGCGGCGCTCGAGGCGGTGGCCGACGCCTTCGCCGCGCTGGGGCGGCTGGACGCCGACGCCCTCTTCGCGGCGGACCTGGACCCGGCGGAGCTGGCGGCGAAGGTGCCCGTACCCCCGGCCGCGGGCCTGGGCGCGGCGGCCGAGGCACTGGCCCGGGACCTGATCCGGCTGGCGTGCGTCCACACCGTCGAGTACCTGACCACCCTGCCGTCGTTCGGGGCGCGGGCCGAGGTGGAACTCGTACGCCGTGCCGGCGCGTTGCAGCGGTCGGTGGACAGGCTCGCGCGGCCCGCAGGCGGGGCGGCGGCGTACGCCTTCGAGGAGCGGTACGCGCGCTGGGTGGCCGACACCCACGGCCGGCTCCAGCTCTTCGGCCTGACGACCGGCCGCGCCCGCGAGGAGTGGCCGCTGGACCTGGCCTACATCAGCCTCGCCGTCAGCGGGGAGCAGCATCCGCCGCTGCCGGGCGAGCCGGGCGGGCACCGTACGCCGGTCCGGGCGGAACAGGCGCTCGGCGAGGCGGACCGCGTCCTGCTGCGGGGGCCCGCCGGCTCGGGCAAGAGCACGCTCCTGCAGTGGCTCGCCGTGAACGCCGCCCGGCAGAGCACCCGCGTTCCGTTCGTGCTGCGCCTGCGCTCCTTCACCACCGCCGAGGTCCTGCCCCGGCCGGAGGACTTCCTCGAGAGGTGCGGCGTGCCGCTGTCAGCACCGGCCGGCTGGGCCGAGGAGCTGATGCTGAGCGGCCGGGCCCTGGTCCTGGTGGACGGGGTGGACGAGGTCCCACAGCGGCTGCGCGGCCGTACGGAGAGCTGGCTGCGCGGGCTCGTCTCCGCGTTCCCGGACGCCCGTTACGCGGTCACCACCCGCCCTTCGGCCGTCCCGGAGGACTGGCTCGCCCGGGAGGGCTTCGTACCGCACTCGCTGCTGCCGATGGAGCGCGAGGACGTCGGGGCGTTCATCGGACACTGGCACCGGGCCGCCGCCGTGGAGTACCCGGGCGAGGCCCTCGGCCCGTACGAAGCCTCCCTGCGGGAGGCGGTATCCGCCCGCAGGGACCTGGGCCGGCTGGCGACGAACCCACTGATGTGCGCGCTGCTGTGCGCCCTGAACCGGGACCGGCGGATGCGGCTGCCACGTGCGCGGAAGGAGCTGTACGACGCGGCCCTGGACATGCTGCTGGTCCGCCGGGACACGGAACGGGAGATCAGCGGGGTCGAGGGCGTCCACCTCACCCGGGACGAACAGGTCCTGCTGCTCCAGCGGTTCGCGTACTGGCTGATCCGCAACGGCCAGGTGGAGGCGGGCCGGGAGGAGGCCGTCGAGCTGGTGGGGCAGTGGCTGGAGGCCATGCCGCAGGTCCGGGAGCAGGGCGGCGCGGAGCAGGTCTTCGCGCACCTGCTGGTCCGCAGCGGGCTGCTGCGGGAGCCGGTGAAGGGCTCGGTGGACTTCGTGCACCGCACCTTCCAGGACTACCTGGGAGCCAAGGCGGCGGTGGAGTCGCGGGACTTCGGCGTGCTGGTGAGGAACGCCCAGGACGACACCTGGGACGACGTGGTCCGCATGGCGGTGGGCCACGCCCGCCCGGACGAACGCGTCCGCATCCTCCGGGGCCTCCTGAAGCGCGCCGACAAGGTCAAGGGGGCGAGGAGCCGGCTGGTGCTCCTGGCTGCCGCCTGCCTGGAACACGCCCCGGAACTGGACCCGGCCCTGCGCGGCGAGATCCAGTCCCGCACGGCGGAACTGCTGCCGCCGCGCGACCCGTCCCAGGCGGCCGAGCTGGCCAAGGCCGGCGAGCTGGTACTCGAGCTCCTGCCCGGCCCGGACGAAGGACTCGGCGACCCGGAGACGGCGGCCACCATCCGGACCGCCGCTCTGGTCGGAGGAGACCGGGCGCTGTCGGTGGTGCGCCGGTTCCGCCACGAGCAGGGGCCGCTGGCGCTCCAGGAGCTGGACGAGGCCTGGGGGCGCTTCGACACCCGGACCTATGCCGACAGCGTGCTCGCCGACGTCGTGGCCGAGGAAGCCCTGATCTCCTTCCGCACCGCTGAGCAGCTCACCAGCCTGGAGGACCTCACGCACTTCAGGAGGCTGCGGCTGTTCGAGGTCTCCCGGATCCCGGCCGCACTGGCCGCCCGGACCGACCTGCGGATGCTCTACGTCCTGAACTCCCCCGAGCTGACCGACGTGCGGCCGCTGGCCGCCCTGCGCGGGCTGGAGCACCTCAGCCTGCAGTCCTGCCCGGCCGTGCACGACCTCGGTCCGGTGGCCGGACTCCCGCTGCACAGCCTCTTCCTGGCGGGCAGCGGCGGGGTATCCCTCGACGTCCTGGCCGAGCTGCCGGAGCTGACGGTACTGGGCCTGGACTCGGGGGGCCGGTTCCGGGCGGTGGGTGAGCTGCCCGTCCGGCAGCCCCTGACCGGCCTGTGGCTCTACGAGGGGGCGGCGGCCATGTCGCTGGAGGGCCTCGACCGCTGGCCGGACCTGAGTGCGCTCAGCATCACCGGTGACTCCCAGGGCGCGTACCTGCGGAAGATGGGCCGGGTGCCGGAGCTGGAGTTCCTCCAGATGATCCACCGACAGGAGTTCGAGGCGGAGGAACTCCTCCGGTTCCCCCGCCTGTCCAGCCTCTTCCTGTCGGACTGCGTACTCCCGCCGGGTACCGAGCAGCGCATCGCCGAGCTGGGCCGGCTTCGGACGCTCTCCCTCAGCGCCTGCGGCACAGTGGACCTGGCGCCCCTGCGCGGGCTCCCGGACCTCGTCGTCCACCTCTACGGCGGGACGGACGTACGCGGGGCGGAGGGTTTCCCTCCGGAACGGCTGAAGTTCCACTGAACGTCGCCGCCCGGCGGGGGACTCCGTGGCTACCAGACCCGGACCGAGGCTCCGCGGGCGAAGGCCGGGCTGGTGGCCGTGGCCGGAACCTCCGTCAGCGGGACGGAGATCTCGGCCACCGTCGGGCCGACCTTCGCGGCGACCGCGTCCAGCAGGGTCAGGTCGAAGCCGTACACGCGGGCCGCGTTGCCGCCGGTCATGGCCGCGACCTCCTCCCTCGGCAGGCCCGCGTACGCGATGCGCAGGGCTTCGCGGGAGAAGGGGGCGGTGCCCTCGTCGTGGGGGAAGTCGCTGCCCCACATGATCTTGTCCAGGCCGATCCGTTCCCGCAGCGGGACCTCGTGGGGGCGCATGAAGCTGGCCCCCACGAAGCAGTTGTCCCGCCAGACCTCGCTCGGGCCCCGGCCCATGGACTCGGCCAGGCCCGCGCCGAACTTGGCCTCGGCTGTGGACGCCGCCGCGACCAGGCGGCCGTGGTAGTAGTCCAGCATCTCCAGCACGCCCGGGATCCAGCCGGAGCCCTGCTCCGTCAGGACGAGCTTGAGGCCCGGGTGGCGGCGGAAGGCGCCGCCGAAGACGAGGTGCCACAGGGCGCGGTGCGAGAACCAGGTGGTCTCCACCATGAAGACGGCCCGCGCGGCCGGTTCGTCGCCCAGCGGGGGCGAGGCCGAGCCGCCGTGGTGGTTGACCGGGACGTCCAGTTCCGCGCACACCGCCCAGATCGGGTCGTACGCGGCCGAGTACAGCTCGGGGACGGGTGAGCCGGGCGGGACGCCGGGCAGGAGGATGCCGCCGGTCAGGCCCGCCTCCCGGGTGCGGCGGACCTCCGCCACCGCCGCGTCCACGTCGTTGAGGAGGATCTGGGCGACGCCCGCCCGCCGGCCCGGCGCGTCCGCGCAGAAGTCGGCCAGCCACCGGTTGTGCGCCTGGAGCCCGGCCCACCGCAGTTCGTACTCCTCGGCGGTCGGCGGCTGGGCCATCAGCGAGGCCTTGGGGAAGAAGGGCGGGATGGTGTTCGGGAAGACGACCTCGGCGACGATGCCGTCGGCCTCCAGCTCGGCAAGGCGGCGGCGCGAGTTCCAGTTGAGGTCCGCCGAGTCGGCGAGGAGGTCCTCGTACGGATTGACGTAGGACGCGGCCCAGGCGTCGAAGGCCTCGTGGTGGCGCTTGGCCAGGTACGGCCTGTAGTCGAGCAGGTCGGCTCCCGCGTGACAGTCCGCCGAGATGACCGTGTAGCGGTCGTCCGCCGTCACCGGGTCACCCCCAGCGAGGGGAAGTCGTCGCCGGTGAGCCAGTGGCGGCCCGTCTCGCGGGAGCGCGCCCAGGAGGCCTCCACCGCCGCCTGGTCGGGGCTCTGGCCCAGCTCGGCCGGGGTGGGGCCGATGCGGCGGGCGAGGGGGGCGAGCCGTTCCGTGTCGAAGCCGAAGACCTCGGCGGCGGCCAGGCCCAGCATCCGGCGGGTCTCGGCGACCGGGATGTCGTGGAAGGTCTTCCTCAGCCAGCCGCGGGTGTCGGGCCAGGTGCCCTCGGGGTGCGGGAAGTCCGAGCCCCACAGGATGTTGTCCACGCCGATCTCGTAGCGCTGGGCGAGTTCGCGCCGCTTGGTGTTGGTGGCGCAGACGAACACCTGCCGGTCGAGGTACTCGCTGGGCGGGCGCTTCAGTTCGGCGAAGGGGGAGAGCTTCTTGCCGCCGTGGGCGCCGAGGTAGAGGCGGTCCATGAACCACAGCAGGTTCGGCAGCCACCAGCAGCCCGACTCGGCGACGCCGAACCTCAGGCCCGGGTGGCGCTCGAAGACCCCGGACCAGAGCAGGAACCACAGCGGGCGGGCCGGCCACCAGGTGACCTCGGAGACGTAGATGCCCAGGTGGTCGCCGTACTCGTGGCGCGGCGCGGCCCCCGAGTGGGTGACGACCGGCATCGCCGTCTCGGCGGCGGCCGCCCACACGGGGTCGTAACGGCGGTGGTGGTAGGGCGCCCGGTCCACCCACATGGACGGGATCATCAGGGCGCCGAGGCCGGACTCCCTGGCCCGGTGGATCTCGGCGACGACCTCGGACGGTTCGCCCGTGATGGGCAGCAGGGCGACACCGCAGTGGCGTTCGGGGGCGCGCCCGACGAACTCCGCCAGCCAGCGGTTGTGCGCCCGCGCGCCCGCCATGCCGAGCTCGGGGTCCTGGTCGCCGGACAGGCCCAGGCCCACCCCGAAGGGAGCGGCGGTCCGGCTGTCGACGGCGTCGGCGTCCGGGAAGACGACCTCGGCGGCCACCCCGTCGCCGTCGAGTTCCTTCAGCCGCCGGTCGCTGTCCCAGCCGCCCTTGAGGCCCTCCTCGTTGTCGTGGAACCACTTCTCGGCGAAGGCCTCGTTGCGGACGCCGAGCCGGGTGGCCTCCTCGCGGCGGGCGTCGCGCCCGCCGAGGAACTCGTCGAACGCCCGGTGGAAACGGGACGCCAGATAGGGGCGGTACCGCTCGGTGGGCAGGCCCGCGTGGCAGTCGGAGGAGATGATCAGGTACGGGTCTTCGTACGCGTACTCGCTCACACGACGCTCCTCAGTCGAGGATGAAGCTCTCCAGGTAGGCGGGGTTGGCGCGGTCGAGCATCGACCTCGACCGGGCGCGGATCTGCCGGTCGCTGTGCTCGCTCGGCGGCAGCATCCAGAAGCGGTCGGCGCGGATGCCGTCGACGACGTGCTCCGCGACCTCCTCGACCGGGGTGAAGCGGACCTCGTGCCCGGCCTCCCTCATCGCGGCCTCGTACTGGTCGAGGCCGCGGTACGGGGACCTGCGCGGGCGCTCCTTCGCGAAGCGCGCGGGCCGGTTGCGGTGGGACTCCCACAGTCCGGTGCGCAGCATGTGCGGGCCGGGGAAGAGGACGGAGGCGCCCACGGGGGCGCCTTCCGCCTTGAGGTGGGCGTAGAGGGACTCGGTCATGGTGACCACGGCGGCCTTGGTGACGGCGTACACGGAGGCGGTGGGCAGGGGGGCGATGCCGCCGTCGCCGGAGGATGTGTTGACGACGTGGCCGGGGGCGCCGGAGGCGATCATGCGGGGGACGAAGGCCTGGATGCCGTGGAAGACGCCCCAGACGTTGACGGCGAAGGCCCATTTCCAGTCGTTGGGCTCGTGTTCCCACATCCGGCCCTCGGCGCCGGATCCGACGCCCGCGTTGTTGCACAGGACGTGCACGGCGCCGAAGGTCTCGTGGGCGGCGTC
Source organism: Streptomyces sp. NPDC034086 (assembly GCF_055575515.1). Classification (NCBI taxonomy): domain Bacteria; kingdom Bacillati; phylum Actinomycetota; class Actinomycetes; order Kitasatosporales; family Streptomycetaceae; genus Streptomyces; species Streptomyces sp. NPDC034086. The sequence continues at coordinate 202,387 of NZ_JBVISM010000011.1, read as the reverse complement.
GGCGAGGGCGAGGACGGAGTCGCGTTCGCTGACGTCGACGGTCCGGGCGAGCACCTCCGCGCCGTCCGCGGCGAGGGCGTCGGCGGCCTCGCGCAGGGCGGCCTCCTCCACGTCGGCGAGGACCACCTTGAGGCCCTCGGCGGCGAAACGGCGGGCCAGGGCGAGGCCGATGCCGCTCGCGGCACCGGTGACGACGGCCACCTGTCCGGGTGCGAGCCGCACGTCACACGCTCCCCTCGGGCGGGCCGTCGAGGATCTGGAGGGGGTCGTCGTAGCGCTGGTGGACGTAGGGGAGCAGCGCCCGGGCACTGACCCGTTCGACGATCCTGCCCCGCTGGTCGGTGGTCTTCTCGCCGATGGTGAGCTCCACGAGGCGCCGTACCGGAAGGTCGGCGACGGGGTCGTACATCGACTCGCGCAGCACCACGTCCCCGGTGAGGTGCTCCAGTCTGCGGACCTTCTCGTTGCGGGTGCAGTGCACGAGCACCGGATCGCCGTCGAGGCCGGAGCCGTCCACGGCCGGGAGGAACTTGAAGTAGAAGTCGGTCTTCACGGTCGGCCCGGGCGGCGGCAGTTCGCGGTCGACGGCCCCGCGCACCTCGACGAAGGCGATGCCGTGCCGGGCGAGGGCGGCGCGTACGACGAGCCCCTCGCGCTCGACGGTGACCTCGCCCAGCTTCTTCGGCTCGCCGAACACCTCGCGGCCGCCGGTCAGGGCGCGCTCGTGGGTCATCGGCATGACGAGGGGGTACCAGCCGTCGACCGCGCCGTGCCGGGCCGCCACGGCCACCGAGCCGGCGCCGAGGGGGTAGCCGGGCAGGTCGACCTTGCTGATGTTCGCCCGTACGAGGGGCCGTTCGGCGGGCTTGAGCGGTGGGGGCAGGACCGCCGCCACCACGTCGGGGTCGGTCTCCCAGACGGCCACCACTCCGGTGGACCAGATGTCGGGGAGCCTGGCGCTCTTCTCGCGCGATGCCGTGATCTCGGCCTCGGTCCGCGCTCCGTACCGTATGCGTGCCATGTCGCGCACCACCCTTCCGAGGGTTCCCCCGGCGGGGGCCGGAGGCGGTTCTGTAACACAGTTACACCGGCGCCGATGAAGGGTAAAGAGCCGTGCGCACACGGAAACCGACGCTCCGTCAGACAGATTGGCGGCCCCGGCGATGGCGAGAAACGCGCTGACCCGCGACGAAGTCCTGGAAGCGGCCGCGTCGCTGGTCAGGCGGCACGGTCCGGCGGCCCTGACCATGCGCGGCCTCGCGGCCGAGCTGGGCACCGCGGTGACCTCCATCTACTGGCACGTCGGCAACCGCGAGCGGCTCCTCGACGCCCTGGTGGAGCGGACCGTCCAGGAGATGGGCGCGGTGCGCCCCGCCGGCCGCACCCCGGCCGAGCGGATCGTCTCGGTGGCCCTGGCCCTGCGGCGGGAGATCCGGGCACGCCCGCACCTGATCGCGATGGTCCACGAGCGCGGGCTCACCGAGCGGATGTTCCTGCCCGCCCAGCGGGCACTGGCCGACGAGGTGCACGCCGCCGGACTGCGCGGGGCGCGGGCCGCCGACGCGGTGCGCGCCGTCCAGTTCCAGACCGTCGGCTTCCTCCTGGTCGAGCGCAACCGCGAGCGCTCCCCCGCCCAGTCGCCGGGCGAGGGCGAGCTGTGGGACCCGCGGTCCGCCCCCGGCGACCCGGCGCTGGCCCGCGCCCTGGCCCGCCCGGCCGACCCGGAACGGCTGTTCCTGCTGTCGGTACGGGCTCTGACGCGGGCCCTGCTCACCGGGTCCGGAGGATAATCGGATTGCCCGGGTGCCCGGCCGCGTGATCAGATCGGCCGTGCGGGGGCGGCTCCCCGGCGCGCATCCTTCTCCACTCCTTTACCAAGAATCCGCGCGCCCACTCTCCGCCCCCGCCCTGTCGTTCCCGGAGGGGGTGCCACCCGTGTCCGCCATCGAGTCCGTCCTGCTGCACCGGCTCAGGACCGTCTACGTCGACCTGCCGGACGCCGCCGCGTCACCCGGCCGCGAGGGAGTGCGCCCCCTGGAGGGCGAGCTCCTCGAACGCGGGTACGCGCTGAGCCCGGAGCTGCACGCCGCGCTCTCACGGCTCGCGCCGACCGACCTCGCCGACGAGCGGCTGCGGCTGCTGGCGCTGCTGGACCGGCTGACGGGCTCCGACCGGGTGCACAAGCCCCTCTTCCGCCGCTTCCCCTTCTCCGTCCCGCACGACACCGAACACTGGTACGTCAGCCGCGTCTTCGCCCTGCTGCTCCAGGAACCCGCGCAGCCGTGCGTCCTGTGCGGCGAGGCCGGCACGGTTCACCCCGTCGCGCCCTGCGCCCATCTCGTCTGCCGCGCCTGCTGGGACGGCGCCGACTACACCGGCTGCCCCGTCTGCCACCGGCGCGTCGACCCCGCCGACCCCTTCCTGCGCCCGGTCCCCGACCGGCCCCGCGGATCCGCCGCGCCCGCCGGCCACGGAGCCGGGGGCCCGCTGCGGCTGCTGCGGCTCGGCACCGACCGGCAGGCCGACTGCGGCCGCGTGGTCGCCCGGCTGCTGGCCCGGCAGACGCCGCTGTCCCCCGAGGACCGCGAGGACCTGGACCTGCTGCTGCACACCGCTCCGGCGGACCTCGGCTGGCTCCCCGAGCAGATCCCCGTGCGCGAGACCAAGGCGCAGGTCCTCGGCACCCTGCTGCGCGCCTGGCGGACCGCCGACGCGGTACGGCCGCTGCTCGCCGCCCGGCTCACCACGGCCACCGACGTGCTGCGGCTGCTCGCCGTGCTGTCCGGCGGCGACGCCGGTCTGCTGCCGCCGCCCCGGTTCGTGAACCCCGGACGGCCGTTGCGCCGCGAACTCCTCGCGGTGCTCGACGCGTTGGACCCGCGGTACCTGGTCGAGGACCTGCTGCGGCACCCGGCCGCCTGGAAGCGGGCCGCCGAGCTGCTGCACCCCTTCGAGCGGCACGACCGGCACCCCCGGGCCGCGCTCGCCTTCGCCGTGCTGCGCGGCACGGCCGTGTCCGCCGCCACCCCGCTCGGCGCGGCGCTGCTGGCCCGCGCCGCCGCGCACCCGGACGCCGTCCGCGTGGACGGGGACCGGATCCGGCCCGTCACCTGGGCCGGCCGGCTCGAGCAGGCCCTCGCCGAGGGGGACGCGGCGGCCGCCGCCGCGCTCGCCGGGCAGCGCCCGGGAGAACTCGTACGCCGCCTCGACCACCTGCTGCGCCTGCACCCGGGCGCGGAACTCCTGCCCGAGCTGGAGCGGGCCCTCGGCCGGGGACTGCCCGAGGCGGGGGCCGGACCGCTGCTGTCGGCGTTCGGCGCGCTGCGCACCCGCGCCGGGGACCGTACCGGCGGGCGCCGGGTGTTCTTCCCGCGCGGCCGGGTGGCGCGCGCGCAGGTGGCGTGGGAGGAGCGGGCCCCGCTGCCCGCGCCCCTCGTCGGGGCGGTCACGGCCCGCCTGGAGGCGGAGGTGCTGCGCCGGTTCGCCGCCGCGGGCGGGGAGGCGTACGACCTGGCGGTCCTGGACGCCGGGCTCTCGGACCTGACCGTGCCCTCCGGCGAGCGCAACGCGTCCCGGTCGCTGGTCGCCGTCCCGCGCGGCAGTACGCAGACCCTGCCGGGGGACGAGGTGCTGCGGCTGTTCCTGCACTGAACGGAGCCCGCCGGCAACCGCACCGACCTGGACCTGTCCGTCGCCTTCTTCGACGCGGACTGGAAGTACCGGGGGCTGTGCGACTACACGCGCCTGCGGTACGGGCCGCGGACGGCCGCCGTGCACTCGGGCGACCTGACCTCGGCGCCCGCTCCGGACGGTGCCACCGAGTACGTGGACCTGGACCTGGCGGCCCTCGCCGGGAACGGCGACGTGTACGCGGTACCGCTGGTCTTCAGCTACAACAACGTGCCCTTCGACGAACTGCCGGACGCCTTCGCGGGCTTCATGGCCCTGCCCGCGGACGGTCCGCGCGGCTCCTCGTACGACCCCCGGAGCATGCGTCAGCGCTTCGACCTGACGGGCGACTCACGGGTCTGCCTGCCGATGGTCGTGGACCTCGCCGCCCGCCGGGCCCTGTGGGCGGACGTCCACCTGCCGGCGTCCGAAGGTTTCCAGAGCGTCGCCGCGCACGGCGAGCGGCTCGGGTCCGTCGCCCGCGACGTGTGGGACCACTTCGGGTCCGGCACCCGCACCACCCTGTGGGACCTGGCGGTCTGGCGGGCCGCGGCCCGCTCCCGCGAGGTGGCCGTCCTGCGGGACGGGGAGATCTGGAGGTACCGGGCCGGCGCGGCCGAGACGGTGGCCGGATTCGCCGCCCGCGTCGCGGCGGCGGGCGGGCCCGAGGAGCGGCGCGCGGCCCCGGACGCCGGGGCGGCCGTCGCCGAGGAGAGCGCGGGCCGCAGGGTGTTCCTGGTCACGGTGCACGCCACCGCGGCCGGGCCGGGCGCTTCGGGAACGGCCTTCCGGCTCTTCCCGGGCCCGGCCGAAGTGGCCGGATCCTTCACGTCGGTGAGCGCCTCGGACCTGGTGGCGGAGCTGGCGGCCGGGCCGGAGCCGGAGCCGTCCTGAAAGGGCATCGGACCACGGGTGTCGGTGCGTGCCGATATCCTCTGTGACCATGCTCTACGACCGTACGACCGCAGAGACGGAATGGCCGACCGCGTACCCGCAGGGGTACGCGGTCGTCGACGTGGAGACCACCGGGCTCGCTCGCGACGACCGGATAGTCTCCGCGGCCGTCTACCGGCTCGACGCGCAGGGCAACGTGGAGGACCACTGGTACACCCTGGTCAACCCGCGCCGTGACCCGGGACCGACCTGGATCCACGGCCTGACCACCGCGATGCTCCAGGACGCTCCGCTCTTCGAGGACATCGCCGAGGAGTTCGGGGGCCGGCTCGCCGACCGGGTGCTCGTCGCGCACAACGCCATGTTCGACTGGCAGATGATCGCCCGGGAGTACGCGCGGGCCTCCGTGACCGCGCCCGTGCGCCAGCGGCTGTGCACCATCGCCCTGTCGAAGGAACTGAACCTGCCGCTGCCCAACCACAAGCTGGAGTCCCTCGCCGCCCACTACGGCGTGGTCCAGCAGCGCGCCCACCACGCCCTCGACGACGCCCGGGTACTGGCGGAGGCCTTCCGTCCGTCGCTGCACGCGGCCGCGCGCGACGGCGTACGGCTGCCCCTGCTGGAGTGCCGCCCGCTGACCGAGTGGTCGGACTCCCCCGCCGCTCCCCGCGTCGGCTACCAGTCCTCGTACGGGAACGGCGGCAACTGGCGGGTCTCGCGCAAGCGGCCGCCGTGCCCGTACCCGAACCCGGGGCGCTTCGAGGACGGCAAGCCGCTCAAGCAGGGCATGCGGATCGCCTTCTCGGGCGACACCTCCGTGGACCGGGAGCTGCTGGAGGACCGGGCGGTGGAGGCGGGCCTGCACATCGCGACGAGCGTGTCCCGGCTCACCAGCCTGCTGGTCACCAACGACCCCGACTCCCCCACCTCGAAGACGGTCAAGGCCAAGTCGTACGGCACCCCGATCGTGGACGAGGCGGCCTTCACCCAGCTGCTGCGGGACGTGGCGGCGGCCGCGGAGAAGTAACGGCCCTTGCTCCGGCCGGGTGCAGGCGCGGCGACTCACCCCGGTGGATCTTGTTCCGTCCGGCCGCCCCGCCGAGCATGCGGCGCATGGCACGTTGCGAGGTCTGCGGAAACGATTACGGCATGTCCTTCGAGGTGCACGCGCAGGGCGCGGTGCACGTCTTCGACTGCTTCTCCTGCGCCATCCACCGCATGGCGCCCATCTGCGAACACTGCCGGGTCCAGATCATCGGCCAGGGCGTCGAGGTCGAGGGCCGGTGGTACTGCGGCGGTCACTGCGCCCGCGCGGAGGGGAAGGTGGGCATCGTCGACCACGTCTGACCCCTCTCCCCCTTCCCCCCGGACCCCGGAAGGCCACCCGGCCGCCGGGGTCCTCCCCGCTGGGGGTACCGTCGTGGGCGTGTACCGCTTTGTGCTGACCCGGCAGTGGGTGTCCCTCACCCTCGTCGCCCTCGTCCTCGTCCCCGTGATGGTCAAGCTGGGGTTCTGGCAGTTCCACCGCCACGAGCACCGGGTCGCCCAGAACGAGCTGATCGCGAGGAACCTGTACGGGAAGCCGGTGCCCGTGACCGAGGTCACCTCGCCCGGGCACACGGTCCCGAGGGCCGACTACTGGCGGGCCGTCACCGCCACCGGCACGTACGACCCGGCGCACGAGGTCGTCGTACGGATGCGCACCTCGAACGGCGACAAGGTCGGCTTCCACGTGGTGACGCCGCTGGTGCTGGACGACGGCCGGGCGGTCCTGGTCAACCGCGGCTGGGTGCCCGGCGGCGGCGACCCGCGCGCCTTCCCCCCGGTGCCGGCGGCGCCCTCGGGGCAGGTCACGGTCACGGGGCGGCTCAAGGCCGACGAGACCAGCGGCGGCAGCGGGATCAAGGACCGCAAGGGCCTGCCCGACCGCCAGGTGATGCTGATCAACAGTGAGCAGCAGGCTGCCGCCCTGGGCAAGCCGGTGCTCGGCGGCTACCTCGAACTGACCGCGCCCGAACCGGCCGGCGGCAGCCCCGAGCCGGTGGCCGACCCCGACCACGACTCGATCGGCGCCCACATGGCCTACGCCGTGCAGTGGTGGCTCTTCGCGTCGGCGGTGCCGGTGGGATGGCTGGTGCTGGTGCGGCGGGAGAAGCGCGACCGCGAGGAGGCGGCCGCCAAGGCGGTGTCTCCGGAGCCCGCTTCGGCGTAGGTTGTCCGGCATGGATCTTGGACTGAAGGACCGTGTCTACGTCGTCACCGGTGCCACGCGGGGCCTCGGCTTCGCCGCCGCGCGCGAGCTCACCGCCGACGGGGCGAAGGTCGTACTCACGGGCAGGGACGCCAAGCGCGCCGCGGACGCGGCCGCCGGACTCGGGCCCCACGCGGTCGGTGTGGCGGCGGACAACTCCGACCCGGAGGTGGCGGCGCGGCTGGTCGCCACCGCGCGGGACCGCTTCGGGCGCTTCGACGGCGTCCTCATCAGCGTCGGCGGTCCCCCGCCGGGCTCCGCGGCGGACAACACCGACGAGCAGTGGGCGGCGGCGTTCGAGACGGTCTTCCTCGGCGCGGTCCGCCTGGCCCGGGCGGCCGCGGCCGAGCTGGGCGAGGGCGGGGTCATCGGCTTCGTGCTGTCGGGCTCGGTCCACGAGCCGATCCCCGGCCTGACCATCTCGAACGGCCTGCGGCCCGGGCTGGCGGGCTTCGCCAAGTCCCTGTCGGTCGAGCTGGGCCCGCGCGGGATCCGCGTGGTCGGGCTGCTGCCGGCGCGGATCGACACGGACCGGGTACGGGAGCTGGACGCGCTGTCCGGCGACGCCGACGCGGCCCGGGCGGGCCACGAGTCCCGCATCCCGCTGCGCCGCTACGGCACCCCGCAGGAGTTCGGCCGCACGGCGGCGTTCCTCCTCTCCCCGGCGGCGTCGTACCTCACGGGCGTGATGCTCCCGGTGGACGGCGGAGCCCGCCACGGCTTCTAGGCCGTCCCTTCCGGATCTTGCCTGACCCGCGCTGCCCGGCGAGGCTGGGAGTCGCCGGCAGCACGCCTGCGGGTGCACCACACGGGCGGGCGGACAACGGACGTGAGGGGGCGGGGACGGGGTGGGGTGTCGTCCGGGGCCTCCTCGCCCTGCCATATGCCGACCACCCGGACTACCGAGCCGAACGGCGACCGGAGGTCTAAATCCAGCCGTGCAAGGGGTGTTGGTCCGGCCACCTGAGGCGTAGCGTGTGCCCACCTGGAGGGGGACCAGCGCCTCCCACCCAACCGCGCTGGCCACCCGAGCCCCCGTCGCCACGCCCCGTGCGGCGGTGGCTCTTCTCTGCACCCAGTTGCAAAATCCGAAGTCGTGTCCCGTCCTTGGGGCATCTCCGGCGTGCCCGGACGCCGAAGCCCCGCCCACGCGCGGGGCTTTCGCGCGCCCAGCGCCCTTCCCAATCCCCTCGGAACGCCAGACGCTTGCCTTCAGCAGCGTGTCATGACTGACAGCGGGGAGTTCATGGACGAGTACGCGATGGAGCGCGCAATCCGACGCGCCAACGGTGAAGACGTAAGGGGGCCCTTTGAAAACTGCTGCGGGTGTATCGGCGTCATCTTCCTGGTAGCACTCGTCGGGTTCGTCTTAATGGTGATCCTTCGAGGCATGTAGCACAATCCACACCCGACGCTTCTGCTGGACGTCCATCCATGGTCCCAGCCGCCCCGCAGCAGTCGCCCGGCGGACACAGGGGCGCGATGCGCACACACCACATGGCCACCGCACTGGCCGCTGCCACCACTCTCCGGAACGAGACGAATTCGGCGCCCGGTGCCCCGCGCCCCTCAGACCAGGAACGGGCGCCGAACATCGAAGCCCGCCCGGACGACGCCCCACCCCGCGACGCCCCCGGGGAACCCCGCCCGGTCAGAGCGGCGGTCCCCAGCGGTCCCCGTCACGTGACCCGTCGTGCCGGGTGCGGACTGACGTGCAGGCGGGCTTCCGCCGGGAGGGACGGGAGGCCCGTCGCGGTGCGGGCGTGGGTGAGGACCGGACCCGCCAGCGCCGCGAGGGCGTCCGCCGGCACGGCGTGCGGTGCCAGTTCCAGCGCCACCCGCAGGGCAGGCGCCGCCCGCCGGCCGCGCAGCACGACCCGGCAGTGGGCGACGCCGTCCAAGGCCGCCGCCTCGGCCGCCACCGCCGACTCCAGCGCCCGCCCCCGCAGCAGCGCGAAGTCCCCGTCGCCGGTGTCCACCGCGACCACCGCGAGCCGCGGACGCCGCAGCTGTGCCGCCAGCCACCACAGCGCCAGCAGCACGCACACCGCCAGCGCGGCGAACACCGCCCACCACCAGCCGCCCTCCAGGCCCCGGTGCCGCGCGAGCAGCGGCGCGTGCCGTCCGGCGAACGGCCAGGACGCCGTCAGGACCGACAGGCCCGCCGCCAGCAGCACCAGACCGGCCAGCGCCAGCACCACCCGGTTCACCACGCCGAGCAACGGCACGCCGCTCACCTCCTGACCCTGATCCGGGCCCGCGGCGGTCGCGCGAGCCCCAGTTCCCCGATGCCGACGGCGAGCGCCTCGTCCAGGTCGGCCCGTACGTCGTCCAGTTCGCGGAAGTGCGAGGTGGCCCGGACCCCGACGCGGGTACGGCCCACCCTGACCCGGACCGAGCGGACCCCGGCGACCTCCATGGCCCGGTCCCGCAGGATCAGCGCGACGGCCCGGCGTCCGATGCCCGCCCGCAGCCCCGGCTCGGTCCGCATCGGCAGCACCCGGCGCAGCCCGGGAGCCAGCGCGAGCACCAGCAGCACCGCTCCGGCCAGGGCCAGCAGCGCCCCGCCCGCCAGCACCCGCGCGTCGGCCGGGCCGTGCCGCTCGAGCAGGGCGGTCAGTTCGCGCCGCCAGCGCATGCCGGGCCGGTGCGCGCGTACCGCGGCCAGGTCGTAGAGGAAGAGCCCCGCCACCGCGAGCACCACCAGGGCGACCACCCCGGCCGGGCCCCTGCGCGGCGACCGGAAGCGGTGCGGCCGGCTCACCTCAGCCGCCGGTCCCGCCCGGCGGGGGCGCCGGGCCGGGTGTGGGCGGAGTGCAGGTGCTCGATGTCGACGGCCACCTCGGGGACCGCCATCGCCGCGCACTGCCGGACGCGCCGGGCCACCTGCTCGCGCACGGCCGCGCACTGGGCGGCGAGGTCGGAGGGGTAGTCCAGCTCCAGGCCGATCCTGACCCGCGCGATGTCGTGGTGGACGGTGACGGTCGCGTGCGGGACGGCCCCGGGCGGGCTGTCGAGCGCCTCGCGGGCCGCCTGCGCCGCGATCTTGGCGACGACCCGGTCGGCGATCCGCAGGGCGCCCCGCTCGGCGGGCGGCACCCGGGGCGGCAGGGGCCGGGGCGCGCTCATCGGCCGCTCACCCGCGCCGGCCGTCCCGGCCGCGGGGACGGAACAGGTCGCCCGGGTCGAGGTCCCCGTCGAGGTACCGGCCGACGAGGAAGCCGATGGTGCCCAGTGCCCCCACCAGCAGGAAGGCCCCGAAGCCGCCGAAGTACCCGGCGAACGCCAGGGCCATGCCGGCGAACAGGCCGGCGACCGCCATGCTCATCGCGTGACTCCTCTCCGTTTCCGGGCCCGCTACTGGAGCCGGGAATCCGGTTCGTCGTCGGGCTCGTCGGGCAGTTTGACGTCGCTGACGGCGATGTTGACCTCGACGACCTCCAGGCCGGTCATCCGCTCGACGGCGGCGATGACGTTCTCCCGGACGGCCCGGGCGACCTCGCGGATCTCCACCCCGTAGTCGACGACGATCTCCAGGTCGAGGGCGGTCTGGACCTCTCCGACCTCCGCCTTGACGCCTCGGGCGGCCGCGGCCCTGGCTCCGCCGGGGACCCGCTCGCGGACGGCCCCGAAGGTACGGGAGAGTCCGCTGCCGCTGCCCATGGCGTGGACGCCGGCCACCTCCCGGGCGGCCAGCCCGGCGATCTTCTCGACCACACCGTCGGCGATGCTGGTGCGGCCACGGTCCGCGGGGTCCTTGGCGAAGCCCGTCGCTGCGGAATCGGTCATGGGACGTCCTTAGGAAGGGGAGCCTCCCGACCACGGTAAGCGCGTACGGTTCCCGGCGCCCCGGGAACTACGCCGGAAGGCCGGAGCGGTCCCGCCGTTCCGGCCTTCCTCGGGCGTGCGTGCGTACGGCGTCAGTCGGACAGGCCCGCCAGGTCGCGCAGGCGGCGGGCCTGCGCGGCCCGCTCGGCGGCGCGCTGGTCGTCGTAGGTTCGGGACGGGGCCCCGCGCAGCAGCGCCTTGGTCTCGATGACGGCGTCGCGGGCCGGGGCCAGCAGGGCGGTGGTGAGGTCCTGGACGGCGGCCTCCAGTTCACCGGCCGGGACCACCAGGTTGGCCAGGCCGACCCGCTCGGCCTCCTCGGCGTGCACGAAGCGGCCCGTCGCGCAGATCTCGAGCGCGCGGGCGTAACCGACCAGGGCGGTCAGCGGCTGGGTGCCGGCCAGGTCGGGGACGAGGCCGAGACTGGTCTCGCGCATGGCGAACTGCACGTCGTCCGCGACGACGCGCAGGTCGCAGGCGAGGGCGAGCTGGAAGCCGGCGCCGATCGCGTGGCCCTGTACGGCGGCGATGGAGACGATGTCATTGCGCCGCCACCAGGTGAAGGCCTCCTGGTACTCGGCGATGGTGGAGTCGAGCAGTTCGTCGGAACCGCGCGCCAGGTCGAGGAAGGACGGCTCGCCCTCGAAGCCCTCGGGGGTGAACGCCTGGCGGTCGAGCCCGGCGGAGAAGGACTTGCCCTCGCCGCGCAGCACGACCACCCGGACGGTGCCGGGCAGCGACCGTCCGGCCTCCGCCAACGCCCGCCAGAGCGCGGGGGATTGAGCGTTTCGCTTGGCCGGATTGGTCAGTGTCACCGTGGCGACCGTGTCGTCGATGGTGAGCCGTACGCCATCCTTGTCGAGCAGAGCCATCTGGTGCCTCCGGTGTGCAGTCGTGGCCGCGTACTCGGCCTAAGTGACTGCACAGTAACCACCCAGCCGGCCGGGGGGCCGACCGGGGGTCACCGAAGGTGCCGTGCGTGGAACGGATGAGACGGACAGCACGGATCAGACAGCGTGGAAGAGAACGGAGCTGTCGAGCGGTCTTCGGTACGGCCCCGGCCTGACGGCCGGGGTCAGGCCGCAGCCGCCTTCTTGCCGCGTGTCGCGCCACCGCGACCGCGCAGCGTGACTCCGGACTCACTGAGCATCCGGTGGACGAATCCGTAGGACCGGCCGGTCTCCTCGGCCAGCGCCCGGATACTCGCACCGGAGTCGTACTTCTTCTTCAGGTCTGCCGCGAGCTTGTCGCGCGCGGCGCCGGTCACCCGGCTGCCCTTCTTCAGAGTCTCGGCCACCCGTGCCTCCTCGTGGGAAGTGCGCTCTGGACTTCTCATGATCACCCCTCCCCGGCTTCCTGGCCACCCATTCGGCAAGGTCGGTGCCACGGCATTTCGGGGGCCGTGGACACCCGAGCAGAACGGAATCTCCTCTTCCGCTGCATGACCTCCGTCACATTTCTCCACTGTCGACGGGAATCACCAGGTCAGGGGCCGGTCAGGGCAGAAAGACGGCCCCGGTCGCGTGTCCGGGAGGACGCGGCCGGGGCCGTCGTACAGAGCGCGACGGTACGAGACCGTCTCACTCAGATGATGGATCACGCCTGGGCCGAATGATCCATAAGGAACTGGATCAACACGGCGGAGGCGGTCGGGCGGAACTCAGGCGAGGGCGACGAGGTCCCGGTAGTCCGGGCCCCACAGGTCCTCGACCCCGTCGGGGAGCAGGATGATCCGCTCCGGCTCCAGGGCTTCCACGGCGCCCTCGTCGTGCGTGACGAGGATGACCGCTCCCTTGTAGGTGCGCAGCGCGCCGAGGATCTCCTCGCGGCTGGCCGGGTCGAGGTTGTTCGTGGGCTCGTCGAGCAGCAGCACGTTGGCCGAGGAGACGACCAGGGTGGCCAGGGCCAGACGGGTCTTCTCGCCGCCGGAGAGCACGCCCGCGGGCTTGTCCACGTCGTCACCGGAGAACAGGAAGGAGCCGAGCGTCTTGCGCACCTCGACCAGGTCCAGGTCGGGCGCGGAGGAGCGCATGTTCTCCAGGACCGTGCGGTCCGGGTCCAGCGTCTCGTGCTCCTGCGCGTAGTAGCCCAGCTTGAGGCCGTGACCGGGCACGACCGTGCCGGTGTCGGGCTTCTCGGTGCCCGACAGCAGGCGCAGCAGGGTGGTCTTGCCGGCACCGTTGAGGCCGAGGATGACGACGCGGGAGCCCTTGTCGATGGCCAGGTCGACGTCGGTGAAGATCTCCAGCGAGCCGTAGGACTTCGACAGGCCCTCGGCGGTCAGCGGGGTCTTGCCGCAGGGCGCCGGGTCCGGGAAGCGGAGCTTGGCGACCTTGTCGGAGGCGCGGACGGCCTCCAGGCCGGAGAGCAGCCGGTCGGCGCGCTTGGCCATGTTCTGGGCGGCGACGGTCTTGGTGGCCTTGGCGCGCATCTTGTCGGCCTGGGCGTTGAGGGCCGCGGCCTTCTTCTCGGCGTTCTGGCGCTCGCGCTTGCGGCGCTTCTCGTCGGCCTCGCGCTGCTGCTGGTACAGCTTCCAGCCCATGTTGTAGACGTCGATCTGGGCCCGGTTGGCGTCGAGGTAGAAGACCTTGTTGACCACGGTCTCGACCAGGTCGACATCGTGGGAGATCACGATGAAGCCGCCGCGGTAGTTCTTCAGGTAGTCGCGCAGCCACACGATCGAGTCGGCGTCGAGGTGGTTGGTGGGCTCGTCGAGGAGCAGGGTGTCGGCGTCCGAGAAGAGGATCCGGGCGAGCTCGACACGGCGGCGCTGGCCGCCGGAGAGGGTGTGCAGGGGCTGGCCGAGGACCCGGTCGGGGAGGCTGAGGGCGGCCGAGATGGTCGCGGCCTCCGACTCGGCGGCGTAGCCGCCCTTGGTGAGGAACTCGGTCTCCTGGCGCTCGTACTGCTTCAGGGCCTTCTCGCGGGTGGCGCCGGAGCCGGTGGCGATGCGCTCCTCGTTGGCGCGCATCTTCTTGAGCAGTACGTCGAGACCGCGCGCGGACAGGATCCGGTCGCGGGCGAGTACGTCGAGGTCACCGGTGCGCGGGTCCTGCGGGAGGTAGCCGACCTCGCCGGACCGGGTGATGGTGCCGCCGGCGGGCTGGCCCTCGCCCGCGAGGCACTTGGTGAGGGTGGTCTTGCCGGCTCCGTTGCGGCCGACGAGCCCGATGCGGTCGCCCTTGGCGACGCGGAACGACGCGTTCTCGATGAGGATGCGGGCGCCGGCGCGCAGCTCGATGCCGGTGGCGGTGATCACGGAAATACTCCAGGGCGGTGGGGACGGCGGAAGTGGGGGCAGGACGCGCGTTGCTTCGACGCCGCTAATCCGCGAGGAGATTTGCCATGGGATTCATTCTACCGGGGGCGCGCAACCACTTTTCGGGACCTCCCGTCCCCCGTTCGGCGCACGGGCCACGCGGGCACCCCGGGGCGCGTATCAGGATGAACGGGTTGATACTCGCCGCAGGGGCGGCCGGGCCGTCCCTGCGGTCTCACCGATAGAGGCGGTGCGGGATGCAGTTCGACGACAACGCCAATCTGGACACGTCCGAGGTCAAGGACGTCCGCGGCAGCCGCGTCCCGGGCGGGAGGGCCACGATCGGCGGTGGCCTCGTCGGCCTGGTCGCACTGGTGCTGGGCCTGCTCTTCGGGGTGGGCCCGGAGCAGCTGGGCCTGTCGGACGGGAGTCCGGAGCCTGCCGCGACCTCCTCCTCGGCCGCCCAGGTGCAGCAGTCCTGCCGGACCGGGCGGGACGCCAACACGCGGGAGGACTGCCGGCTGGTCGCGGTGGTCAACAGCACCCAGGACTTCTGGAGGCAGGAGTTCCAGAAGCGGGGCGGCGCCTACCGCCCGGCGTCCACGGTCTTCTTCACCGGCCGGGTGAACACCGCCTGCGGGGCCGCCACCTCGGCGGTCGGCCCCTTCTACTGCCCGCGCGACCGGCAGGTCTACCTCGACCTGGACTTCTTCCGGGAGCTGCGGACGAAGTTCGGGGCGAGCGGCGGCCCGTTCGCCCAGGCCTACGTCGTCGCCCACGAGTACGGGCACCACGTCCAGAACCTGACCGGCACGCTCCAGCGGGCCCAGGACGGGCAGCAGGGCGCGAACAGCAGCGCGGTGAAGGTCGAGCTCCAGGCCGACTGCTACGCCGGGGTGTGGGCGCACAACGCGACGAGGACACCGGACGAGTCCACCGGGAGGCCGCTGATCACCAGCCTCACCGACCAGGACATCAGGGACGGGCTGGACGCGGCGGCCGCGGTCGGCGACGACCGGATCCAGGAGCGGCTCCAGGGCCGGGTGACCCCGGAGTCCTGGACCCACGGCTCGGCCGAGCAGCGCCAGCAGTGGTTCTACCAGGGCTACCGGACGGGCGACATGGCCCGGTGCGACACCTTCCGCTGACGGGCGCGCGGCTCCTGCCATGCTGTGACGCGGGTCACCGTCACGAGAGGGAGTGATCGTCATGGCAGGCGTTCCGTCCATCTGTCCCACGCTGGTCTACCGCGACGCGAAGGCGGCCATCAAGCTGCTGACCGAGGCCTTCGGCTTCAGCCAGGTCGCGGTGTACGAGGGGGAGAACGGCTCGGTGGTGCACGCGGAGCTGGCGTACGGCAACGGCGTGGTGATGCTGGGCAGCAAGGGCACCGGCGGGGTCTTCGACAAGGCCATGGGCGACGCGGGGCCCTCGGGGGTCTACGTCGTGGTCGAGGACGTGGACGCCCACCACCGGCGGGCCGTCGAGCGCGGTGCGGAGGTCCTGATGGAGCCCACCGACCAGGACTACGGCTCCCGCGACTACATGGCCCGGGACGCCGAGGGCAACATCTGGAGCTTCGGGACGTACGCGCCGCAGGTCTGAGCCCCGCGGCGGTACGGCCCCCGTCCGTGCCGCCGCCCCCGCTCCCGCGGGCTACGCGCCGCCGGTGTGGACCTGGAAGGCGGCCCGGCGGACCGCCTTGGCGAGGGCCGGGTCGGGGTGCGCGGCGGCCAGCGCGACCAGGACCTGCACGGTGCGCGGGTGGCCGACCGCGCGGACCTCGTCCAGCAGCCGGGGGACGGTGGTGCGGACGGCGGAGTCGAGGTGCCGGGCCAGCAGGTCGGCCTCGCCGTGGTCGGCGATGGCGGCGGCGGTGTCGACCCAGAGCCAGGTCGACTCCTCGGGGGTGAGGACGTCCTGGGCGTCGTCGGGGTCGGCCCCGTCGTGCTCGGCGAGCCAGAGCAGGGCGTACGGCCGCAGCGCGGGCTCGCGCAGGGCCGCGCGCACCTCGGGCTCGGCGGGGGCGCCGACCACGCGCAGGGCCTCGAAGGCCAGGCCGCGCAGCAGGGCGTCCTCCCCACGGGCCGCGTGCAGGAGCTCGCTGACGGCGTGGCCGACGGGCCGGGCGGCGAGCCAGGCCTGGTACTCGGCGCGGGCCGGTCCGGGCGTGAGGCGGGCGCAGCCGTGCAGCATGGCGGCGGCGGACTGCTCGATGTTCCCGGCCGGGCTCTGGGCGGCGACGCAGATCTGCTCGAGCTTCACCCACACGGCCCAGCTGCCGAGGGGGGTGAGGGTGGCCCGGGCGGGGCCGAGGGTGACGGCGTCCACGGCGGCGAGTCCGCCGAGGGCCCAGCGCAGCAGCCGGGCGAGCGGGAGGGGCCGGGGTTCGGCGGTGGCGGAGCCGGCGGCGGGCTCCGGGCCGTAGGGGACCTCGCAGCGCTCGTCGCGCAGCTCGGTGACCCGCTGGGTGAGGAGGTCCAGGAGGTCCGGGACGGAGACCGGGCCGGCGGACAGCTGGAGCAGCGACAGCAGCTGCGGCATGGCCTCGACCACTTCGGCGACGGCCGAGGGGGCGATGTCCGCGGGGGCCGGGTGGACGAGCGACCAGGCGTCGAACAGGGCGACCCAGCCGCGCAGTACGGCCGTGTCGTCGCGGCCCCAGGCCCGCAGCCGCCAGCCGGGGCGGGCGTGTCCGCCGTGCACCTCGACGAGGCCGGAGAGGCGGGCGCGGTCCCAGCCGACCTGGATCTGGCCGTGCGTCAGCCCCAGTTCCGCGGCGGCCCGTTCGACGTCGGCAGGGGGCAGCGCGCCCGCCGGTGCGGGGCGGCCGCCGTCGCCCGCGCCGAGGTTCAGCTCGGCCCAGCGGGCCAGCCGTACCGCGTCGGCGAGGGAGGCGCGGGCGCGGTTCGCCAGGTCTGCCGTGGCGGGGGTGCCCGCCGGGGGCCGGGTGGCCGACCGGGTTCGCCGGTCGGTCACCGCCTTGCGCGCCGTGGCGACGGAGCGCTGGGAGACGAGTCGGAGTCTGGAGTCGCGAGCCAACTGCTCATCAGGCTTTCGGGACGTCACGGAAGCAGTCTCGCCCGTCACTGGCCGAAAGCCCAAACGGAACCGGTCGTTTCCACAGGTCACGGGGTGGAGGAACCGGGATGAATCACCCGCCCCGTCCCGTCCGCCACAGCCCCTTCACCCCGGCGCCACACCACACGTCACATGAGCGGAATCAGGAAGCGCCGCAGCGCCTCCTCGTACCGCAGCGGGTCGGCGTTCCACATCGCCCCGTGCCCGGCGTCCATGACGGTGTGCAGGGTGACCAGGTCGGGCCGGGCGGCGGCGAGCCGGCGGGAGGGCTCCCAGGGGGCGACCGCGTCGGCCGGCCCGTGGAAGAGCAGGACGGGGACCCGCAGCGCGCCGGGGTCGGCCCCCGGGGCGAGGTGGTCGGCGCGCAGCCCGGCGCGGCCCTCGGCGGCCCGGACCGCGAGCGGGAGCAGCGGGGCCGGGGTGCGCCGGCCGGCGGCGAGGGCGCGCAGGGTGGCGTGCCAGTCCAGGACGGGCGAGTCCAGCACCACCCCGGAGACCCGCCCGGCCAGGGCGGAGCGCTCCAGGACGCGCAGGGCCATGGCCGCCCCGGTGGACCAGCCGTACAGGACCACCCGGCGGGCCCCGTAGCGCACGGCGTAGCGGATGGCGGCGTCCAGGTCCCGCCACTCCGACTCGCCCAGGTGGCCGAGGCCGTCCGGGGAGGCGGGGGCTCCGGGGTCGCCCCGGTAACCGAGGTCGAGCACGGGGAGGCCGTGGCGGTGCAGGAAGGGCATGACCACCATCGGGTGCTCGCGGCCGGTGCCGAGCCCGTGGACGGTGATCACCCAGGTGCCCCGGGCCCCGGGCAGGAACCAGGCGGGGAGCGGGCCGAGCTCCCCGGGCACGTCCACGTCGGCGTGGTCGAGCCCGAGGGCGGAGCGCGGGTCGCCCCGGTGGACCTGGGGGGTGAGGTGGACCCGCGTGCCGGGGGTCAGGCTGCCGTGGGTGACGGCGAGGAGACGGCGTACGACGGTGTCCGCGCCGTGCGGGACGTCGGTGAGGACGGAGCCGACCACGGCGTGCACCCCCGGCGCCTCCAGTCCGTGGACGCCGGGGCGCAGGGAGGCCAGCGAGCGGGTGAGGACCACCCGGCCGGGGCCGGTGGAGTGGACGCTGAGGCGGGGGCCGCCGGGCAGCGGGCGGCCGGGTTCGGGCCGCAGGGCGGCGTCGGCGGCGTACCGGCCGGCCGCGACCGCGGCCGCTCCGGCACCGATCAGGGTCGTGGTGACGGCCGCTGCCGTCGCTGTGGCGGTACGCACCGTTCCAGTCTCGGGGCGCGACGGCGCGGGGGCCACCGGAGGAGATCATTCCGCGCCTGGCGCGGCCGGGCCGGGCGGGATCCGGACGCGGCCCCGGAAGGAGTGATCTGCCTCTCTTCCGGGGGCCGGCGGGCGGCGGTCAGCGGGGCGTCGGATCGCACCGGACGGACCCGTTCACCCGCCTTTGACGTGCACGAACCGGGATGCCTACGAAAGAATCGGGACGAATGGCCTGATGGTGTGGCGCGTGGGGACACCGTGCCGCCCGAGTCAGTTCATCTTCCGTTCACCCAGGTTGCCTACGGTCGCCGTGCCACTGACGCCAAACAGAAGCCTGGGTAAATGGAGCACATAACGCTTCTCCTCGGGATCGTGATCATCACCGCTCTCGTGTTCGACTTCACGAACGGTTTCCACGACACAGCCAACGCGATGGCCACCACCATCTCGACCGGCGCCCTCAAGCCCAAGACGGCGGTGGCCATGTCCGCCGTGCTCAACCTCGTCGGCGCGTTCATGTCCGTGGAGGTCGCCAAGACGATCTCCAAGGGCCTCGTCAACGAGGAGGGCATCCAGCCGGAGGTGATCTTCGCGGCCCTGGTCGGCGCGATCCTCTGGAACCTCGTCACCTGGCTGGTCGGCCTCCCCTCCAGCTCCTCCCACGCTCTGATGGGCGGCCTGATCGGCGCGGCCGTCGCCTCCGCCGGCCTCGGCGCCGTCAACGGCAGCGTCGTCGTCACCAAGGTGCTCATCCCCGCCGTCGCCGCCCCGATCGTGGCCGGCGTGGCCGCGATGCTGGCCGCGAAGCTCACGTACAAGCTGAACGGCCAGGTCGGTCAGAAGACCTCCGTCAAGGGCTACAAGGCCGGCCAGATCGCCTCCGCCGGACTGGTCTCCCTCGCGCACGGCACCAACGACGCGCAGAAGACGATGGGCATCATCACCCTGGCCCTGGTCGCCGGCGGCGCGCTCGCGCCCGGTTCCAACCCGCCGGTCTGGGTCATCGTCTCCGCCGGTCTGGCCATCGCCATGGGCACCTACCTGGGCGGCTGGCGCATCATCCGCACCATGGGCTCCGGCCTGACCGACCTCCAGCCGCAGCAGGGCTTCGCCGCCCAGACCTCGGCCGCGAGCGTCATCCTGGCCTCCTCCAGCCTCGGCTTCTCCCTCTCCACCACGCACGCCTGCTCCGGCGCCGTCATGGGCGCGGGCCTGGGCCGCAAGGGCGGTGTGGTCCGCTGGTCCACCGCCACCCGCATGTTCATCGCCTGGGGTCTGACCCTGCCGGCCGCCGCCCTGGTCGCCGCCGGCGCCGAGCTGGTCATGCGCACCGGTGACGTCGGCGTCGCCGCCGTCACGGTCTTCCTGGTCGCCTCCTGTGCCGCCATCTGGTTCATCTCCCGCCGCCAGGTCGTCGACCACACCAACGTCAACGCCCCGGCCGCGGACGCCTCCGCGGCCGAGCAGCCCGGCGTGGTCACCACCGCCATGGCCGCCGTCGCCGTCCCGCCGGCCGCCGGCACCACCGCGGCGGTGACCGACGAGGACCTCAAGGCCACCATCCCGGCCGCGACGGCCGCCCCCACGACCCCGGCGGCTCCGGCCGCGGCGGTCTGAGCCCGAGAACGACAGAGGAAACGGCAGTATGAAGATCGACTGGGCAGCACTCGGCTCCGTCTTCGGGGTCAGCCTCTCCGCCACCGTCGCCCTCGTGGCCCTCTTCACCCTCGGCCTGGTGGGCCTGTCCAAGCACGAGGCCGCCACCGAGCAGGGCGGAACGGCCGGCCTGGCCCGCAGCGGCGCCTACGCCTGCTTCGCGCTCTGCGCGGCGGCCGTGGCCTACGGGATCTACCTGATCGTCAGCTGACACCGGCCGACACCGGGCACCGCGTACGAAAGCTCCCTCCGGGATCCCCCGGAGGGAGCTTTCGCGCACCCGCGCCCCTTCTCCGCCGTCCGTCCCACCAGGTCAACGGCAAGTTGACGGGCGTTCGCAGGCCGTGGTGGACTGCCCGAGCCAATACGGCGGCATGGAGAGGAAGTCCGGTGCGAATCCGGCGCGGTCCCGCCACTGTCACCGGGGAGCGCACGCGACGCGTGCGCCCCGGGAGCCAGGAACTCTCGCCGCCGGACACGTCGAACCAGGGCGCGGACCCTGAGTGAGGACATACCTGCCACCATGCGTGCCGACCGCGTCTTCGCGTACGGCGTCACGGCGGGGCTGATCGGCGACCGGATCCTCGGGGATCCGCGCCGGGGGCACCCCGTGGCCGCCTTCGGACGAGCCGCCGCCGCAGTCGAGGGCGCCCTGTGGCGCGACGACCGCGCGCGGGGCCTCCTGCACACCCTCCTCTGCGCGGGCGGCGCCGCCGCCGTCGGCGCGCTGGGAGCGCGCGCCGTGCGCTCCCGGCCCGCGGCGGCCCGTATCGCCCTGACCGCGGCGGCCACCTGGGCCGTCGTCGGCGGCACCTCGCTGGGCCGGGAGGCCCGCGCGATCGGCGGGGCGCTCGCCGCCGGGGACGCGGAGGTGGCCCGGGAACGGCTCCCCCACCTGTGCGGGCGCGACCCCCAGGCCCTGGACGAGCAGCAGATGGCGCGGGCCGTCGTGGAGTCCGTCGCCGAGAACACCTCCGACGCGGTGGTCGGGGCCCTGGTGTGGGGTGCCGTCGCCGGCGTCCCCGGGCTGCTGGCCTTCCGCGCCGTGAACACCCTGGACGCCATGGTCGGCCACAAGTCGCCCCGCTACCTGCGCTACGGCTGGGCCTCCGCCCGACTCGACGACGTGGCGGGCTGGCCCGGCGCCCGGCTCACGGCCCTCGCCGCCGTGGCGGCCGGTCCCGACCGGCGGGGGGCCGTACGGGCCTGGCGCGCGGACGCCGCCGCCCACCCCAGCCCCAACGCCGGGCCGGTGGAGGCCTCCTTCGCCGGGGCGCTCGGCGTGCGGCTCGGCGGGACCCTGTCCTACGGGGGCCGGGTCGAGCACCGGGCGGTGCTGAACGGGGAGCGGGGGCGGCCCGTGGAGGCCGCGGACATCGAACGCGCGGTACGGCTGTCCCGGCGGGTGACCTGGCTGGCGCTGGGGGCCTGCGTGGCGGCCCGGACGCTGGCGGCCCGCTCGTGGACGGGCCGCCGCACGAGGAGGGCGGGGAGATGAGCGGCACGAAGCGCGGCGGCGGACTGCTGGTCGCGGGTACGACTTCGGACGCGGGCAAGAGCGTGGTCACGGCGGGCATCTGCCGCTGGCTGGCCCGGCAGGGCGTGAAGGTGGCCCCGTTCAAGGCGCAGAACATGTCGCTGAACTCGTTCGTGACGCGCGAGGGCGCCGAGATCGGCCGCGCCCAGGCCATGCAGGCCCAGGCGGCCCGGGTGGAGCCGACCGCGCTGATGAACCCCGTGCTGCTCAAGCCGGGCAGCGACCGCAGCAGCCAGGTGGTGCTGCTGGGCAAGCCGGTGGGCGAGATGAGCGCCCGCGGCTACCACGGCGGCCGGCAGGAGCGGCTCCTCGGCATCGTCACGGACTGCCTGGAGCAGCTGCGGGGCACCTATGACGCCGTGATCTGCGAGGGGGCGGGCAGTCCGGCCGAGATCAACCTGCGCCGGACCGACATCGTGAACATGGGGATCGCCCGCGCCGCGCGGTTCCCGGTGGTGGTGGTCGGTGACATCGACCGGGGCGGGGTCTTCGCCTCCTTCTTCGGCACGACGGCCCTGCTGTCCCCCGAGGACCAGTCGCTGATCGCCGGATACCTCGTCAACAAGTTCCGCGGTGACGTGTCGCTGCTGGAGCCCGGCATGGAGATGCTGCGCGGCCTGACCGGGCGGGCGACGTACGGCGTGCTGCCGTACCGGCACGGGCTGGGCATCGACGAGGAGGACGGCCTGAGGGTCTCCCTGCGCGGCGCGGTGCGCGAGTCCATGGTCGCGCCGCCGGTCGGCGAGGACGTGCTGCGGGTCGCGGTGTGCGCGGTGCCGCTGATGTCGAACTTCACCGACGTCGACGCGCTGGCGGCGGAGCCGGGCGTGGTCGTGCGGTTCGTGGACCGGGCCGAGGAACTGGCCGACGCGGACCTGGCCGTCGTACCGGGTACGCGCGGCACGGTGCGGGCCCTGGAGTGGCTGCGGGAGCGGGGACTCGCGGACGCGCTGGCCCGCCGCGCCGCCGAGGGGCGCCCGGTGCTCGGCATCTGCGGCGGCTTCCAGGCCCTGGGCGAGCACATCGAGGACGAGGTCGAGTCCCGGGCGGGCTCGGTGGCGGGCCTCGGGCTGCTGCCGGTCCGGGTGCGGTTCGCGCCGGAGAAGACCCTGGCCCGGCCCACCGGTACCGCCCTGGGCGAGCCGGTGGACGGTTACGAGATCCACCACGGGGTCGCCGAGGTGCTGGGCGGGGAGCCCTTCCTCGACGGGTGCCGGGTCGGATCGGTGTGGGGCACCCACTGGCACGGCTCGCTGGAGTCGGACGGCTTCCGCCGGGCGTTCCTGCGGGAGGTGGCGGCCGCGGCCGGACGGCGTTTCGTCCCGGCCCCGGACACCTCCTTCGCCGCCCTGCGGGAGGAGCAGCTGGACCTGCTGGGGGACCTGATCGAGGAACACGCCGACACCCGCGCGCTGCTGGCCCTCATCGAGGGGGGCGCCCCGTCCGGCCTCCCCTTCCTCCCGCCGGGTGCCCCGTGAGGGCCTCCGGCGTCCCCGTGGACCC
The DNA here is from genome assembly GCF_055575515.1 of Streptomyces sp. NPDC034086. Classification (NCBI taxonomy): domain Bacteria; kingdom Bacillati; phylum Actinomycetota; class Actinomycetes; order Kitasatosporales; family Streptomycetaceae; genus Streptomyces; species Streptomyces sp. NPDC034086. Next base: position 179,450 of record NZ_JBVISM010000011.1, on the reverse strand, counting down.
GGGGACCGGAGAAGCGGTCCGGTCAGGTGCCCGCGCCGCGGGCCACCCTCGCTCCCTGGGCGGCGGGCGCATTCCACTCGAAGGAGCGATCAGCGGATGAGCATCACCCATTTCCCGTTCACAGCGGTGGTCGGCCAGGACGACCTGCGGCTGGCCCTGCTGCTCAACGCCGTGAGCCCCGCGGTCGGCGGCGTGCTCGTGCGCGGGGAGAAGGGGACCGCCAAGTCCACCGCCGTGCGCGCGCTGTCGGCGCTGCTGCCGCAGGTCGACGTCGTCCCCGGCTGCCGGTTCTCCTGTGCGCCGGACGCACCGGACGCGGCCTGCCCCGACGGGCCGCACGAGCCCGGCCCGGGCCAGGCCAGGCCCGCCCGCATGGTCGAGCTGCCCGTCGGTGCCTCCGAGGACCGGCTCGTCGGCGCCCTGGACATCGAGCGGGCCCTCGCCGAGGGCGTGAAGGCCTTCGAGCCGGGGCTCCTCGCCGACGCGCACCGCGGGATCCTGTACGTCGACGAAGTGAACCTCCTCCACGACCACCTGGTGGACGTCCTGCTCGACGCGGCCGCGATGGGTGCCTCGTACGTGGAGCGCGAGGGCGTCTCCGTACGGCACGCCGCCCGCTTCCTGCTCGTCGGGACGATGAACCCCGAGGAGGGCGAGCTGCGCCCGCAGCTCCTGGACCGCTTCGGCCTGACCGTCGAGGTCGCGGCCTCCCGGGAGCCCGGGCAGCGCGTCGAGGTGGTGCGCCGCCGGCTCGCGTACGAGGACGACCCCGCGGGCTTCGCCGCCCGCTGGGCCGCGGACGAGCACGAGGTGCGCGCCCGGGTGGTGGCGGCGCGGGCGCTGCTGCCGCGGGTACGGCTCGGGGACACCGCGCTGCTGCGGATCGCCGCCGCCTGCGCCGGCTTCGAGGTCGACGGGATGCGCGCCGACATCGTGATGGCCCGTACCGCGACGGCGCTCGCGGCCTGGGCAGGGCGGACCTCCGTACGCAAGGAGGACGTCCGCCAGGCCGCCCTGCTGGCCCTCCCCCACCGCCGCAGGCGGGCGCCCTTCGACGCGCCGGGCCTCGACGAGGACAAGCTCGACGAGATCCTGGACCGGTTCCCCGACGAGGAGCCCGACCCGGAGCCCGAGCCCGACCCGGAGCCCGAGGGTCCGGACGACGGCGGCGACGGCGGCGACGGGGGCGGACCCGGCGGGGGCGGCGGGGTGCCCCCGCAGGGCGGCGGACCCGAGAGCGGGCCCGGGACCGGGCACACGCCGGACACGCCGGAGGGGCCCGCCGAGGCCGAACCGGCCGGCGAGGCCCCCGAGCCGGAGCCCTCCGCCCCCCGGGGCGGGGCCGGCGGCGCCGAGCAGGCCGCCGTACGGGCCGCCGAACCGTTCCGCACCAAGATGCTCAGCGTGCCCGGCCTCGGCGAGGGCGCGGCCGGGCGGCGTTCTCGCGCCCGCACCGCGCACGGCCGCACCACCGGCGCCCAGCGGCCCCGGGGGCAGCTGACGAAGCTGCACCTGGCGGCCACCGTGCACGCCGCCGCACCCCACCAGAAGGCGCGCGGGCGCGCCGGGCGCGGCCTCGTCGTCCGCAAGGACGACCTGCGCCAGGCCACCCGGGAGGGCCGCGAGGGCAACCTCGTGCTCTTCGTGGTGGACGCCTCCGGCTCGATGGCGGCCCGGCAGCGGATGAGCGCGGTCAAGGGCGCGGTGCTCTCCCTGCTCCTGGACGCGTACCAGCGCCGCGACAAGGTCGGCCTGATCACCTTCCGCGGGGCCGGTGCCGAGCTGGCGCTGCCGCCGACGTCCTCGGTGGACGCGGCGGCCGCCCGGCTGGAGAAGCTGCCGACCGGCGGCCGCACCCCCCTCGGCCCGGGCCTGCTCAAGGCCCACGAGGTGCTGCGGATCGAACGGCTGCGGGACCCCTCGCGGCGCCCGCTGCTGGTGGTCGTCACCGACGGGCGGGCCACCTCGGCCGGGTCCCTGGGCGGTGACCCGCGCGAGCTGGCGGGGCGCAGTGCCCGGCTGCTGGCGGCCGGGGGGATCGCCTCGGTGGTCGTGGACTGCGAGTCCGGGCCGGTCCGGCTCGGGCTGGCGGGGGCGCTGGCCGCCGATCTGGGCGGGCCGGCGGTGACCCTCGACGGGCTGCGGGCCGATTCGCTGGCCGGGCTCGTGAAGAACGTACGTACCGCAGTGACATCCGAATCCTCCAGGAGGGCCGCGTAATGCCGCAGGGACAGCCGACCGTCGTTCCGGACGACGGGCTCACGACGCGTCAGCGCCGCAACCGCCCGCTCGTGTTCGTGCACACCGGCCCGGGCAAGGGCAAGTCGACGGCCGCGTTCGGCCTGGCGCTGCGCGCCTGGAACCAGGGCTGGCCGATCGGGGTGTTCCAGTTCGTGAAGTCGGCGAAGTGGAAGGTCGGCGAGGAGAACGCGCTGAAGGTGCTGGGCGCCTCCGGCGAGGGCGGTTCCGTCGTCTGGCACAAGATGGGCGAGGGCTGGTCCTGGGTCCAGCGGGACGCGCAGCTCGACAACGAGCAGGCCGCCAAGGAGGGCTGGGAGCAGGTCAAGCGCGACCTGGCCGCCGAGACGCACCGGCTGTACGTGCTCGACGAGTTCGCGTACCCGATGCACTGGGGCTGGATCGACGTCGACGAGGTGATCGAGGTGCTGCGGAGCCGCCCCGGGACCCAGCACGTGGTCATCACGGGCCGCAACGCGCCCGAGAAGCTCGTGGAGTTCGCCGACCTGGTCACCGAGATGACCAAGGTCAAGCACCCCATGGACGCCGGCCAGAAGGGCCAGAAGGGCATCGAGTGGTGACGTCCGTGAACGTGCCCCGGCTGGTCATCGCCGCGCCGTCCTCCGGCAGCGGCAAGACCACCGTGGCGACGGGCCTGATGGCGGCCTTCGCGGAGCGCGGCCTCGCCGTGTCCCCGCACAAGGCCGGGCCCGACTACATCGACCCCGGCTACCACGCCCTGGCCACGGGCCGGCCGGGGCGCAACCTGGACGCCTTCATGTGCGGGCCGGAGCTGGTCGCGCCGCTGTTCGCGCACGGCTCCGCCGGGTGCGACCTCGCCGTGGTCGAGGGCGTGATGGGGCTGTACGACGGGGCCGCGGGGCGGGGTGAGCTCGCCTCGACGGCGCAGGTGGCGAAGCTGCTGCGGGCGCCCGTGGTGCTGGTGGTGGACGCCTCCTCGCAGTCGCGGTCGGTGGCGGCGCTGGTGCACGGCTTCGCCTCGTTCGACCCGCGGGTGCGGCTGGGCGGGGTGATCCTCAACAAGGTGGGCTCCGACCGGCACGAGGCGATGCTGCGGGAGGCGCTGGAGGAGGCCGGGATGCCGGTCCTCGGTGTCATGCGGCGGGCCCCGCAGGTGGCGACGCCGTCCCGGCACCTCGGCCTGGTGCCGGTGGCGGAGCGGCGGGCCGACGCCCTGGCCGCGGTGGCGGCGCTGGCCGCGCAGGTGCGGGCCGGCTGCGACCTCGACGCGCTGATGGCGCTGGCCCGGACGGCCCCGGAGCTGGACTGCGCGGCGTGGTCGCCGCGGGACGCCGTCTCCGCCGTCGCGGACACCGTCTCCGCCGTCGCGGAGCCCGGGGGCCGGCGGCCCGTCGTCGCCGTCGCGGGCGGGGCCGCGTTCACGTTCTCGTACGCCGAGCACGCGGAGTTGCTGACGGCGGCCGGAGCGGAGGTGGTCACCTTCGACCCGCTCCGGGACGAGGCGCTCCCCGAGGGGGCCCGCGGACTGGTGATCGGCGGCGGGTTCCCGGAGGTGTACGCGCCGGAGCTGTCGGCGAACGAGCCGCTGCGCAAGGCCGTCGCGGACTTCGCGGCGTCCGGCGGGCCGGTCGCCGCCGAGTGCGCGGGGCTGCTGTACCTGGCGCGTTCCCTGGACGGGAAGCCGATGTGCGGGGTGCTCGACGCCGACGCCCGGATGTCGGAACGGCTCACGCTGGGCTACCGGGAGGCGGTGGCGGTGACGGACAGCTCGCTCGCCGCCGCGGGGACGCGGCTGCGGGGGCACGAGTTCCACCGGACGGTGATCGAGCCGGGTGCCGGAGCCGAGCCGGCGTGGGGGTTCACGCATCCCGAGCGCCGCGTCGAGGGCTTCGTACGCCAGGGCGTCCACGCCAGCTACCTGCACACCCACTGGGCGGCGCGGCCCTCGGTCGCCCGGCGCTTCGCGGAAGCCGCGGCAGCCCACCGGTGACCGCCCGCCCCGGCCGGCGGTCATTCGGCGAGGCCGACCACGAGCCAGATCCCCGCCACTCCCCCCACCGTGCACATCAGCGTGGAGAGGGCGGGGTGCCGGTGGTGCGCCTCGGGGAGGATCTCGGCGGCGGCCAGGTACAGCAGGGCGCCGCCGAAGAATCCGAGGTACGCCCCGAGGGGTTCCTCCGGAAGGGTGAACAGCAGGGTGGACGCGGCGCCCACGACCGGCGCCACGGCGTCCGCGAAGAGCATCATCAGGGCCTTGCGGCGGGCGTTCCCGTAGAGGCGGGTGAGCGTGTACGTGTTGAACCCGTCGGCGAAGTCGTGGGTGATGACGGCCAGCGCCACGGCCACGCCCATGCCGCCGCCGACCTGGAAGGCCGCGCCGAGGGCCACGCCGTCGGCGACGCTGTGGCCGACCATCGCGGCGGCCGCGGTGAGGCCGACCTGCGGGACGCGGGCGCCGCCGGGACCGTGGCGGTCCTCGCCGGCGGCCGCGCCCTCGGTCCCGGCGCCGTGCGCGGCCTGGCGTACGGCGAGCAGGCGCTCCACCACGTGGGCGGTCAGGAAGCCGCCCACGAAGAGCAGCAGGGCCAGCGGTACGCCGAACACCTCTTCGCCTGCCGCGTGCATGGCCTCGGGCAGCAGGTCGAGGCCCACCACGCCGAGCATCAGCCCGCCGGCCAGGCCGAGCACGAGGTGGCGGCGGTCGGTGACGCGTTGCGCCGTCCAGCCGCCGGCCAGCGTCATCAGGAACGCGCCCAAAGCCACGATCACCGCCATGTGCCCCTGCATACCGACTGGCGGCCGGGTGCGCACTTCCGTGCGCGGGGGGCGGGCGGCAGCGTGTTGACGACGAGAGACGGACGAGGGACGGAGGAGGGATCGCTGTGGGCGAGTACGTGACGCGGCTGGTGGTCGGGGTCGGCGGGCGTGCGGGGGTCTCCGTCGAGGAGGTCTGCGCGCTGGTGGAGGAGACGCTCCGGGGGGCCGGGCTGGCCGCCGGGGCGGTGGCGGCGCTGGCCACGGTGGAGTCGAAGACCGGGGAGCCGGGGATCGCGGGGGCGGCGAAACGTTTCGGCGTGCCGTTGGTCGGCTATCCGGCGGACCGGCTCGCGCGCATCCCCGTACCGCACCCGTCGGCGGCGGTGCGGGACGCCTCCGGCACGGCCTCGGTGGCGGAGGCGGCGGCGCTGGCCGGCGGCGGGGAACTCCTCGTGCCGAAGCGGCGCTCGGTCGCGGCGACCTGCGCGGTGGCCACCGCCGAGGACCACGACCTGCGCCACCACGGGGACGTGGAGGTCGCGGACGCGGGCGGCGCGCTGGTGGACCTGGCGGTGAACGTACGCGCGGACACGCCGCCCCGGTGGCTCAAGGAGCGGATCGCGGCCTGCCTGGGCGACCTGGCGGCCTACCCCGACGGCCGGGCGGCGCGGGCGGCGGTGGCGGCCCGTCACGGGCTGCCCGTCGAGCGGGTGCTGCTGACGGCGGGGGCGGCGGAGGCGTTCGTGCTGATCGCACGGGCACTGGGGGCCGTACGGCCGGTCGTGGTGCATCCGCAGTTCACCGAGCCGGAAGCGGCCCTGCGGGACGCCGGGCACCGGGTGGAACGGGTGCTGCTGCGGGCCGGGGACGGCTTCCGGCTGGACCCGGCGGCGGTGCCGGAGGAAGCCGACCTGGTGGTGGTCGGCAACCCCACCAACCCGACGTCGGTCCTGCACCCGGCGGGGGTCCTGGCGGAGCTGGCCCGGCCGGGGCGGATCCTGGTGGTGGACGAGGCGTTCATGGACGCCGTCCCGGGCGAGCGGGAGGCGCTGGCCGGGCGGATGGACGTACCCGGACTGGTCGTGCTGCGGAGCCTGACGAAGACGTGGGGGCTGGCCGGGCTGCGGATCGGCTACGTGCTCGCGGAGCCGGAGGTCATCGCGAAGCTGGCCGGGGCGCAGCCGCTGTGGCCGGTGTCGACGCCGGCGCTGGTGGCGGCGGAGGCGTGCGTGTCGGCGGCGGCGCTGGCGGAGGCGCAGGACGCGGCGCGGCGGATCGCGGTCGACCGGGAGCACCTGCTGGCCGGGCTGGCGGAGTTCGAGGAGGTGCGGGTGTCCGGGGTGGCCGAGGGGCCGTTCGTGCTGGTCCAGATCCCGGGCGCGGCGGAGGTCCGCACCCGGCTGCGCGCGCTGGGCTTCGCGGTGCGGCGGGGGGACACCTTCCCGGGGCTGGACGCGACGTGGCTGCGCCTGGCGGTCCGCGACAGGGCGACGACGGGGAGGCTGCTGCAGGCGCTGGACCACGCGCTCGCGCTGGCCGCGCGGTAGGGAGGCGGCGGGGGCGCCGCCCCGGCCGGGCGGATGGCGTCGCCGTCGCCCCGGGGGCCGGGCGGGGCCGGTGCCGGAGCCGGCGAGCCTGCCCGTCGTACCGGTCCGGCGCGGGGGCTCCGGGGCGCCTACGATGGCCGGAACTACGGCAACGGGGGACGGTCCATGAAGGTGGCGGCGCGGATAGCGGTCGGGCTGGCCGGACTGGTGGTGGTCGGCGGGGGCGTGTACGCCGCGCCCCGGCTGCTGGGGGACGGGGCCACCGCCCCCGAGCAGCGGCTCGGGGCGAAGCCGGGGACCGACCGGTCCGTGCCGGGCGGGACGCCGTTCACGCTGGTCGCGACCGGCGACATCATCCCGTACCCCTCGATCATCCAGCGGGCGGCGGACGACGCGGGCGGCAAGGCCGGGGAGTACGACTTCCGGAAGATACTGGCGGGCGTGAAGCCCATCGTGTCCGCCGCCGACCTGGCGATATGCCACCACGAGATACCGTACGGGCGGCCCGGCGGCCCCTACACCGGCTATCCCGCCTTCAAGGCCCCGCACCAGCTGGCCGACGCCCTCAAGGACGCCGGGTACGACAGCTGCTCCACCGCTTCGAACCACACCCTCGACGACGGCTACGACGGCCTCACCCGCACCCTCGACCACCTCGACCGGGTCGGCCTCAAGCACGTCGGCTCGGCGCGGAGCGCCGACGAGGCCAAGGCGCCGGCCCTGCTCTCGGCCGGCGGCGCGAAGGTCGCCCAGTTGGACTACACGTACGGGACCAACGGCATACCGCTCCCGGCGGGCAAGCCCTGGGCCGTCAACCTGATCGACCAGGGCCGCATCATCGCCGACGCCCGCGCGGCCCGTGCGGCCGGCGCGAACGTCGTCGTCCTCAGCATCCACTGGGGCACCGAATGGCAGACGGCGCCCGACCAGCAGCAGCGCGATCTGGCGCAGGCGCTGACGGCCTCGCGCGGGGCGGACGGCCTCCCCGACATCGATCTGGTCCTCGGTACCCACAACCACGTGCCGCAGCCCTACGAGAAGATCAACGGCACCTGGGTGGTGTTCGGCATGGGCGATCAGGTCGCGAGCTTCTACGAGGCGGAGAAGGCGCGGGGCAACATGTCCTCGATCCCCCGGTTCACCTTCGCCCCGGCGGCGGGGCGCCCGGGCCGCTGGGAGGTCGTCAAGGCCGAGTACTTCACGCAGTTCTCCGACATGGGCCCGCCCTTCCGGGTCGTGTGCACCTCCTGCGCGGCGGACGGCGCCGCCCGGAGGTCCGACCACGCCCGGGCCGACAAGGAGGTCACGGCGGCCGTCACCTCGCGCGGCGCCGTCGGCCAGGGGCTGGAGCGGGCCTCGCGCTGACCGGCTAGCGGGTCCTGCCGCGGCGGGTGACGACGAGGGCGCCCGCGCCGATGCCGAGCAGCAGGAGGGCGCCGCCGGCGACGTACGGGGTCACCGAACCGGCCCCGGTCTCGGCGAGGTTGGCCTGGGGCACGGTCTGCGGCTTGACGTCCGGCTTCGCCGCGGGGCCGGGGCCCGGGGCGGTTCCCCGGGGGGCCTCGCAGTGCGCTTCGGCGAGCACGACCTCGCCGTCGACCTCGGCCACGTTCAGGTTCAGCGGGTTGACCGACACCTTCAGGCGCAGCGCGGACGCGGCGGCGGTGGTGGAGGTGGTCCGCGTACCGGAGAGTTCCAGGGAGACCAGGCCGACGCCGGGCACCTCGACCTTGGTGGGGCCGCCGGAGGTGAGGGTGACCTTCTTGCCGAGGGCGGTGACCGTGCCGAGGACGTTGGAGGAGGCGACGGGCTTCTTCCCGGCCTCGCAGACGGCCTTGGAGGTGACCTCCTCGACCTCGATGAGGGAGAGCGCGGGCAGGCCCGGGACGTGCACCTTGGCGTGGGCGAGGCGCGACTCGGCCTCGGCGCGGCTCTTGTCGGCGGTCGCCCGGGCGGTGGCGACGTCCGCCCGCAGGACACTGACCGGCCGCCCCTGTTCGGCCCCGTCGAGGGTGACGGTGAGGGCGGTCTTCGCGGCGGTGGCGGGGGCGGTGACCTCGTTGAGGGTGGCCTTCAGCGGGACGTGGACGGCCTTGTTGAGCAGGCCCACGTCCAGTCCGGTCCGCAGAACGACGGCGCCGGACGTTCCCTCGCTCCCGGTGCCGCCGCCCGTGGCGAGGGCGGCCGGCGCGGCGAGCAGGGCCACCGCTCCCGTGGCGAGCAGAACGGCCGCGGGCATGCGGAAGGTGTTGCTGTTCAAGATGGTGGAACCCCCGGGGAGTTGGGTGCCGTCGCGGCGCCAATGGGGGACATCGCGCACGCCGACGGCTTCGACGTTCGAATCCTTGCGCACCGGGAGTGAACGGTCAGCGACCTGACGTCACTTCACCCCAAAGGGTGGTTTCCATGCATGTATTCGATTTTCCGCGCCCCGTCCGGCCCAGGAGTCCCGCCCGCCACACCGTCTAGGCCCGGACCACCCCGTTCACGACGACCCGCTCCGGCTGCGCCAGGGCCCGTACGTCGGCCCGCGGGTCGGCGGCGTAGACCACGAGGTCGGCGGGGGCGCCCTCGGTCAGACCGGGCCGGCCGAGCCAGTCGCGTGCCGCCCAGGCCGTCGCGGAGAGGGCGTCCAGCGGCGGGATCCCGGCCTTCACCAGCTCCGCGACCTCGGCGGCGACCAGGCCGTGCGGCAAGGAGCCCCCGGCGTCCGTGCCGACGTACACCCGGATGCCCGCGTCCCAGGCCGCCCTGACGGTGTCGTAGCGCCGCTCGTGCAGCCGTCGCATGTGCGCCGACCAGCGGGGGAACTTCGCCTCGCCGCCCGCCGCCAGCTTCGGGAACGTCGAGATGTTCACGAGGGTCGGCACGATCGCCACGCCGCGTTCCGCGAACAGCGGGATGGTGTCCTCGGTGAGCCCCGTGGCGTGCTCGACGCAGTCGATGCCCGCCTCGGCCAGGTCCCGCAGCGAGTCCTCCGCGAAGCAGTGCGCGGTGACCCGGGCCCCGAGCCGGTGCGCCTCCGCGATGGCGGCCTCGACCTCGGCGCGGGGCCAGCAGGCCGTCAGGTCACCGGCGTCGCGGTCGATCCAGTCCCCCACCAGCTTCACCCAGCCGTCGCCGCGGCGGGCTTCCCGGGCGACGTACTCCACGAGCTCGGGCGGCTCGATCTCGTGGGCGTAGTTGCGGATGTAGCGGCGGGTGCGGGCGATGTGGCGGCCCGCCCGGATGATCTTCGGCAGGTCCTCGCGGTCGTCGATCCACCGGGTGTCGGAGGGAGATCCGGCATCGCGGATGAGCAGGGTGCCGGCGTCCCGGTCGGTGAGCGCCTGCCGTTCGGCGGTGGGGGCGTCGACCGGGCCGTGGGCGTCGAGGCCCACGTGGCAGTGGGCGTCGACCAGGCCGGGCAGGACCCAGCCGGTGACCGTGGTGACCTCGCGGGCGGCGGCCGGCCGCTCGAAGGTGACCCGCCCGCCGACGACCCACAGTTCGTCGCGCACCTCGTGGGGCCCGACCAGGACCCGCCCCTTCACATGGAGCACACCGTTGTGATCACTCATGCCCGCACTGTACGTGCGGGCTGGGTAGGCTCGGCCGGTAACCCCGGATGACGAAGAGAGCACCGACGTGAGCCACCCCTTGCTGGACCTGCCGCCGCTGACCGCCGAGCACTTCGCGTCGATCGAGCGGGGGGTCGCGCGGCTGCTGGAGACCCGGAACGACGTGGTGGTCACCCAGGGCGAGGCGCTGCTCCCGCTGGAAGGGTGCATCCGCTCCGGGGCGCGGCCGGGTTCGACGGCGCTGAACATCGTCACCGGGCCGTACGGGACCACCTTCGGCAACTGGCTGCGCGACGCCGGGGCGGACGTGCTGGACCTGGCGGTGCCCTTCGACACGGCCGTCACCGGTGAGCAGGTCGCCGCGGCGCTGGCCGCCCGCCCGGAGATCGACTTCGTCTCGCTGGTGCACGCCGAGGCGGCCACCGGGAACACCAATCCCGTCGCGGAGATCGGCGAGGCGGTACGGGCCCACGGGGCGCTGTTCATGCTGGACGCGGTGGCGTCGGTGGGCGCCGAGCCGCTGCTGCCGGACGCGTGGGGCGTGGACCTGTGCGTGATCGGCGCGCAGAAGGCGATGGGCGGCCCGGCGGGGGTGTCGGCGGTGTCGGTGAGCGGGCGCGCCTGGGAGCGGTTCGCCGCCAATCCGGCCGCGCCGCGCCGTTCGTACCTGTCGCTGCTCGACTGGAAGGAGCGCTGGATCGACGCCGGCCGCAAGGCGCTGCTCCACGCGCCCGCGCAGCTGGAGATGCTGGCGCTGGAGGCCTGCCTGGACCGGATCGAGGCCGAGGGTCCCGCAGGCGTCATGGGGCGGCACGCGGCGGCCGCCCGGGCCACCCGCGCGGGCGCCGAGGCGCTGGGCGTCGCCCCATGGGTCGGGGACCCGGCCCAGGCGGCGCCGGTGGCGACCACGCTGCGGGTCGCGGACGCCTCGCTGGTGGTGGCGGAGGCCCTGGCGGCGGACCTTTCGGCCCCGCTCGCGGCGGGCGGCGGGGTGCTGGCCGGGGAGATGGTGCGGGTCAACCACTACGGCCCGGCGGCCTCGCCGGAGGCGGTCGGGGCCGCGCTGGGCGCGCTGGCCCGGGCCCTCGGCGCGGATCCGGCGCCGGCCCTGGCCGCGGCCTCGGCGGCCTGGGTGGCGTAGCGGTCCCGGGTCGGTCAGGTCGCGGGCGACGGCGGATCGCCGCGGTCCGGGCCGGTCCGGATCCGGTGCTGGGTCGGTCCGGGTCGCCGCGGTCCGGGTCCGGCGCCGGTCAGCCGGACAGGACGTCCAGCAGCCGGTCGACGTCCGCCTCGGTGTTGTAGAGGTGGAAGGAGGCCCGCAGGGCGCCCCCGCGGGCGGAGGTGTGGACCCCGGCGGCCGCCAGGTCGGGCTGGCGGTGTGCCAGGCCCGGTACGGAGACGATCGCGGCGTCGCCGGGGACGGGCTCGTGGCCGAGACGGGCGAGCCCGTCCCGGTAGCGGGCGGCGAGGGCGGTGTCGTGGGCGTGGACGGCCTCGATGCCGACGCGCTCCAGCAGGGCCAGCGAGGGCTCGGCGGCGTAGTAGGGCAGGAAGGCCGCCGACTCGTCGAAGCGGCGGGCGTCGGCCGCGAGTCGCCGCATGGGGCCGTAGACGGCCTCCCACTTGGACTCGGCCGCCACCCAGCCCGCGTGCAGCGGGGTCAGTCCGGGCTGGGCCTCGGCGGAGACCGTCAGGTACGAGGCGCCGCGGCCGCCGAGCAGCCACTTGTAGCCGCCAGTGACGGTGTACTCGTACGGCGAGGCGTCGAAGGGCAGCCAGCCCGCGGCCTGCGTGGCGTCGACGAGCATCCGGGCGCCGTGCGCGGCGGTCGCGGCGCGGACGGCGGCGAGGTCCGCCGTACGGCCGTCGGCGGACTGTACGGCGCTCAGCGCGACCAGGGCGGTGTCCGGGCGGACGGCCTCGGCGAGGGATTCCAGCGGGGCGAAGCGGACCTTGAGGTCGCCGCGCAGCACGAACGGGTTCATGACGGAGGCGAAGTCCCGCTCCGGGACCAGGACTTCGGCGCCGGCGGGCAGGGAGGCCGCGATCAGGCCCACGTGGGTGGCGACGGACGACCCGACGGCCACGCGCCGTGGGTCGACCGCGACGAGCCGGGCGAAGGCGGCCCGCACCCGCTCGACGCGGTCGAAGTCGCCGGCTCCGGCCGGGAGTCCGGCCCCCGCCGCTTCGGCCAGCTCCCGGACCGCGGCGACGGCGGCCTTCGGGAGCACGCCGGCGCCCGCGGTGTTGAGGAAGGTGGTGGAGTGCGCGAACTCGTCGGCGCACGCGCGGGAGACGTCGGAGAGCGGAAGATCCATGGCGTCCACTCTGAGCCAGGAACAACCCAAAGTCCATTGCCGGGTTTTGCGTGACCAGCCAAAGGGTTGCTTATGAAGGCGGCGGAGCGGCCGGGTGCGGACCGGCGGCTCAGCTCCAGTCGATGTCGGCCTGGCGTTCCAGCGGCGCCCGGTCTTCCAGGGACTCCGGCACCACCAGCGTGTCGGCATCGGTGATCACGGCGGGGAAGCGGATGCGGGCCTGCTTCTGGATCTCCGCGACCTTGACCTGGAACGTGCGGAACTCGTCCAGTTCCAGGGCCTCGGGCAGGACGAGGTGCTGGGCCAGCAGGAAGGCCTTGGCCCGGAACGCGCCGTGTTCGGAATAGGCGATGACCTTCCAGAACGCGCGCGGTATCCGCACCCCGCGGAAGAGGCGGTCGTCTTCCTGGAAGACCGGGCCGCCGAACACGCTCACCCTCAGACCGTCGACCTCGACGTCCTCGAACACCGCGTCCTCCAGCCTCCCCCAGAGCCCGGCCCGCTTGCTCTGGTTGAAGTCGTCCATCTGCGGAGTGATGTTGGTGTAGAAGAAGGAGTCCTCGTTGGCGCGCTGCGCCTCGGGCAGCGGCCCCCAGCAGACGTCGGCGCGACGCGCGATGTGGCCCCGGTCGAGCCGGTTGGTCCTGCCGCCCTTGTCCTTGTACAGCTCGTTGTCGACCTGGTCCCCGGGCGACAGGCGGGGGTCCTTGACGAAGTCGATCCCCTTGCGGTCGAGCTTCTTGAGCGTCCCGCCGTCTATGTTCCAGGCCACCCATATCGCGAAGCGCCTCTCCTTGCTCAGGGCCAGCGAGAAGTGCGTGTACGGGATCACCTCGGAGCCGTCGAGGCGTACGGCGGTGTCCCTGATCGACGGGGCGAGCGACGGGGTGCCCACCGGCACCGCGAGGAAGCCCGGGTCATAGCCCGCCGGGTCCTCCCGCGAGGCCGCCGCCGGAGGGTCCAGGGTGATCTTCAGCTGATCGAAGACCGGGCGCGGGAAGCAGGCCAGCGCCCGGTCCACGGGATCGGACTCGTCCTCACCGCCGAAGTGCAGGCCGGCCAGTACGTCCGAGGGCCTGCCCGACCGCTTCTTGAACACCCACGCCGAACCGGAGTCGCCGAACGTGCTGATCTCACCGCCGTCCGGGGGGTGCCGGGGATCGGGGCCGATCTCGAAGCACTCGATCTCCTTCACCCCCGTCGGCGGCCCGTAGGGGACGCGGACCTTGACGAAGGGGCGGGTCACGATCCCGTGCGTGACGCCCGTGGTCCGCCCGGACTTCACGACCTTGTCGTCGATGTGCGGCTCCCCCAGCCGCCTCGGCGTGACCCCGAGACCGAGGATGGCGGTGTCGACCCCGCGCCCGGTGACGGTCGACACGGCGCAGTCCCCGAAGGTGCCCAGATGACCGCGTCGGAGTGCGCCGATCCGGTTGACGGCGAAGCGGCTGTCGTCGTCCGTCCCCGGCTGGACGACCTCGTCGCCCGCCTTGCCCTTGCGGCCGTTCAGCACGTGCCAGTTGCTCAGCAGACAGACGGCACCGTCGTTCTTGTCGTAGACGATGCAGCCGAGGGTGCCCGCGTGGAGGCGGACGTTCCCGACGCTCACACCGGGACGGACCGGGTCGACGCGCTTCTGCCGCTCGGGCGTCTGCGCCTCCGGTACGACGAGGAAGTGCGGCCGGTAGCTGCGCTCGATCACGTCGGTGGGCAGCACGATGCCGTCGCCGATGTCGACGGCCGGGGGTATCTCCGTGGTCCCCAGGAGCCGCATCCCCTCCGGCCGCACCTTGGTGTCGACCGTGAACTGGAGGGTCAGCTCCTTGCCGCGCTTGCCCTTCGTCTCCTTGTAGCCGATGCCGATCGAGGAGATGTTCGGGTCCTTGAGGTAACTGGACCCGTGGGTACGGATGTACTGCTTGGCCGAGCTGATGAGCCTGTCCTGCCCGTCCGCCGGGGTGGCGGCCCCGGACCCTGACCCGGCCTTGGCGGACGCACGCTTCCTGGCGGCCATCGGGGTCTCCTTCCGCAAAGGAGTCGAGGTCCCCGAGCTGGTTGAAGCCGAAGCCGGAGTCGAAGCCGGCCGGCGCACCGGAGCAGGCCGGAGCCCGCACCGTGCGCGCACGTCCAGCCTACGGCGGAGCCCCCGGGCGGGCGCGCCGGCGGCCCGGTGGTGGGGGCGGCACGGGTACGGGCACTGCGGGTGGTACGGCGGCGGGGCGCCCGGTACGGAGGTACGCGGGCGCCCCGGATCGGCGGGGAGCGGTTCAGGCTCCGCGCAGCGGTTCAGGCACCGGGGACGGCGCAGGCGCCGTCGGGCTCGCAGGCGTCGGCGGCGGCGGTCTCCACGGTCTCGCGTCCGGCCCAGGCCTGCTCCAGCGCACGGGTGAACACCTCGGCGGGCTGGCCGCCGGAGATGCCGTAGCGCCGGTCCAGGACGAAGAACGGCACGGCGTTGGCTCCCAGTTCGGCCGCCTCGCGCTCGTCGGCCCGCACCCGGTCCGCGTAGGCGGAGCCGTCGGCGAGGACCGCCCGGGCCTCGGCCTCGTCGAGCCCGGCCTCCACGGCCAGCGCGAGCAGCGCCTCGGGGTCGAAGACGGACCGCTCCTCGGCGAAGTGGGCGCGGAACACCAGGTCGAGGAGTTCCTCCTGCCGGCCCCGGGCGGCGGCCAGGTGCAGCAGGCGGTGGATGTCGAAGGTGTTGCCGTGGTCGCGGCCCTCGGTCCGGTACTCCAGCCCCTCGGCGCGCGCACTGGCGGCGACGTGCTCCTCCATGCCGCGCGCCTCCTCGAGGGTGCGGCCGTACTTGCGGGCGAGCATCTCCAGGACGGGGGCGGTGACGCCCCTGGCGGCGTTCGGGTCCAGCTCGAAGGACCGGAAGACGACCTCCACCTGGTCGCGGTGAGCGAATTCGGCCAGCCCCTTCGTGAACCGGGCCTTGCCGATGTAGCACCACGGGCAGGCGATGTCGCTCCAGATCTCGACGCGCATGTTCCTTCTTCTCTCCAGGGAGGACCAATCGGTTAGCGTTTCAACCAACTGGTCTTCCGTCTCATTCCCCGGACGCCGGGCCGACCTCCAGCCGGAGCGTGCGGTGGGAGCCGGCGGGCGCCCCGTCGGGCTGCGGCCGCCAGCCGTGGGAGGCGTAGAAGGCCTGGGCGCGCAGGTTGTGCCGGTAGACCTCCAGGCGGACCCGCTCGATCCCGGCCCGCCGCCACTCGGCGAGGCAGGCGGCGTGCAGGGCGGCTCCGGTGCCGCGGCGCCAGTGGCCTGGGTCGACGTGGAGCTGGGTCAGCGTGGTCACTCCGTCGGCCGTGAGGTAGGCCGCCACCCCGGTGACCTCGCCGTCCCGCTCGGCGCACAGGACCCGCCCCTGGGCGGCGGGCCGGGCCACCGCCCGCGACCAGGCCTCGCGGGTGCGGGCGAGCTCGGCCTCGCCCGCGTAGGCCTCTTCGGGGACGTGGCCCCGGTAGTAGGTGGCCCGGGCACGGGTGTGCAGGGCGACGATGGCGTCGAGGTCGGAGGCCTGTGCGGTTCGGATCATGAGAAGGGGAACGCGCCGGGAACCGTGCCGGTTCCCGGCGCGCGGGCGCGTGGGCGGGGCGGGGCGGCGTGGTTACTTCTTCAGCCAGGCCGCCATCATCTTCTGGGCGATCGGCGCGGCCAGCCTGCCGCCGCCGATCTCGGAACGGTCGGTGTCCGAGTTCTCGATCATCACGGCCACCGCGATCTGCTTGCCGCCCGCCTTGCCGTACGAGGTGAACCAGGCCAGCGGCGGGATGTTGTTGTTGACGCCGCGCTGGGCGGTACCCGTCTTGCCGCCGACCTCGGCACCCGGGACCTGCGCGGGCTTCCCGCCGCCCTCGGTGGCGACCGTGCGCATGGCGTCCTGGAGCATGGAGGCCGTCTTCGGGCTCATCACCTGCTCCGTCTTCGGGTCCTTGAAGTCCTCCAGCACGTTGCCGTCGGCGTCGGTGACCTGGGAGACCATGTGCGGGGCGACCAGCTTGCCGCCGTTCTGGATCGCGGCGGTCACCATGGCCATCTGGAGGGGGGTGGCCTGCACGTCGAACTGGCCGATTCCCGTCTGCGCGACCTGGTCGACCGACAGCTTCTTCGTCGGGTACTTGCTCGGCGGGTTGGTGCGGACCGGGGTGTCGATCTGCGTGTTGAAGCCGAGCTTCTCCGCCGTCGCGCGCATCTTGTCCTGGCCGAGCTTGGAGGCCAGTTCGGCGAAGACGTTGTTGCAGGACAGCTTGAGCGCGGTGCGGGCCGAGACGTTGTTGCAGGCCTCGTCACCCGCCTCGCTGGGCAGCTTGGTGCGGGTGCCGGGGATCGTGTACGCGCCCGGCACGCCCGTCGGCGTGTCGATGCTGGTCACCAGGCCGTTCTCGATCGCCGAGGCGAGGGTGACCAGCTTGAAGGTGGAACCGGGCGCCTGCGGCTTGCGCAGCGCCACGTTCTCCATGGCCTTGCCCTTGTCGGCGGACAGCTCCTCCCAGGCCGCGGAGTCGTTGGCGCCGGTGATCCGGCCCGGGTCGTAGGAGGGGTTGTTGACCACGGCGAGGATCCGGCCGGTCGCCGGGTCGATGGCCACCGCCGCCCCCTGCTTGCCGCCCAGGGCGTCGTAGGCGGTCTTCTGCACACCCTTGTCGATGGTGGTCAGGACGTTGCCCGGGTCGGCCCGCTTGTTGGTGAGCATGTCCATCATCGTCTTCAGCCGGGTGTCCGAGCCGTTGAGGACGTTCTTGTAGACGCCCTCCAGCATGGTCGTGCCGAAGGCCTGCGAGCTGTGTCCGGTGATCGGGGCGTAGAGCGGACCGTCCGCATAGGTCCGCTTGTACGCGAAGTCCTTGCCGCCCGTCCGCACGGAACCGGTGATGGCCTCGCCGCCCACGATGATGTTCCCCAGCGGGTTCTCGTACTGCCCGATGAGGTTGCGCCTGTTGTTCTTGTCGTCTGCGAGGGCCTGGCCTTGGTACGCCTGCACCCAGGTGACCCGCACCATGAGGGCCAGCACCAGAAGCAGACAGAAGACCGACGCACGCCTGATCGTTTTGTTCATCCCCCAGAAGGACGTACGAGCGGCCGCGGCCGTTCCGCTGTGCCCCGATTGTGGCCGGGTTCTCAGCCTTTCCTCATGATGAAGCCCCCCTCGTAGGCGGCTATGACGGCCTGGGTGCGGTCGCGGGAGCCGGTCTTGGCGAGGACCGCGGCCACATGGGTCTTGACCGTCTGCGGGCCGACGCCGAGGTGCTCGCTCATCTCGTGGTTGGACAGTCCGGTGGCCATCAGGCGCAGGACGTCCGCCTCCCGGTCCGTGAGGCGGGCCGCCCAGGGCGGGGCCACGGGCGGGGCGGGCTCCGTGTGGGCCTCGGCGAGGGAGCGCACCGCCGCCGGGAAGAGCAGCGAGTCCCCCCGGGCGACGAGGCGGACCGCGCCGATCAGCTCGTCCGGGTCGGCCCGCTTGAGGAGGAAGCCCGAGGCGCCGGCGCGCAGCGCGTCGTAGACGTAGGAGTCGTTCTCGAAGGTGGTGACGACCACGATCCGGGGCGGGTCGGTCATGGACCGCAGGATCTGCCCGGTGGCGCGGATGCCGTCGATCTCCGGCATGCGCACGTCCATCAGCACTACGTCCGGGGACAGGGAGCGGACCAGCGGGACGGCCTCCGCACCCGTGGCCGCCTCGCCGACGACCTCCATGTCGGGCTCCGCTTCGAGGATGACCCGCAGGGCGGTACGGACCATCCGTTCGTCGTCGGCGATGACGACGCGCAGCGGCGGCCGGCTCATCGCCCGGCTCCGGTGGCCGCACCGAGCGGCAGCACCGCGCGCAGGCGCCACCGGCCCTCGAGCGGACCGGCCTCGACGCTGCCGCCGAGCAGGGCGGCGCGCTCGGCGGCGCCGCGCAGTCCGCGGCCCCCGGTGGTGCGCCGCCGTTCCCCCTCGGGGGCGGCCGGGGCGTGGGCCGGCGGGTTGGTCATGGTGATCTCCAGTTCGCGGTGACGGCCGGGGGTGTGGACGCGGATCAGCAGGGCGACGGGTCCCCTGCCGTGGCGCAGGGCGTTGCTCAGTCCTTCCTGGACGATCCGGTAGGCCTCCCGGGAGGCGATGGCGGGGAGCTGCTCCCAGTCCCCGGCCGGCCCGGGGTCCTGCTGGACGGTGACGGTGGTGCCGCCGGCCCTGGTGCGGGACAGCAGCCCCTCGAGGTCGGCGGCGAGGGTCGGGGCGGGTGCGGCGTCGGCCCGGGCGGGGTCCCCGTCCCGCAGCAGGCCGAGCACCGTGTCGAGTTCGCCGACGGTGCGCCGGGTGGTCTCCTCGATCGCGGCGAGCGCCTCCCGGACGAACTCCGGATCGCGGTCGAGAACCCGCCGGGCCGCGCCCGCCTGGAGGGTGACGGCGCTCAGGGCGTGGCCCACGGCGTCGTGCAGTTCCCGGGCCAGCCGGTTGCGGACGGCGAGGTCCGCGGCCCGTTCCTCCGCGGCGGCCAGCCGGTCCGCCGCGGTCGGCCCGAGGAGTACGGGCGCGAGCCGGGCGAGCAGCGCCCCCGCCGCCGCGGAGCCGAGGACGACCAGGGTCAGCAGCCCCACCCCGAGCAGGGGGGAGGCGTAGCGGTACGGGCCGGTGCCGGGCCAGCCGGCCGCGACGGAGGCCTGGCGCAGGGTGCCGGAGAACGGCAGCAGGATCAGCACCAGCGCCGCGGGCGTCGCCGCGAGGGTCATCCCGCTGATCACCGCTCCGACCCCCAGGTGCAGGGTCCACCAGGCGGAGGCCCGCCACCGCGCCCCCCACGACCGGGCGGGCCCGTCGGCCGGCGCGTCCCCCGGCGCCTCGCACAGGGTCCGCACCGCCGACGCCGAGAGCGGCCGGACGAGCCCGTACAGCCCGGTGACGGCGGCCAGCGGCAGCGCGGCGGCGTACGCGACGAGGGTCAAGGGGAAGGAGGACAGGGCATTGACCCCTCCGGCGGCGATGCCGACCACCACCTGGCTGAGCAGGAAGTACGGCATCAGCAGGGCGCCGCCGAGTATCAGGTGCACCCAGCGCAGCCGGGCCCGTGCCCCCAGTGCGAACCCGCACCACCGGCGCACCGCACCGGTCCCGCGCACCGTCCCCGACCCGCGCACCGCACCGGTCGCGCTCATGCCCTCCCCCTTTCCCCGCGGCCCGCCCGTCCCGGCCCGCCCGTCCCCCGCCGCGCCGACCGCGGCCCGGGCCCCGCCCCGCGCCCGAGGGCCGCCCGTACCGCCTCAGCGCGCTCGGCGGGAGAGGAGGTGACGGACGAGGACCGCCGCGGCGAGCAGCCCGGTGATCATCTGGCCAGCGTAGGTCAGGCAGGTGACGGCGGTGGCCTGTTCACCGGTCCCGAAATCCACTCCGAGAGCGGCGCTCAGCATCCACGCCCCCCAGGTCAGCGTCGCCGCCGAGCCGATCCAGGTGAGGGCCAGC
Source organism: Streptomyces sp. NPDC034086 (assembly GCF_055575515.1). Taxonomy (NCBI): domain Bacteria; kingdom Bacillati; phylum Actinomycetota; class Actinomycetes; order Kitasatosporales; family Streptomycetaceae; genus Streptomyces; species Streptomyces sp. NPDC034086. The sequence goes on along the minus strand of NZ_JBVISM010000011.1, from coordinate 159,599 downwards.
GGCCACCGAGCCGGGCGCCCGCCCCGGGCCAGCAGGACCGCCCCCACCGCCGCGGCGAGCGCGCATATCGCGTGCGCCGCCGACACCACGCCGGTCTCCGCCGAGTAGACGGCCACCCGCTGGGCGGGCAGCCCGGCGCTCCCGCCGAAAGCCCAGTAGAGGCACACCGCGCCCACCGCACCGCCCGCCAGCGCGGCGGTTCCCGCCACCACCCCCGTGGGAGGCGGGAGCCGCCGCTCCGGCGCGCCCGGCCGGCCGTCGCCCCACCGCTCCCGCGCGTAGGAGACGAAGAGACCGGCGAGGGCGATCCCCTGGAGGATGAAACCGCTGTAGACCACGGTGAACACCCAGGGGTCGAGGAAGGGTTCCCGGGCCGCCTCCACGGCTTCCCCGGCCCCCATGCCCAGGGCCTTCACGAGGACCTGGGCCGGGAACCCCAGGGCTATCGGGGTCAGCAGCCCGGACGCGACGTACGCCGGAACGGCCGGCAGCCATCCCGGCAGCCGTCTGCCCCAGGGCATGGTCAGCGCCAGCACGAGCACGATGACCGTCGCGTCCATGGCCAGCGTCACCGCGTTGGCCACGGTGACCGGCAGACCGCCCTCCAGCAGTACGCTGCCCGCCGGTATGCCGATGTCGCTCCCGCTCAGCCAGGCCGTCTTGAGCGTCAGGTACGGCAGGGTGGCGGCCAGCGCCACGGCCCGCAGGATCCGCCGCCCGGTCGTCATACCCGTCCCGGTGGTCGGGTTCGTCGCGGTGGTCGGGTTCGTCGCGGTCATCGCGTGCGTCGCGGCCCTCGCGGTCGACGGGTTCGAGACGTCGGCGGAGTCGGCGGAGTCGGTGGAATGGATGAGGTCGATGGGGCCGGTGAGGTCGATGGGGCCGGTCGGCTGCTTCGCGTGGACTGCTCCTGTGGTCATGTCCCCACGGTCGCCCGTACCCGACCCCCGCCACCTCCCCCGCGAAGGTGAACCGTCTCCCCCGCACGGGGGAGGCGGTGTCCGGCGCGGCTCCTCACATGCGCCGCGTCACGACCGACAGCCGGTCCCGCGCCTCGAACAGGGCCGCCTTGATGACCCGTTCGTGCCCGGCCGTCAGCCGCGCCACCGGCACCGAACAGCTCACCGCGTCACGCGCCGGCGTCCGGTAGGGGATGGCCACGCCGAAGCAGCGCAGACCCAGCGTGTTCTCCTCCCGGTCCACCGCGTACCCCTGCTCCCGCACCAGCGCCAGCTCCTCCACCAGCTGCTCCCGGTCGGTGATGGTGTGCTCCGTGACCGCCTCCAGCCGCTTCGGCAGCAGCGCGCGCACCTCGGCGTCGCTGTGCGTGGCCAGCAGCGCCTTGCCGAGCGCGGTCGAGTGGACGGGCAGCCTCCGCCCCACCCGCGTGAAGGGCCGCAGGTAGTGCTGGGACTGCCGGGTGGCCAGGTAGACCACGCTCGTCCCGTCCAGCCGCGCCAGGTGGATGGTCTCCGTGGTGTCGTCGGAGAGGCGGTCCAGGGTGGGCCGGGCCGCCGCCACCACCTCGTCCCCGTCGATGTACGAGCTCCCGACCAGCAGGGCCCGTACGCCGATGCCGTACCGCGTACCGGTGGCGTCGGTCTCCACCCAGCCCAGGTTCACCAGCGTGCGCAGCAGCATGTAGAGGCTCGACTTGGGCAGGGAGAGGTCGTTCTGGATGTCGGCGAGGCTGTGCAGGCCCGGCCGTGCCGCGAAGTGCTCCAGGAGCTGGACCGTGCGCACCGCCGACTTCACCGGCGCCGCCGTCGCGGGCACCTCCGGCCCGGCCGGCCCGGCCGTCTCGGCTGTCGTCATACGCCTCTTCCCCTCTGGTCGGCTCTGATCGCCTCTTGTCACCCGGTGGGCGCGGAAATAGAGTCCGCACCAGAAGTGATCATTCATCCACCGGAACGCCGTTCAGAATACTGAACGGCCCAGGAGGTAGCGGGCCATGGCAGCGACACCAGTCTGGAGTGTGGACCCCCGCACCGGGAAGCGGCGCGAACCGGTTGCGGCGGAAGCCACACCCGAGGACGTGGACCGGGCCGTACGCGCGGCCCACGCCGCCCGCGGGTCCCTGGCCGACGCCGCCGTCCGGGCCGGCTTCCTGCGCACGGCCGCCGGTCTGCTGGACGAGGCCGGGCCGCTCGTGGTGGAGACGGCCGACGCCGAGACGGCGCTGGGCCCGGGCCGCCTCGGCGGTGAACTGGCGCGCACCACCGGCCAGCTGCGCGCCTTCGCCGACGCCGTCGAGGAGGGCTCCTACCTCGACGTCCGGATCGACCGCGCCGACCCCTCCCTCAGCCCGCCGCGCCCGGAGCTGCGCCGCTACAAGGTGCCGCTGGGCGTCGTCGCCGTCTACGCCGCCTCCAACTTCCCGCTGGCCTTCTCCGTGCCCGGCGGCGACACCGCGAGCGCGCTGGCCGCGGGCTGCCCGGTGGTGGTCAAGGCCCACCCCGACCATCCGGCCACCTCGGAGCTGTGCGCGTCGCTGCTGCGCCGGGCGGCGGTGGCCTGCGGGCTGCCGGCGGAACTGGTCGCCCTCGTCCACGGCTTCGACGCCGGGCTGGAACTGGTACGCCACCCGCTGGTGGCCGCCGCCGGGTTCACCGGTTCCCTCCGCGGCGGGCGGGCGCTGTTCGACGCGGCCGCCGCGCGGCCGGTGCCGATCCCCTTCCACGGTGAGCTCGGCTCCCTGAACCCCGTCGTGGTCACCCCGGCGGCCGCCGCCGAGCGCGCCGAGGAGATCGGTGCCGGGCTCGCCGGCTCGGTGGCCCTGGGCGTCGGCCAGTTCTGCGTCAAGCCCGGCCTCGTCCTGGTCCCGGACGGCCCCGACGGCGACCGGCTCACCGGTGCCCTCGCCAAGTCCCTCGCGGAGACCGCCCCCGGGGTCCTGCTCGACCAGCGGATGCGGGACGGCTTCCTCTCCGGCGTCCGGGAGCGGGCCGCCCTCGCCGGTGTCACCGCGCCCGTCCCCCCGGGCCCGCACGGTGAGCACGCCGTCGGCGCCGGCTTCCTGAGCGTGCCCGCGGGCGCCCTGCTGGCGGACGGCGCCCACGAGGTGCTCCTGGAGGAGTGCTTCGGCCCGGTGACCGTCGTCGTCCGGTACGCCGGCCCGGAGGAGGCCGCCGGAGTGCTGGGCCGGCTCGGCGGGAACCTCAGCGCCACCCTCCAGCTGTCGCACGCCGAGACCGAGGGCGCACCCGGGCCGGCCGCCGCGCTGATCGAGCAGGTCACGGGCCTGGCCGGGCGGATCGTGGTGAACGGCTGGCCGACCGGTGTCGCGGTGGCCCCGGCCCAGCACCACGGCGGCCCGTACCCGGCGGCCACCTCGCACTCCACCTCCGTCGGCGGCACCGCGATCGAGCGGTGGCTGCGTCCGGTGGCCTACCAGTCGGTGCCGGACGCGCTGCTTCCGCCCGAGCTGCGCGAGGCCAACCCGCTGGGCGTGCCGCGCCGCGTGACCGGCGCCGGGTAATCGGTTGCCGCCCCGCTCCCGGCGGGGCAGGCTTCGCTCCATGCCAAAGCCGCAGGGGTTCACGTACGAGGTGCACGGCGACCGCACCGTCCGCATCACGCACCGGGGCCGCGCCGCGGGCACCCTTCGGGGCGCCCGCGCCGACAGGTTCCTCGCCGAGGTCGAGTCCGGTGACGCGCAGCTGGTGATGGCGCGCTGGACCGGCGCCTACAAGTTCGGCAACGAGCGCACCGCCCGGAACCACCCCCGCAACCGGCGCTGAAATCCGGGCCGAGGGTAAGGGAACGGCAAAGGGCCTCCGGTCGTTCTCCGGGCATGACCGCTATGACCCCTGGTTCCAACCGGCCGCTCGACACCGCCCGCGTGACGGTGGACGTGGCTGCCCCGGTGCGTCTCGACGTGTCGGGGCTGCTGCTCACGGCCGACGGCAAGGTGCGCTCCGACGCCGACTTCATCTTCTACAACCAGCCCTCCGGGCCCGGTGTCGAGTACCGGTCCGGCGGCGGCGCGGCGCCGGACTCGATCACCGTGGACACCGGCGCGCTGCCGCCCGGCATCGAGCGGATCGTGGTCACGGCCAGTCCCGACGCGGCCGGGCAGACGTTCCAGGGCGTCGAGCCCACCGCCACCGTGCGGGACGCGGCCGGCGGTGCGGTGATCGCCACGTTCACCCCGCCGCGGCTCGGCGCGGAGACCGCGCTCGTGGTCGTCGAGATCTACCAGCGCGGCGGTGTCTGGAAGGTGCGCGCGGTCGGCCAGGGGTACGCCAACGGCCTCGCCGGCATCGCCACCGACTTCGGGGTGTCCGTGGAGGAGGAGCCGGCTCCGCCCGCGGTCGCCGCCCCGGCAGCGCCCGTGCCCCCGGCCGTGCCCGCGCCCCCGGCCGTGCCCGTGGCCCCGGCCGCGCCGCCGGTGCCGACGGCACCCCCCGCCGCGCCCGCGCCCGTGGGCGCCGGGAAGATCAACCTCGACAAGGGCCGGGTCAGCCTCCAGAAGAACCAGACCGTCTCCCTGGTCAAGGGCGGCCGCCCCCTGCTCTCCCAGGTGAAGATGGGGCTGGGCTGGGAGCCCGCCTTCCGCGGCCGCGACATCGACCTCGACGCGTCCGTCATCGCCTACGGCCCGCAGCGCAACCACATCGACAGCTGCTACTTCGGCAAGCTGTCGATCCTGAACGGCGCCATCAAGCACTCGGGGGACAACCTCACGGGTGAAGGCGCCGGGGACGACGAGGTCATCGTCGTGGACCTCGGCCGGCTGCCCGCCGACGCCACCGGGCTGGTCTTCACGGTGAACTCCTTCTCCGGCCAGAAGTTCACCGAGGTCGCCAAGGCCTACTGCCGGCTGATGGACGCGGCGAGCGGGGAGGAGCTGGTCCGCTTCGACCTGACCTCGGCCGAGCCGCAGACCGGGGTCATGATGGCCAAGCTCATCAAGCAGTTCTCCGGCGAATGGGAGATGACGGCCATGGGCGAGTTTGTGAAGTCCCGCACAGTGCGCGGCATGGTCAAGCCCGCCTCGCAGGCCCTCTGAGCAGGTGGGCGGGCATATGCCGGTTCCGGCGGGCCGGTTGGGCGGCGACCCGGGTGATGGATGCCACGCGTAATCCGGAGGTGGCTGTCAGTGCCCGCCCGTAGCCTTGGAACCATGCAGAACACACTCCGGCCCGCGGGTCCCGCGCGTCCGTCCGCCGCCGAGGCGAACGCGGCGATACGGCACCTGGTCGAGACCTGGGACGGTGAGTGGCCCTCGGAGGCGTACGAGTTCCTGCTCGAGGAGTGGGCAGCGGCCTCGCGCGCCGAGGAGATGGCCACCGTCCGGTGAAGCGTTCCCGGGGCACAGGGGTGCCCCGGGACGCCGTCCTGCCCCTACGGCAGCGCCCCTACGGCAGCGCCGCTGCGGCCGGGGCGCGTCCGCCAGGCGTCCGCGTCAGCGCGGGGAGCGCCGCCAGGGGCCGGTGATGGCCACCATGATGCCCGGGTCCTGGATGCTGGCGTACAGGGTGCGCCCGTCCGGGGAGAAGCAGACCCCGGCGAATTCCGAGTACTCCGGCTCCTCGGCCGTCCCGATGTTGAGCTCGTTGCGCGCCAGCGGGTAGACGCGGCCCGACTCCGTGGCGCCGAGCAGGTGTTGGCGGCCCTCACCGTCCTCGGCGATGACCAGGCCCCCGTACGGCGACACGGTGATGTTGTCGGGACCGTCGAGGCCGCCCTCGGCGGACGGGTCCCGGTTGACGCCGATCAGGACGACGAGCCGGACCGTGCGCCGCTTGGGGTCGTAGAACCACACCTGGCCGTCGTGCGCGGCGCCCGGGCTCTCCTCACGCGCGTAGGAGGAGACGAAGTAGGCGCCCCCGTCGGCCCACCACATCCCCTCCAGCTTGCGTCCCCTGGTGACGGCGCCGGCCGCGAACTGCTTGCGCACCGCAACGCCGCGCGCGTCGCGGTCGGGCACCTCCACCCAGTCCACCCCGTACACGGTGCCCGTCTTCGTGGCGCGCGAGAGGTCGTCCACGAACCGGCCGTGGCTGTCGAAGCACTTGGCGGCGGCGAGCACTCCGGCGTCGTCGGCGAGGGTGCGCAGCCTGCCGCGCCCGTGCCGGAAACCGTGGGGCGGAGTCCAGCGGTAGAGGAGCCCGTTGGGGCCCGAGGCGTCCTCGGTCAGGTACGCGTGACCCTGGCGCGGGTCGATGACGACGGCCTCGTGCGCGTACCGGCCGAACGCCTTGACGGGCCGCGGGTCGCGGTTGGCCCGGCGGTCGTGCGGGTCGACCTCGAAGACGTAGCCGTGGTCCTTGGTCATGCCGTTCTTCCCGGCCAGGTCCTCGGTCTCCTCGCAGGTGAGCCAGGTGCCCCAGGGGGTGGCGCCGCCGGCGCAGTTGGTCGACGTACCGGCGATGCCCACCCATTCGGCGACCTCGCCGCCGCGCCGGACCTCCACGACGGTGCAGCCGCCGGACGCGGCCGGGTCGTAGACGAGGCCCTCGGCGAGCGGTACGGGGTGCGTCCAGCGGCTGCGCGGGCCCTTCAGTTCGTGGTTGTTGACGAGCAGGGTGACTCCGCGGTGCCCCTCGAAGGCGGCGGTCCCGTCGTGGTGGGACGGGGTGCTCTCGCCGGAGTCGAGGGTGGTGACGCCGGTGCGGGTGATCACGCGGTAGCCGAAACCGGCGGGCAGGGCCAGCAGCCCGGCGGGGTCGGCGACGAGCGGTCCGTAGCCGGGGGCGTGCGGGCGGCCGTGCGCGTCGGGGGCGTCGGGCCCGTCGGGCCGGGGGTCGTCGGCGGCCAGGGCCCCGGGGGCGGTGGCGAGGGCGCCGACCGTCCCGGTGAGCGCGACGCCCGCACCGGCGAGTGCGGTGCGGGCGGTGAAGTCTCTGCGGCTGAGGGGCATCGGGTCTCCAGGGGTGGGGAGGTGGTGCGCCTGACGTACGGTCGCAGGCGCACACGCTCCCGCCCGTACGTGAACGGCGGCTGAACTACCCGCGAATGCGGACCGAGCCCTTGCCCGTCGGCGGAATGGCGAGCTCCGGCCCCGGAATCGGCCTGTTGTCCACCCCCGACGGACAGGCGGACAGGGGACACCCCACCGGACACCCGCGCGCGAGGTCCCCCGCCCGGCCGCGCCCGCATCGCATCCCGGTCGCGCCCCCACCGCACCCGCACCGCACCCGCCCGGCCGCGCCCGCATCGCATCCCGGTCGCGCCCCCACCGCACCCGCACCGCACCCGCCCGGCCGCGCCCGCACCGCCCCTCGCCGCGACGCCGTCCGGACGCCCGCCGTGTCCGGCGGCGGGCGTCCCCCGCGGTCAGGGCTGCCGGGAGCGGGCCTTGAACGCGGCCTTGCGCGCCTCCTTCGCGGCCTTCTTGTCCGGGTGGAGCCGGCCCATCGCCTCCAGGACGTACGCGGTGGCGGGGTGCTCCACCCGCCACGCCTGCTCGAAGAAGCCGGTGTGGTGCTCCGTCAGGCTCCGCATGAGCAGCGGCAGCTCCCCGGTCTCCCCGTCGGCGGCGAGCTGCGCGGCGATCGTGTCCACCGTCAGCCAGAACACCATCTCCCCGTCGGGCGCCGGTACGCCGGCCGCCCCGTGCTCGGCGAGCCAGACCCGGGCGAGCCCGCCCAGCTCCCGGTCGTCCAGGACGGCGCGGACCGCCGGCTCGGCCTCCGGCCCGGCCGGCGCGAGCGCCTGCTGGCAGCGCAGCCGCCGCAGCGGGGCGCCCTCGTCGTCACCGCGGGCGGCGGCCAGCAGTTCGGCGACGGCGTCCGGCAGTGCGCGCCCGGCCAGCCACTGCTCGATCTCGGCCTGGGCCGCCTCCTCCGGGTAGAAGGAGACGGCGTCGAGCAGCGCGTCGGCGCCCTTGTCGGCCAGTTCCCCGACGGCGGGGGCCTCGACCCCGGCCTCGAGCATCCGGGCGCGGACGCCGTACAGGCCGAGCGGGGTCAGCCGTACCATCCCGTACCGGGAGACGTCCTCGTCGTCCTCCTCCCCCGGTCCTCCGGCGGCGGTGTCGCCCAGTTCGTCCGCCTCGGCCAGCAGGGCCTCGTCCACGGGCCGGTACTCGACGAGCCCGATGGGTTCCAGCTGACGGAACTGGTCGTCGAGGCGCATCATCGCGTCCGACACCTGTTCCAGCACGGCGTCGGTCGGGTCGCCCATCTCGTCCGGCACGATCATCGACGCGGCGAGCACCGGCAGCGGCACCGGGCCGTCGCCCGCCCCGCCTTCGGTGACGGTGAGCAGGTAGAGGTTGGCGAGCACTCCGTCGAGGAAGTCCGCTTCGCGCTGGGGGTTCCAGTCGAGGCGGTCGAAGTCGATCTCGCCGCCCGCGTCGAGTGCGTCGACGAGGTCGTCCAGGTCGGGTACGGCCGCGTCCGCGAGGACGGTGTCCAGGGCGGCCAGCCACAGGTCGAGTACGTCGCCGGGCGCGCCGCCGGCCAGCAGGGCGAGGTCCTCGCCTGGGGTGGCGGTGCCGTACTCGGGCTCGCCGGCCTCGGCGCCGTCGCCGCTGTCCTCCTCGGGCTCGGTCACGTCGACGAGGCCGGTGTCGACGGCCACCCGCCAGGCCTGGCTCGCGTACACCGCGGAGTCCTCGTCGGCGGCGTCGAGGCCGAGCACCTCGACGGCCTCGGGCAGCTGGTCGGGGGCGAGCTCGCCGCCGACGTCCACGCGGGTGTCGGGTCCGGCCCAGCGGGCGAGGCGGACGGCGCGGGCGAACAGCGGGGCGACGAGGGCGTCGCGGGCCAGCTCCGCATCGGAGTGCAGCCGTACCGGCGGCAGCGTGGGGTGCGGCTCTGCGGACATGGGGTGGTTCTCCTCGGACGGGACGCGCGGGGCGGTGGGGCGGCTCAACGGCGGGCGGACGATGGGCGGGCGGTGCGGCGGGACGGGGGCGGGCGGTGGTACGGACGGGTGGCGCCGTCCGGATGGCGGGAGCCATCCGGACATGTGGCTGAAAACACATGCGGACGGGCCGTCAGGCCCGTTGCGGCGACCCAGCGTAGACGCAATCGGGGCAGGCCCGGCGGCCATCACCTTCGGTTCATCCCACAGTCAGCCTCCGTATCCCCTGGAGGCCTTGACAACGTCCCTGGTCACCCAGGAAATTGACGCGCGTAGATGTACATGGGCCGTCAAGAGCCCGCACCCCCCTCCTCCACACACCGGAGTTCCCGCCCATGCGCTCCTCGCATCCCCGTTCCGCCGCCGTCGCCGCCCTCGTGGCCACCGCCCTGGCCACCGGCCTGCTCGTGGGCACGGCCGACGCGGCCGAAGGCGCCGTGTCCGCCGATCCGATACGCATCCACGACATCCAGGGCACGACCCGGATCTCCCCCTTCAACGGCAAGCAGGTCGCCGACGTCGAGGGCGTCGTCACGGGCGTGCGCACCTACGGTTCGCGCGGCTTCTGGATCCAGGACCCGGACGCCGACGACGACCCGGCCACCAGTGAGGGCGTCTTCGTCTTCACCGGCTCCGTCCCGTCCGTCTCCGTCGGCGACGCCGTCAAGGTGTCCGGCACGGTCAGCGAGTACGTCCCCGGCGGCGCGAACTCCGGCAACCAGTCCGTCACCCAGATCGGCAAGCCCGCGGTGACGGTCGTCTCCTCGGGCAACGCGCTGCCCGCCGCCACCGCGATCACCGAGTACACCGTCCCCGCGGAGTACGCCCCGGCGGGCGACCCGGCCGCCGGCGGCAGCGTCAACGGCCTGACCCTGGAGCCGTCCCGCTACGCCCTGGACCACTACGAGTCCCTCGAGGGCATGAACGTCCGCATCGGCACCTCGCGCGTGGTCGGCGCCACCGATCCGCACGCCGAGCTGTGGGTGACGGTGAAGGGCTGGGAGAACGCCGCCAAGCGCGGCGGGACCGTCTACGGCTCGTACGAGTCCCAGAACACCGGCCGCCTCCAGATCCAGCAGCTCGCGCCGCTCGCGCAGCAGCCCTTCCCGGTGGCCAACGTCGGCGACCGGCTGACCGGCACCACCGAGGGTCCCCTCGACTTCAACCAGTTCGGCGGCTACACGCTGGTGGCGCGCACCCTCGGCACGGTGAAGGCCGGCACCCTGGCGCCCGAGAAGACCAAGGCCCAGTCGCCCGGCGAGCTCGCGGTGGCCACGTACAACGTGGAGAACCTCGACCCGACCGACCCGCAGGAGAAGTTCGACAACCTCGCCAAGGCGGTCGTGACCAACCTGGCCTCGCCCGACATCGTGGCCCTGGAGGAGATCCAGGACGACAACGGCGCGAAGAACGACGGCACCGTCTCCGCCGAGCAGACGCTGACGAAGTTCACCGAGGCGGTCAAGGCGGCGGGCGGCCCGGCGTACCAGTGGCGCTCCGTCGCCCCGGAGAACAACAAGGACGGCGGCGAGCCCGGCGGCAACATCCGCCAGGTGTTCCTGTTCAACCCGGAGCGGGTCTCCTTCACCGACCGCGCCGCCGGCGACGCGGCGACGGCGACCGGCGTGACCACGGAGCGGGGCAAGGCCGCCCTGACCCACTCCCCCGGCCGGATCGACCCGGCGAACCCGGCGTGGGCCGACAGCCGCAAGCCGCTGGCCGGCGAGTTCCTCTTCCGCGGCCGCACGGTCTTCGTGATCGCCAACCACTTCGGCTCCAAGGGCGGCGACGAGGCCCTGACCTCGCACCACCAGCCGCCGGTGCGCAAGTCGGAGGAGAAGCGGCTCCTCCAGGCGCAGGCCGTGAACGGCTTCGTGAAGCAGCTGCTGGCCGTCGACAAGAACGCGTCCGTGCTCGCCCTCGGCGACATCAACGACTTCGAGTTCTCCGCGACGACGCAGGCGCTGGAGGACGGCGGCGCGCTCTACTCGGCCGTCAAGTCGCTGCCGAAGGCGGAACGATACTCCTACGTCTTCCAGGGCAACGCGCAGGTGCTGGACCAGATCCTGACGAGCCCGTCGATCAAGAACTTCAGCTACGACAGCGTGCACATCAACGCCGAGTTCGCCGCGCAGAACAGCGACCACGACCCGCAGGTCCTGCGCTTCCGCCCGTAACCCGCGCCCCGGGGTCCGGCCGCCCTCCCGGCGGCCGGACCCCGGTGGGGGCGGTACGGATCCGCGCGGACCGGCGGGGCGGTGGCCCGCCGGTCCGCGCGCAGGGCGGCGGTCGGCGGTCGGCGGTCGGCGGTCGGGACCTTCGGCTCTGGCGTGACGCTGGACACACCGGGGCCAAAATCTTCCGGTTGTGGTGTTGAGTGTCCCCACGCCCGAACTTGCCCTCCTTGTACCCCGCACTCCGGGAGGACCGCTCGTGTTCCCCTCCGTCCCGCTCGTCCAGGAACTCGGCCTCGCCGTCCTCGCCGTGGCCGCCCTCGTCTGGGTCTTCGGCCTCGGCCACATGCTGCGGGGCAGCCGCTTCCGCCACCCCGAGCCGGCCGCCCACGAGGGCCTGCCGGTGATCCCGGCCCAGCGCCGCGCGGACACGCACCCGATGGAGTCGGTGCAGCTGACCGAGGCGGAGGAGCAGGCCTTCGCAGGCCTGATCCGCACGATCACCCCGACCTGACGGGCCTCCGCCCGAAGCCTTCCCCCGTACCGACGACGAGTGCCCTCCCGCGTCCCGCGGGAGGGCACTCGTCGTGACGGACGGCAGGCGCCGCCGGACCGGCGTCAGTTGTGGCTGTGCAGGACCTCGTTGAGGCCGCCCCAGTTCGCCTTGTACGGGCGGGCCTCGACGGCGCCGGTGACCGAGTTGCGGCGGAAGAGGATGTTGTCGGCGCCGGAGAGCTCCAGGGCCTTGACGATCTGGCCGTCCGGCAGGGTCACGCGGGTGCCCGCGGTGACGTAGAGGCCGGCCTCGACGACGCACTCGTCGCCCAGCGCGATGCCGATGCCCGCCTCGGCGCCGACCAGGGTGCGCTCGCCGATCGAGATGATCTGCTTGCCGCCGCCCGAGAGGGTGCCCATCGTGGACGCGCCGCCGCCGATGTCGGAGCCGTCGCCGACCACGACGCCCGCCGAGATGCGGCCCTCGACCATGGAGGTGCCCAGGGTGCCGGCGTTGAAGTTGACGAAGCCCTCGTGCATGACGGTGGTGCCCTCGGCGAGGTGCGCGCCGAGGCGGACGCGGTCCGCGTCGGCGATGCGCACGCCCTTGGGGGCGACGTAGTCGGTCATGCGGGGGAACTTGTCGATCGAGGTGACCTGGAGGTGCAGGCCCTCGGCGCGCGCGTTCAGCCGGACGGTCTCGACCTGGTCGACGGCGACCGGGCCCAGGGAGGTCCAGGCGACGTTGGCCAGCAGGCCGAAGACGCCGTCCAGGTTCTGGCCGTGCGGCTTGACCAGGCGGTGGCTCAGCAGGTGCAGGCGCAGGTACGCGTCGTGCGCGTCCAGCGGCTTGTCCTCCAGGGAGGCGATGACGGTGCGGACGGCTACGACCTCGACCCCGCGGACGGCGTCCGAGCGGATGGCCTTGGCCGCGGCCGCGCCGAGGAGTTCCACGGCCCGCTCGGCGGTGAGGCGCTCGGTGCCGGCCGGGCCGGGCTCGGCGGAGAGCTCGGGGGCGGGGAACCAGGTGTCGAGGACGGTGCCGTCGGCGGCGATGGTGGCAAGTCCGGCGGCGACGGCGCCGGTGGTACGCGTAGCAGTCATGCCCGAAACCTAACCGGCGACGGGCCGCGGTCGCGAACCGGTCTCAGGTGCCGGGCGCGCGGCGGGCGGCGGCGCGCCCTCCCCGGGCGCCCCGGCGGCCGCGCGCCGCTGCCGTACCGACAGCCGCAGCAGCACCGCCCCGGCCCCCGCCGCCAGCGCCGCGCACAGCGGCCACAGCAGCCAGGGCGCCGCCGCGTAGAGGGCACCGCCGGCCGGCGGGCCGAGGACGACCCCGCTGACGGAGACCCCGGCGTACAGGCTCTGGAACCGTCCGACGGCGTGCGGGGGCGCCTGGTCGGCGACGTACGCGGTGGCGGTGCTCTTGTAGAGGATCTCGCCGACGCTCAGCAGCACCATCATGGCGACCGCGGTGGCCGCCCCGGCGCCCAGCAGCAGGGCCGCGTACCCGGCACCGACCAGTACCAGCCCCGTCCCGACGACCGCCAGCGGCGGCCGGGACCGCAGGGCGACGGCGGCGGGCAGCTCCAGCAGCAGGACGACGGCCCCGTTGAGGGCGATGACCAGGCCGAAGGCGCGTGCGTCGAGGCCGTGGTCGGCGAGGAACACCGGGAAGGTGTAGTAGTGCTGGCGGTAGACCACGTCCGCGACGAGGATCGCGCCGAGCAGCACCGGGACCGCCGGCCGGGCCCGCAGTTCCGCCCACAGCCCGCCGCGGCCCGGACCCCCGTCCGGGGCCGCGGCGGGCCTGCGGGCGGCTCCGCGGGCGGGGACGACGCGGGCGGGGACGACGCGGGCGGGGACGACGCGGGCGGTCCAGAGGGCCAGGAGCAGGGTGCCGAGGCCCTCCCCGAGGAAGAGCCAGTGGTACGAGAGCCCCGCCGCGACCAGGGCGCCGAGGGGTGCGCCGAGGGTGAAGCCGCCGTTGGCCGCGCTCCGCACCAGGGCGAAGGCCTGGCGGCGCGCTCCCTCGGGGACGGCGACGGCCACCAGCGCGGAGTTCGCCGCCCGGACCACGCCGGAGGCGTACTGGGCCAGCGGCAGGGCGGCGTACAGCAGCGCCGTCGGCAGCGCCGGGAGGACCGTCAGGGTGAGCCCGCCGAGGGCGGAGGCGGCGAGCAGCACCCGGCGGTGGCCGAAGCGGTCGCCGTACCAGCCTCCGGTGAAGTTCCCCGTCACCAGGCCCACGCCGCCGAGGCCGGTGAGCGCGCCGGCCTGCACGGCACCGAGGCCGCGCGGGCCGGTCAGGTAGAGGAAGACGAAGACGAAGGTGCAGCTGACGACGGCGTTGACGAAGATCCCCGCGGCCAGCAGCCACACGACCCTCGGAATGTCCTTGAACCCCTTCAGCACACCGTTCCCCCGTATCCCCGTAGTGAGTTCCTTTTGGGAACGGACTATGTCAGCATGACAGCCTTGGGTCAACGGACAAAGGAGTTCCCATGGCCCAGCGCACGCACCTCGGCGATGCGGACTGCTCCATCGCCCAGGCCCTGGACGTCGTGGGCGACTGGTGGACGCTGCTGATCGTGCGCGACACCGCGCGCGGCCTGTACCGCTTCGACGAGCTCCAGCGCGAGCTCGGCGTATCCCGCAAGGTGCTCGCCGAGCGGCTGAAGCTGCTGGTCGAGGCCGGGGTGCTGACGCGCGAGCCGTACCAGGAGCGCCCGGTGCGGCACGAGTACCGGCTGACCCCGCGCGGGCGGGGCCTGCTGCCGGTCCTGGTGGCCCTCCAGGACTGGGGTGACACCTGGGTCCTGGGAGAGGGAGAGATGACGGCCACGACCGAGGAGGCCTCGAGGGAGGCCGTACGCGTGCACGCGCTGCGCGGCACCCGGCTGCCGGAGCTGCTGCTGCCGGACCGTTTCGGCGAACTCCGCGACCCGGTGGCGGAGACCCCGTTCACCGTCCTGTACTGCTTCCCCGGCGCGTACGCCCGGGCCGAGTCCTACCCGCCCGGCTGGGCCGGGATCCCGGGCGCGAAGGGCTGCACGCTCGAATCCTGCACCTTCCGCGACCAGCTCGCGGAGTTCACCTCCGCCGGCGCCACCGTGCACGGGGTCTCCACGCAGCGCCCGGACGAGCAGCGGGAGTTCGCCGAACAGGAGCGGCTGCGCTTCCCGCTCCTCTCGGACGCCGGACTGGACCTGGTGACGGCGCTGCGGCTGCCGACGTTCCGCGCGGCCGGGGTGAGCCGGATCAAGCGGCTGACGCTGGTCGTGGACCGGGACCGCACGGTGCGCGAGGTGATCTACCCGATCACGGACATCGGGGCGAGCGTGACGGCGGCCCTGGAAGCGGTCCGCGGCACGGCCTGACCTTCCGGCCGCGCCCCGCGGACCCCGGCGCGCGGTACGGCGCGCTACGGGCGCCCGGAGTGCCGCGGACCCCGGCGCGGCGGAGAATGGGACTGCGCCCGGGGGCGGGGGCGCCGCCCCCGGCCGGGCGGCCGCGAGCGGGGGCACGTCCCAGTACGGCGAGGAAACGGGGAGTCCGATGGCATCCGCGAAACGCATACGCCGGTTCCTGCGCGTCTCCGCCGGTGTCGGCATGGCATGCGGCCTGGCGGCCGTGACGACCGCCCCGGCGGCGGCCGTCGACCCCATCGTCAGAGCGCCGACCCTGCTGACCCTGCGGCTGGACGCGCCGACGGCCTATCTCACCTTCCGTGACAACTCCGAACCCGACACCCTGTACACGATCACCCTCACCGAGAAGGACAACCCGGGCTACACCAAGATCGTGCGCACGGCGCCCGGGCGGGTGCCCGGGACGGGCCGGGTCGCCACGCGTTCGGCCGCGGGGATCAAACCCGGTGTGGCCTACTGCGCGACGATCAGGGCGACCGTCCACTACGAGGATCCGGTGATCAACCCCTATGAGCTGGAGGACCCGGACACCCCCGAGTCCAACAAGGTGTGCGCGGACCCCACCGACCCGTCCAAGCCCCAGTCCGCGCAGACGGACCTGTCGACCGGCCCGATCACCGGCGAGGCCAGGCCGCCCGCCGGCACCAACCGGAACTACTGGGTGGGCTACGCGAACAAGGGCGCGGAGGCGACGGGCGTCGTGCTCGAGGTCTGGGCGACGGGGCCGATGACGCTCCGCAGGCCCCCGGAGAACGGCACCTTCAGCGGGTTCACCTGCGCGCCCGCCGGCGCCGCGGGCTTCCGCTGCGCGGGCGGCACCGTCAAGGCCGGGGAGAAGAAGGAGATCCCGTTCCTGGTCGCGGTGAAGAACACCGGCAACGGAACCATCCACGCCTCGATCACCGGTACCGGCGACGCGAACACCGCCGACAACGGAGCGTCGTTCGACTTCCAGGCGGTCCCGCGGGTGCCGTAGCTCCGTACGACGGCCCCCGTACGACCCCGGGAACGGGAAGGACCCCCGGCACGACCGTGCCGGGGGCCCTCACGCGCAGGCGTCGTCCAGACGTCTGGACGCCGAAGCGCGGACGCCGAAGCTCAGACGTTGAAGCCGAGCGCGCGCAGCTGCTCGCGCCCATCGTCCGTGATCTTGTCCGGGCCCCACGGGGGCATCCAGACCCAGTTGATGCGCAGCTCGTTGACGATGCCCTCCGTCGCCGACTTCGCCTGGTCCTCGATGACGTCCGTCAGCGGGCAGGCCGCCGAGGTCAGGGTCATGTCGAGGGTGGCGATGTTCGCGTCGTCGATGTGGATGCCGTAGATCAGGCCCAGGTTGACGACGTCGATGCCCAGCTCGGGGTCGACCACGTCGTAGAGGGCCTCGCGGACCTCTTCCTCGGTGGCCGGCTTGATCGACGCCTCGGGCGTCGCGTTCTCGGTCATGCCGTCTTCCTCTCCGCGTCGCCCAGCACCTGGGCGGTCGCGTCCTTCCACGCCATCCAGCTCAGCAGAGCACACTTCACGCGCGCCGGATACTTGGAGACACCGGCGAACGCGACCGCGTCCTCCAGCACCTCCTCCATCTCCTCGTCCGGCTCCAGCTTGCCCTTGGACTGCATGAGCTCCAGGAACACGCCCTGGATCCTCTGCGCCTCGGAGAGCTCCTTGCCGACGAGCAGCTCGTTGAGCACGGACGCGCTGGCCTGGCTGATGGAGCAGCCCTGGCCCTCGTAGGAGACGTCGGTGAGCGTCTGCCCGTCGTACTTCACGCGCAGGGTGATCTCGTCGCCGCACGTCGGGTTGACGTGGTGCACTTCGGCGTCGCCTTCACGAAGGCCGCGCCCGTGCGGGTGCTTGTAGTGGTCCAGGATCAGTTCCTGGTACATCGAATCCAGCTTCACAGCCTCGTCCTCGTCGCCTTCGTCAGCCGAAGAAGTTCCGTACGTGCTCCAGCCCGTCGATCAGCGCGTCGACCTCGGCGGGAGAGGAGTACAGGTAGAAAGACGCTCGCGTGGTCGCGGGAATTCCGTACCGCAGGCAGACGGGGCGCGCGCAGTGGTGTCCCACGCGGACCGCGATGCCCTGCTCGTCCAGCACCTGGCCCACGTCGTGGGGGTGGATGTCACCGAGCGTGAACGAGATCGCGGCTCCGCGGTCCTCGGCCGTGGTGGGGCCGATGATCCGCAGGTCGGGCACCTCCAGGAGGCGCCTGACCGCGTACTCGGTGATCGCGTGTTCGTGCGCGGCGATGTTCTCCATGCCGATCGAGGTCAGGTAGTCCACGGCCGCGCCGAGGCCGACGGCCTGGGCGATCGGGGGCGTGCCGGCCTCGAACTTGTGGGGCGCCGGGGCGTACGTCGAGGCGTGCATCGACACGGTCTCGATCATCTCGCCGCCACCGAGGAACGGGGGCAGGTCCTCCAGGAGTTCCTGGCGGCCCCAGAGGACGCCGATGCCGGTCGGGCCGCACATCTTGTGGCCGGTGAAGGCCACGAAGTCGGCGCCGAGCGCCTGTACGTCCAGCGGCATGTGCGGGGCGGCCTGGGAGGCGTCGACGAGGACCAGCGCGCCCACGTCCTGGGCGCGCCGGACGATCGCCTCGACCGGGTTGACGGTGCCCATGATGTTGGAGACCAGCGTGAAGGAGACGATCTTCGTCTTCTCCGTGATGACCTCTTCGATGTTGGACAGGTCGAGCCGGCCGTCGTCGGTGAGGCCGAACCACTTCAGCTTCGCGCCCGTGCGCTGTGCGAGCAGCTGCCACGGCACGATGTTGGAGTGGTGCTCCATCTCCGTGATGGCGATCTCGGTCTCGCTGTCGACCCGGTAGGGCTCGTCCGCCCAGCCGAGCATGTTCGCGACCAGGTTGAGCGACTCCGAGGCGTTCTTGGTGAAGATCACCTCGTCGCGGCTCGGCGCGTTGATGAAGGCGGCGACCTTGTCGCGGGCGCCCTCGTACAGCGCCGTGGCCTCCTCTGCGAGCACGTGAACGCCGCGGTGGACGTTGGCGTTGTGCTGCTCGTAGTACTCGTTCAGCGCGTCGAGCACCTGGCGCGGCTTCTGCGAAGTCGCCGCGTTGTCCAGGTAAACGATCTTCTTCCCGTCGTGGACCACACGATCCAGCAGGGGGAAGTCCTTGCGGATCGCCTCGATGTCGAGGAGGCCAGGCAGCTGTGTCACGCGGTCGCGCCACCCTTCGTGCTGTACGACTCGTAGCCTTCCGCCTCCAGCTTGTCGGCGAGTTCGGCGCCGCCGGACTCGACGATGCGGCCTTCCGAGAAGACGTGGACGAAGTCCGGCTTGATGTAGCGGAGGATCCGCGTGTAGTGCGTGATCAGCAGCGTGCCGACCTCGCCGGTCGCGCGGACGCGGTTGACGCCCTCGGAGACCTGGCGCAGCGCGTCGACGTCCAGACCGGAGTCGGTCTCGTCGAGGATCGCGATCTTCGGCTTGAGGAGCTCCAGCTGGAGGATCTCGTGGCGCTTCTTCTCACCGCCGGAGAAGCCCTCGTTGACGTTGCGCTCGGCGAAGGCCGGGTCCATCTGGAGCTGCTCCATCGCGGACTTGACCTCCTTCACCCAGGTGCGCAGCTTGGGGGCCTCGCCGCGGATGGCGGTGGCGGAGGTGCGCAGGAAGTTGGAGACCGAGACGCCGGGGACCTCGACCGGGTACTGCATGGCGAGGAAGACGCCGGCGCGGGCGCGCTCGTCGACGGACATCTCCAGGACGTCCTCGCCGTCGAGGGTCACGGTGCCACCGGTGATGGTGTACTTCGGGTGACCGGCGAGCGAGTACGCCAGGGTGGACTTGCCGGAGCCGTTGGGGCCCATGATGGCGTGCGTCTCACCCTGCTTGACGGTGAGGTCGACGCCCTTGAGGATCTCGCGGGCGCCGTTCTCGGCCTCGACGGAGACGTGCAGGTCGTGGATTTCAAGCGTTGCCATGGGTACCTCAGGACTCCTGGGCGAGGGAGACGAGCACGTCGTCCCCTTCGATCTTGACGGGGTAAACGGGGACGGGGCGCGTCGCGGGCAGACCGGAGGGCTTGCCGGTGCGCAGGTCGAAGGCCGACCCGTGCAGCCAGCACTCGATCATGCAGTCCTCGACCTCGCCCTCCGAGAGCGAGACGTTCGCGTGCGAGCAGATGTCGTTGATCGCGAACACCTCCCCCTCGGTGGAGACGATGGACACCGGCGTGCCGTCGAGTTCCACCCGCTTGGGGGTGTTCTCCTCCAGCTCGCTCAGCGCACAGGCCTTGACGTACGTCATCAGACGGCCGCCGCCAGCTCGGCCTCGATCTTCGCGATCAGGCGCTCCTCGATGTCCGCGACACCGATCTGCTGGACGAGCTCGGCGAAGAAGCCGCGCACGACCAGGCGGCGGGCCTCGTCGGCCGGGATGCCGCGGGCCTGGAGGTAGAAGAGCTGCTCGTCGTCGAAGCGGCCGGTCGCGGAGGCGTGGCCGGCGCCGACGATCTCGCCCGTCTCGATCTCCAGGTTGGGCACCGAGTCGACGCGGGCGCCGTCCGTCAGGACGAGGTTCCGGTTCATCTCGTAGGTGTCGGTGCCCTCGGCGGTCTTCTCGATGAGCACGTCACCGATCCAGACGGCGTGGGCGTCCTGGCCCTGGAGCGCGCCCTTGTAGACCACGTTCGACTTGCAGTGCGGGGCGTCGTGGGTGACCAGGAGGCGGTGCTCCTGGTGCTGGCCGGCGTCCGTGAAGTACACGCCGAGCATCTCGGCCTCGCCGCCGGGGCCGGCGTAGCTGACGCGCGGGTGCAGGCGGACCAGGTCGCCGCCGAAGGTCACGACGACGGACTTGAAGCTGGCGTCGCGGCCGATGAGGGCGTTGTGCTGCGAGGTGTGGACGGCCGTGTCGTCCCAGTCCTGGACGGACACGAAGGTCACCTTGGCGCCGTCGCCGACGAGGATGTCGACGTTGGCGGCGCGCACGCCGTCGCCGGTGTGGTCGATCACGATGATCGCCTCGGCGAAGGGCTTGATGTCGAAGACGGTGTGCCCGAAGGTCGTGCCGCCCTCACCGTGCAGCGCGACCCGGATGGGCTCGGCGAGCACGGTCTCCTTGGGCACGGTGACGACCGTGGCCTTGGCGAACGAGGAGAAGGCCTGCGCGGAGACGCGGTCGACGGGGGCGCCGGCCTTGCCGATCCGCTCGTCACCGCGCTCGACGGACTCGACCGTCACGCCCTCGGGGGCGTCGATCTGGGCCTTCATGGTGCCGTTGGCGACCGCGGTGCCGTCGTGCAGGCCCTTGAGGCGGGCGAGCGGGGTGAACCGCCACTCCTCCTCGCGGCCGTGCGGCACGGGGAAGTCGGCCACGTCGAAGGACGGGGGCGCGCTCATCCGGGTGGCGACGGTGGACTCTGCGGCCACCGCGATCGCGCCGGCGGTGGTGGAGCCCGCCGGAATGTTCTGAGCCTCAGCCATGGCTGTCGTCTTGCTCTCTTCCTACGTACGTCTAACGAATGTGCCGCGGGGCGGGGGCGGCCGGCGGGGGCCGGCCGCCGTCGGACTAGCCGACCGAGCCCTCCATCTGAAGCTCGATGAGCCGGTTCAGCTCCAGCGCGTACTCCATCGGCAGCTCCTTCGCGATCGGCTCTACGAAGCCGCGCACGATCATGGCCATGGCCTCGAACTCGGTGAGGCCGCGCTGCATCAGGTAGAAGAGCTGGTCGTCGGAGACCTTGGAGACGGTGGCCTCGTGGCCCATCGTCACGTCGTCCTCGCGGACGTCGACGTAGGGGTAGGTGTCCGAGCGGGAGATGGTGTCGACGAGGAGCGCGTCGCACAGCACGTTGGACTTGGAGCCCGCGGCGCCCTCGCCGATCTCGACCAGGCCGCGGTAGGAGGTGCGGCCGCCGCCCCGCGCCACCGACTTGGAGACGATGTTGGAGGAGGTGTTCGGCGCCATGTGGACCATCTTGGAACCGGCGTCCTGGTGCTGGCCCTCGCCCGCGAAGGCGATGGAGAGGGTCTCGCCCTTGGCGTGCTCGCCCATCAGGTAGACGGCCGGGTACTTCATGGTGACCTTGGAACCGATGTTGCCGTCGATCCACTCCATGGTCGCGCCCTCGTACGCCACGGCGCGCTTGGTGACCAGGTTGTAGACGTTGTTCGACCAGTTCTGGATGGTCGTGTAGCGGCAGCGGCCGCCCTTCTTCACGATGATCTCGACCACGGCGCTGTGCAGCGAGTCCGAGGAGTAGATCGGGGCGGTGCAGCCCTCGACGTAGTGGACGTAGGCGTCCTCGTCGACGATGATCAGCGTCCGCTCGAACTGGCCCATGTTCTCCGTGTTGATGCGGAAGTAGGCCTGGAGCGGGATGTCCACGTGGACACCCTTGGGGACGTAGATGAAGGAGCCGCCCGACCACACGGCGGTGTTCAGCGACGCGAACTTGTTGTCGCCGACCGGGATGACCGTGCCGAAGTACTCCTGGAAGAGCTCCGGGTGCTCCTTGAGCGCGGTGTCCGTGTCGAGGAAGATGACGCCCTGCTCCTCCAGGTCCTCACGGATCTGGTGGTAGACGACCTCGGACTCGTACTGGGCCGCGACACCGGCGACGAGGCGCTGCTTCTCCGCCTCCGGGATGCCGAGCTTGTCGTACGTGTTCTTGATGTCCTCGGGCAGGTCCTCCCAGGAAGCGGCCTGCTTCTCGGTGGAGCGCACGAAGTACTTGATGTTGTCGAAGTCGATGCCGGAGAGGTCGGAACCCCACATGGGCATGGGCTTCTTGCCGAAGAGCTTGAGGCCCTTGAGCCGGAGGTTCAACATCCACTCCGGCTCGGACTTCTTCGCCGAGATGTCGCGGACGACGTCCTCGGACAGACCCCGCTTGGCAGCGGCACCGGCCGCGTCGGAGTCGGCCCAGCCGTATTCGTAGGTGCCCAGGCCATCGAGCTCAGGGTGAGCAGTCTCCGTGGTCATGCGGGGTTCCTCCCGGCCGTACTTGCAGATGCTGATGTGTCGGTCTGTGTGGCGCTTCGCGGAATGAACGTGGTGCACACCCCGTCGCCGTGGGCGATCGTGGCGAGGCGCTGCACGTGCGTCCCGAGCAGGCGGGAGAAGACCTCGGTCTCCGCCTCGCAGAGCTGCGGGAACTGCTCGGCGACGTGTGCGACCGGGCAGTGGTGCTGACAGAGCTGTTCACCGCTGTGCGGACCGGGAGCGCTCTTCGCCGTAGCAGCGTACCCGTCCGCGGTCAACGCCTTGGCCAGGGCCTCGGTGCGGGCCGCGGGGGCGGCCGCCTCCACGGCTTCCCGGTAGGCCTGTGCCTGCGTCTCCATCCGCGCCCTCGCGAAGGCGGCGACGGCCGCCTCGCCCTTCTCGCCCCCGCCGACGGACTGCGCGATCCAGCGCAGGGCGTCCGCGGCGAGGGTGTCGTAGGACTGGTCGAAGGCGTCGCGGCCGCAGTCGGTCAGCGCGAACACCTTGGCGGGCCGGCCCCGGGTCCGCGTG
Source organism: Streptomyces sp. NPDC034086 (assembly GCF_055575515.1). NCBI lineage: Bacteria > Bacillati > Actinomycetota > Actinomycetes > Kitasatosporales > Streptomycetaceae > Streptomyces > Streptomyces sp. NPDC034086. The sequence goes on along the minus strand of NZ_JBVISM010000011.1, from coordinate 137,206 downwards.
CCGTACACGCGCTGCTCCCGGGGTGCGACCACGTCGTCGGCGACGAGCGTGTCGAGGTGGCGGCGGACGGCGGCCTGGGTGAGGCCGAGACGCTGAGCGAGGTCGGCGACGGTGGAGGGGCCGTGGTCCAGGATGGACCGCGCGACCCGGTTGCGGGTGGACCGCTCCCCGGTCGCGAGTTCCCCCTGGGGGGCCTCGCTCATCCGTTCGCCGTATTTCACAACGCCATTGTTGCGTAATTAAGCGAGCCCCGACAAGCCGTGACCGGAGCCACGCCCGGTGGCGTCCATCACTAAGGGTTACCTTATTTATCTACGGAGAGTTAATCGGTATATGGAATTCCGCTTCCATTCCGAACCCCTACGACGGGCCTCGCAGCGCCTCCCACCAGCGGACCTCCGCCCGGGGCGGGCGTTCCGGGGCTGAACGTCAGGTTCCGGGGACGTCACCGAAAGCCGCCGGACCACGGAGGCCGCACGGCGGAAAAGAACCTCTTGCGCGACCGGCGATCCGTGTCCGACGCCCTCCCACCCCGGGGCGGAGACCCCCTTCCGGGGCTCCGTAGACTCAGTCACCATGAGCAACGACCCCGCCGTGGAGATCCGCGGACTGGTGAAGCGGTACGGCCCCAAAACGGCGGTGGACGGCCTGGACCTCACCGTCCGGCGCGGCTCCGTCACCGCGGTCCTCGGCCCCAACGGCGCGGGCAAGACCACCACCGTGGAGACCTGCGAGGGCTACCACCGCCCCGACGCCGGAACCGTCCGCGTCCTCGGTCTCGACCCGGTCGCCGACGCCGGGCGGCTGCGCCCGCGCGTCGGCGTGATGCTCCAGTCCGGCGGGGTCTACTCCGGCGCCCGCGCCGTCGAGATGCTGCGCCACATGGCCAGGCTGTACGCCGACCCCCTCGACGTCGACGCCCTCGTGGAACGCCTCGGCCTCGGCGGCTGCGGCCGCACCGCCTACCGCCGGCTCTCCGGCGGCCAGCAGCAGCGGCTCGCCCTGGCCATGGCCGTCGTCGGCCGCCCCGAGCTGGTGTTCCTGGACGAGCCCACCGCCGGCCTCGACCCCCAGGCCCGCCGCGCGACCTGGGACCTCGTACGCGAACTGCGCGCCGACGGGGTCACCGTCGTCCTCACCACCCACCACATGGACGAGGCCGAACAGCTCTGCGACGAGGTCGCCATCGTCGACGCCGGCCGGGTCATCGCCCACGGCAGCCCCGAGGTGCTGTGCCGGGGCGGCGCCGAGAACACCCTGCGCTTCACCGGCCGTCCCTCCCTCGACCTCGCCTCCCTGCTCAAGGCCCTGCCCGACGGCACGCAGGCCGCCGAGCTCACCCCCGGCGCCTACCGGGTCACCGGTGACGTGGATCCGCAGCTGCTGGCCACCGTCGCCTCCTGGTGCGCCCAGCACGGGGTGATGCCCGACAGCCTCTCCGTGGAGCGGCACACCCTCGAAGACGTCTTTCTCGAGCTCACGGGCAAGGAGCTGCGCGCATGAGCGCCGGTACGTTCACCCCCCGGCCGGGGTCCGCGCCCGTGTCCCGGATGATCTGGGCGCAGACCGCGCTGGAGACCCGGATGCTGCTGCGCAACGGGGAGCAGCTGCTGCTGACCGTGATCATTCCGGCGCTGCTGCTGACCCTCTTCTCCGCCGTCGACATCGTCGACACCGGGGAGGGGGAGGCCGTCGACTTCCTGGCACCGGGCGTCCTCGCGCTCGCGGTCATGTCCACCGCCTTCACCGGCCAGGCCATCGCCACCGGCTTCGACCGCCGCTACGGCGTGCTCAAGCGGCTCGGGGCCTCCCCGCTGCCGCGCTGGGCGCTGATGGCCGCCAAGACGCTGTCCGTGCTGGTCACCGAGGTGCTCCAGGTGGCCCTGCTGACGGTGATCGCCCTCGCGCTCGGCTGGTCCCCGCAGGGGAACCCGCTGTCGGTCGCGGCGCTGATCCTGCTCGGTACGGCGGCCTTCTCCGGGCTGGGGCTGCTGATGGCGGGCACCCTCAGGGCCGAGGCGACCCTGGCCGCGGCCAACCTGGTGTTCCTGCTGCTGCTGGTCGGCGGCGGGGTGATCGTGCCGCTGGAGAAGTTCCCCGGCGCCGTGCGGGACGTGCTCGGCCTGCTGCCGATCTCGGCGCTCTCGCACGGGCTGCGGGAGGTCCTCCAGCACGGGGCCGCGCTCCCGTGGGGCGACGCGGCCGTACTGGGCGGCTGGGCCGTACTGGGCCTGGGCGCCGCGGCGAGGCTGTTCCGCTGGGAGTGAATCACCGCTCCTGATCGTTGCCCCGGCGGGAGGATGACCAGCCTCCACACATCGGAACGCCGGGGGGCGTGGCATGGCGCAGCGGGAGGCCGCTCTGCGGCTGGACGGGGAATGGGCGCGGATCCGGTCGGGGGCGGCGGCGGCCGGGCCCGCCGAGAGCGAGCGGCTGCTGCGGGAGCTGATCGGCGCGCTGCGCGGGCCCGCCCTGACCGATCCCGAGTGCGCCGCCCGGCTCGGGCTGCGCCTGGGCGACCTCGCCGCACGCCGGTTCGGGGGCGGGGACCGGGCCGGGGCGCTGGCCGCGATCGAAGAGGGGCTCGGCCACGCGCGGCGGGCCGCGCCGCACGCGCCGGAGTACGCCCGGTGGTACGCGCGGGGGCTGATCAACCAGGGGGTCTGGCTGGCCTGGCCGCTGAGCGACGGCGCCCGGCTGCCACGGCACCCCCTGGGCGGCGGCGCCGGGAGCGGCCCGGACGCGATGGAACGGGCCGCCGGCGAACGGGCCCGTGACGTGACGCGGGCCGCCGTCGAGGTCTGGGCCGGCCTGGACCAGGAGGACCCGGTCAACCGGCGGGGGCTCGCGCAGGCCAAGGTGTTCCTCGCGGACCGGCTCGCGGAGCTGGGCTCCGCGTCGCAGGCGGTCGCGTGGGCGGTGGACGCCGAGTCGGGGTTCCGCCGGCTGCTCCTCGCGGACCCGGGGCCCGAGGCGGCGCGGGAGGCGGAGGAGGCCCTGGACCACATCGGCCGGCAGCTGGAACTGCGGCTGCGCTTCCTGGACCTGGACGCGCTGGCGGGGCTCCGGGCCGACGGGCTGCTGCCCGAGCGGCTGCTGCCGCAGGCGGTGGTGGCCGCCCGGATCCGGGGCGTGCCCGAGGCGGTGATCGCGGCCCGGCTGGGTCTGGACGCCGAGCAGGTCGCCACGATGCTGGAGGTGACCCCGTGGCGCGCGGTGTGGCGGGTCGAGGTGCGGGGCGCCGACGGGCTGTGGACCGTACAGCCGGACCCGTGGCGGGGGTCGGCGCAGGTGAGGGGGCTGACCGCCGAGGAGGTCGGGGACGGGCTGGTGCGGGGGTTCGCCCGGTCGCCGGCGCGGCCCGGCGGGGGCGGACTGTGGCGGGTGCTGGTGTGGTGGCACGAGGAGGGGGATCCGGCCGGGGCCCGGTTCCGCCGGACGGTCGGGCCCGACGCCGCCGCCGGGACCCCCTCGTGAAACTTTGCACAAGGCGCCGCATACGATAGGCGCCGTGTTGAACCCATTCGCATACATCGCCGACCGCTGGACGCCGTCACCCCGGACCGTCCGGCGGGCCGCGGCCGCCGCGCTCCTGATGAGCGTGGCCATCATCGTCACCGGCGGCGCGGTGCGGCTGACCGGATCCGGTCTCGGCTGCGACACCTGGCCCAAGTGCACCGACGACAGCCTCGTCGTCACGCAGGCCCAGGGCTTCCACGGGGTCATCGAGTTCGGCAACCGGATGCTGACGTACGTGCTGAGCGCGGCCGTCGGCTGGTTCATCCTCGCGGCGCGCGCGGCGAAGCCGTGGCGGCACTCGCTGACGAAGCTCGGGTGGACCCAGTTCGCCCTCGTGATGAGCAACGCGGTCCTCGGCGGCATCACCGTCCGGACCGGCCTCAACCCGTACAGCGTCGCCGGGCACTTCCTGCTCGCCACCGGCCTGATCGCGGTCACCACCGTCTCCTGGCAGCGCACCCGCGAGGGCGACGGCGCCCCGCGGCCGCGCGTGCCCGGGCCGGTGCGCAAGCTGGCGTGGGCGCTGGTCGCCGCCACCCTCGTACTGATCGCGGCGGGCACGGTCGTGACCGGCTCCGGTCCGCACGCCGGCGACAAGAGCGAGATCAAGCGGATGCCGTTCGACTGGGCGGCCACCGCCCACGTGCACGCGATCGCCGCCTGGCTGGTCTGCGCGCTCGCCGTAGCGATGTGGCTGGTGCTGCGCGTGGTGGACGCCCCCGGCGACACCCGGGCGCGCGCCCGCGACCTGCTGGTCGTCCTGCTCGCCCAGGGTGCGATCGGCTACGTCCAGTTCTTCACCCAGCTGCCCGAGGTACTGGTCGCCGCGCACATGCTGGGCTCCTGCCTGGTGTGGATCGCGGTGCTGCGCCTCGCCCTCGCCCTGCGCGAGCGCTCCGGCGACCGGGTGGAGGCCCCGGCACGGGACGAGGAGCAGCTCTCGGCGGTCTGACCCCGCGGCGCCGGCCCCGGCCCCGAGGCCCCCGCGGGCCGGCACGTCCGCCGCGCACCCGGCCGTCAGCCGCGCTCGTCGAGCCGGTAGAGGCGCCGCGCGTTGCCGGCCGCCAGCATCCCGGCGACGCGCTGGGCGTCCTGCCAGGACCAGGCCCCCTCGGCGACCCAGCCGCCCAGGACCCGGTCGAGCGCCTCGCGGAACACCAGTGCGCCGACCGCGTGCAGCTCGGGCAGGTTCCGCCCGCCGCTGGAGAACAGCAGTTTGCCGAAGGGCGCGAGCTCCAGCAGTTCCGCCAGTACGGCGGCGGCCCGCGCCCCCGTGCGGGCGAGGCCCGGGCCGACGTCGGCGTGGAGGTGCGGGTGCTGCGCCGCCAGCCGGGCGGCGTGCCGGTGGTACGGGTACCCGCCGCTGAGCACCAGCTGCGCGCCCGTGCCGGCGGTGGCCCGTACGAACCCGGTCAGCGGCTCCGGGTCGGCCCCGCCGGTGTGCAGCTGCAGCGGCAGCCCGGAGCCCGCCGCGCTCCACATCAGGTGCCGCAGGAGTACGGGGTCCCGCAGCTCCCCTCCCCTGGCCCGTACGGCCAGCCACCGCCCGGCGGCCGCCCGTACCTCGCCCGGCACCGGCGGTTCCGGGGCTCCGGCCAGGGCGGCCGCGCAGCCGGTGCGGGCCCCGCACGCGAAGGCGACGGCCGAGGCCGCGGCGTGGTGGACGGCTCCGGCGAGGTTGGCGAGGAAGGCGACGACGGTCCCGGAGGTGTCGGCGGCCTGCTCGGCGAGCAGCTCCAGCCGGACCACCTCGAAGGCCTCGGCGTTCCCGGCCAGGGCCAGCTCCTTGGTCCCGGTGAGGTCCCCGGGGGCTCCCGTGTCGACGAGGTACGCGCCCGTCCCCGAGCCCCTCAGCAGCCGTCGGGTGCTCTCCGCGGCCCCGAGCTCGCGGCGCCGGGCCAGGTACCTGGCGGGTGCGCAGTGCGGCTCCAGGCCGAGCAGGGGCGGGCACCAGCGGCGCACGGCGAAGCCGGTCTGGGTGTCGAAGAAGGTGGTCCCCGGTGCGGGCGGGCCGGCCGGGTGGATCAGCTGGGCCTCGAAGGTGGCGATCCCCAGCTCCGTACGGAGCACTCCCTGGCAGTGCTGGTCCACCAGGGGCGGCGTTTCGATCATCCGGTCATCCCGTTGCGGACGTGAGGAAGCGGCTTCCACACGTCCTAACGGGTGAGCGGGGTGTGAAGTATTGCCCGCTCTGTTGACCGACCCGCGTTCGAGGTCCTCAGGCGGCCGGGTTGGCGGGGCCGCCGAGCTGGATGCCGGCCATCCGCGTCCACTCGTACGGGCCGGTCCTGACGCGGGCCGCGAACTCCCCGTCGAACTCCTCGTGGAGGGTCAGTCCGGCCTGTTCGGCGGCGAGCTGGGCCACGGCGTAGCTGGGGGCCACCAGGTCGCCCCAGCCGCCGTCGGTGCCGACGAGCACGATCCGGGTGCCGGCCTGGCCGATGTGCGCGAGCTGGCCCTCGGCGCCGCCGTGCCGCTTGGCGAACGCGCCGATCTGCCGGGCCAGCTTCGCGGCCGTACGGCTCTGCTTCTTGTCCGCGGGCGCCGTGGCCCCGGAGGTGTCTGCGGTCTCTGCGGTCTCTGCCATGGACGGCATGCTACCGGCGAGTAATCAACGGAGGAAGGGATCCACGGCGACGGCGACGAAGAGGAGCGACACATAGGTGATCGACCAGTGGAACAGCCGCATCTCCTTGAGCTTCGCGCCCGTCACCCCGGCCTTGGCCCGGGCGCTCAGCGCGTGCGCCTCCCACAGCCACCAGCCGCCGGCCAGCAGCGCCACCGAGGTGTAGAACCAGCCCGTGTACCCCAGCGGCGTGAGCAGCAGCGAGACCGCCACCATCACCCAGCTGTAGAGGACGATCTGGCGCGCCACGGCCTTGTTGCCCGCCACCACCGGCAGCATCGGCACGCCGACCCGCGCGTAGTCCTCCTTGACCTTCATGGACAGCGGCCAGTAGTGCGGCGGCGTCCAGAAGAAGATGACGAGGAAGAGGATGACGGCGGCCCAGGAGACCTCGTTCTTGACCGCGGACCAGCCGATGAGCACCGGCATGCAGCCGGCGATCCCGCCCCAGACGATGTTCTGCGCGGTGCGCCGCTTCAGCAGCATCGTGTAGACGACCACGTAGAAGAGGAGCGCGCCGAGGGCGAGGGCGGCCGACAGCCAGTTGATCAGCAGGCCGAAGAACAGGGTCGAGACGACCCCGAGCGAGATGCCGAAGACCAGGCATTCGGCGGGGCTCACCATGCCGGTGACCAGCGGCCGCTGCGATGTGCGGTCCATCAGCGCGTCGATGTCGCGGTCGATGTACATGTTCAGCGCGTTGGCGCCGCCCGCGGAGAGGTAGCCGCCGAAGCAGGTGGCGAGCACCAGCCACAGCGACGGCACGCCCTGCTCGGCGAGGAACATCACCGGCACTGTGGTGATCAGCAGAAGTTCGATGATCCGCGGCTTGGTCAAAGCCACGAAAGCCATGGCCCGGGCCCCGAACGGCCGGTGACCGGGGCTCGTCCCGAGCACCCCCGCTGGACGGGATTCGACGGCCGTCACGCACACCCCTGAGAGAGAATCCAGCAAGCTCCGTCACGGCCCCTGTCAGTGGATGAAGGGCCGGTAAAGGCTTGCGCGTACCACGCCACTGTAGACGTAGCTCTTACCTCGCCCTGCGCGGGGGTCGCCTCGTGTTGGGCCGATCGGACCGACCCGCGCGTCCTCGGCGGCGGATCCCGGGTGAACGGCGGGCAGCGGGACGACGACGCACTGCCTGCACTCGAATAGCCCCACGCCCTGGCGGGGGTAGGCTCGGAATCGCGCCGGTGTCACCGTTCGTCACCGGCAATACAACATGTGGAGAGGAGCCCTGACCAACGGTGAGCACCAAGCCGACCACCCCAGAGCTCGAGTGGACCGAACTGGACCAGCGGGCCGTCGACACCGCCCGCATCCTGGCCGCCGACGCGGTCCAGAAGGTCGGGAACGGACACCCCGGTACGGCGATGAGCCTGGCCCCCGCCGCGTACACGCTTTTCCAGAAGGTCATGCGGCACGACCCCTCGGACCCGGAGTGGGTCGGGCGTGACCGTTTCGTGCTCTCCGCGGGGCACTCGTCCCTGACTCTTTACACCCAGCTCTACCTGGGCGGGTTCGGCCTGGAGCTGGACGACCTCAAGGCGTTCCGCACCTGGGGCTCCAAGACCCCCGGGCACCCGGAGTACGGCCACACCGCCGCCGTCGAGACCACCACCGGCCCGCTGGGCCAGGGCATCGCCAACGCGGTGGGCATGGCCATGGCCGCCCGTTACGAGCGCGGCCTGTTCGACCCGGAGGCCGCCGAGGGCACCTCCCCGTTCGACCACATGGTCTACGCGATCGCGGGCGACGGCTGCCTCCAGGAGGGCATCTCCCACGAGGCGTCCGCGCTGGCCGGCCACCAGAAGCTCGGCAACCTGGTGCTGCTGTGGGACGACAACCACATCTCCATCGAGGGTGACACGGAGACGGCCGTCTCCGAGGACACCATGAAGCGCTACGAGGCGTACGGCTGGCACGTCCAGCGCGTCGAGCAGCAGGAGAACGGCGACCTCGACCCGAAGGCCCTGTTCGCCGCCCTCCAGGCCGCCAAGGCCGAGACCGGGCGCCCGTCCTTCATCGCGGCCCGCTCGATCATCGCCTGGCCCGCCCCGCACGCCCAGGGCACCGAGGCCTCCCACGGCTCGGCCCTCGGCGACGACGAGGTCGCCGCGACCAAGCGCGTCCTCGGCTTCGACCCCGAGCGGACCTTCGAGGTGTCCGACGAGGTCCTCGGCCACACCCGGAGCCTGGTGGACCGCGGCCGTGACGCGCGCGCCGCCTGGGAGAAGGACTTCTCCGCCTGGCGCACCGCCAACCCGGAGCGCGCCGCCGCCTTCGACCGGATCGAGGCCAACGAGCTGCCCGAGGGCTGGGAGGACAAGCTCCCCGTCTTCGAGACCGGCAAGGGCGTCGCCACCCGCGCCGCCTCCGGCAAGGTCCTGGAGGCCCTCGGCTCGGTCATCCCCGAGCTGTGGGGCGGCTCGGCCGACCTGGCCGGCTCCAACAACACGACCATCGACAAGACCTCCTCGTTCCTGCCGGCGGGCAACCCGCTGCCGGAGGCCGACCCGTACGGCCGGACCATCCACTTCGGCATCCGCGAGCACGCGATGGCCGCCGTGATGAACGGCATCGCGCTGCACGGCCACACCCGGATCTACGGCGGCACCTTCCTGGTGTTCTCCGACTACATGCGCAACGCCGTCCGCCTCTCCGCGCTGATGCACCTGCCGGTGACGTACGTGTGGACGCACGACTCCATCGGCCTCGGCGAGGACGGCCCGACCCACCAGCCGGTCGAGCACGTCGCCTCGCTGCGCGCCATCCCGGGTCTGAACGTGGTCCGCCCGGCGGACGCGAACGAGACCGCCGTCGCCTGGCGCGAGATCCTCAAGCGCCACACCAAGGTGTACGGCAAGGGCGCCCCGCACGGTCTGGCGCTCACCCGCCAGGGCGTGCCCACCTACGAACTCAACGAGGACGCCGCCAAGGGCGGCTACGTGCTCTTCGAGGCCGAGGGCGGTCCCGCCCAGGTCGTCCTCATCGGCACCGGCTCCGAGGTGCAGCTGGCCGTCGCCGCGCGCGAGGCCCTGCAGGCCGAGGGCGTCCCGGCGCGCGTCGTCTCGATGCCCTCCGTCGAGTGGTTCGAGGAGCAGGACCAGGAGTACAAGGACAGCGTCCTGCCGCCCTCCGTCAAGGCCCGAGTGGCGGTCGAGGCCGGCATCGGCCTGACCTGGCACCGTTACGTCGGGGACGCGGGCCGGATCGTCTCGCTGGAGCACTTCGGTGCCTCGGCCGACGGCGCCGTCCTGTTCCGCGAGTTCGGCCTGACCGCCGAAGCCGTGACCGCAGCCGCCAAGGCCTCCCTCACCGCCGCCGCGCGCTGAAGACCGGCACTGACCCAGTAGGAGATGTAATTCCCATGGCAGCAGACGCACTCAAGCGCCTCTCCGACGAGGGCGTGGCGATCTGGCTGGACGACCTGTCCCGCAAGCGCATCACGTCCGGCAACCTCGCCGAACTCATCGACCAGCAGCACGTGGTCGGTGTCACCACCAACCCGTCGATCTTCCAGAAGGCGATCAGCAGCGGCGACGGCTACGAGCAGCAGCTCGCGGACCTCGCCGTCCGCAAGGTCACGGTCGACGAGGCCATCCGCATGATCACGACGGCGGACGTCCGTGACGCCGCCGACATCCTGCGCCCGGTCTTCGACGCGACCGAGGGCCAGGACGGCCGCGTGTCGATCGAGGTCGACCCGCGCCTGGCGCACGACACCGCGGCGACCGTCGCCGAGGCCAAGCAGCTCGCCTGGCTGGTGGACCGCCCCAACACCCTCATCAAGATCCCGGCGACCGAGGCCGGCCTGCCGGCCATCACCGAGGTCATCGGCAGGGGCATCAGCGTCAACGTCACGCTGATCTTCTCGCTGGAGCGCTACCGCGCGGTCATGGACGCGTACCTGGCGGGTCTGGAGAAGGCGAAGGCCGCCGGCCTGGACCTCTCCAAGATCCACTCGGTCGCCTCCTTCTTCGTGTCCCGCGTGGACACCGAGATCGACAAGCGCCTCGACGGCATCGGCACCGACGAGGCCAAGGCCCTGAAGGGCAAGGCGGCCCTCGCCAACGCCCGTCTGGCCTACGAGGCGTACGAGGAGGTGTTCGGCGGCGAGCGCTGGGCGGCCCTGGACAAGGCGCACGCCAACAAGCAGCGCCCGCTGTGGGCCTCCACCGGCGTCAAGGACCCGGCGTACAAGGACACCCTGTACGTGGTGGACCTGGTCGCGCCCGGCACCGTGAACACCATGCCCGAGGCCACCCTGGAGGCCACCGCCGACCACGGCGAGGTCTCCGGTGACACCATCCGCGGCACCTACGAGCAGGCGCGCGCCGAGCTGGACGCGGTCGCGAAGCTCGGCATCTCGTACGACGATGTGGTGCAGCTGCTCGAGGACGAAGGCGTCGAGAAGTTCGAGGCGTCGTGGAACGACCTGCTGAAGTCGACCGAGGCGGAGCTGACGCGCCTCGCCCCCGCGGAGGACTGAGTATTTTGTCGGTAAACGGAGCGAACCCGCTTCGTGACGCACAGGACCGGCGGCTCCCGCGGATCGCGGGGCCGTCCGGCCTGGTCATTTTCGGCGTTACGGGTGACCTGTCGCGCAAGAAGCTGATGCCCGCCGTCTACGACCTCGCGAACCGCGGCCTGCTGCCCCCGGGCTTCTCGCTGATCGGTTTCGCCCGCCGTGAATGGCAGGACGAGGACTTCGCCCAGGAGGTGTACGAGGCGGTCAAGGAGCACTCGCGCACCCCCTTCCGTGAGGAGGTCTGGCAGCAGCTGGTGCAGGGCTGCCGGTTCGTCCAGGGCGAGTTCGACGACGACGCGGCCTTCGAGACGCTCAAGTCGACGATCGAGGAACTCGACAAGGCCCAGGGGACGGGCGGCAACTTCGCCTTCTACCTCTCGGTGCCGCCCAAGTTCTTCCCCAAGGTGGTCCAGCAGCTCAAGAACCACGGGCTGGCGCAGAAGGAGGGCTCCTGGCGGCGTGCCGTCATCGAGAAGCCCTTCGGGCACGACCTGAAGAGCGCGGAAGAGCTCAACCAGGTCGTCCACGAGGTCTTCCCCCGGGACGAGGTCTTCCGGATCGACCACTACCTGGGCAAGGAGACCGTCCAGAACATCCTGGCGCTCCGCTTCGCCAACACGATGTTCGAGCCGATCTGGAACCGGTCGTACGTCGACCACGTCCAGATCACCATGGCCGAGGACATCGGCATCGGCGGCCGGGCCGGCTACTACGACGGCATCGGCGCGGCCCGCGACGTCATCCAGAACCACCTGCTCCAGCTGCTGGCGCTCACCGCGATGGAGGAGCCCGGCTCCTTCCACCCGAAGGCCCTGGTGGCGGAGAAGCTGAAGGTGCTCAGCGCCGTCCAGATCCCCGAGGACCTCGGCAAGCACACCGTGCGCGGCCAGTACTCGGCGGCCTGGCAGGGCGGCGAGAAGGTCGTCGGGTACCTCGAAGAGGACGGCATCGACCCCAAGTCGAAGACCGACACCTACGCGGCCATCCGCCTGGAGATCAACAACCGCCGCTGGGCGGGCGTCCCCTTCTACCTGCGGACGGGCAAGCGCCTGGGCCGCAGGGTGACCGAGATCGCGGTGGTCTTCAAGCGGGCCCCGTACCTGCCGTTCGAATCGGGCGCGACCGAGGAGCTGGGCCAGAACGCCCTGGTCATCCGGGTCCAGCCGGACGAGGGCGTGACGGTCCGCTTCGGCTCGAAGGTGCCGGGCACCTCCATGGAGGTCCGGGACGTCACGATGGACTTCGCCTACGGCGAGTCCTTCACGGAGTCCAGCCCCGAGGCCTACGAACGGCTCATCCTCGACGTCCTCCTCGGTGACGCGAACCTCTTCCCGCGCCACCAGGAAGTCGAGCTGTCCTGGAACATCCTCGACCCGATCGAGGAGTACTGGGACAAGCACGGCAAGCCCGCCCAGTACGCGGCGGGCACCTGGGGGCCGGTCGAGGCGGACGAGATGCTCGCACGAGACGGACGGAGCTGGCGCCGGCCATGAAGATCGACCTCACGGAGACCACCTCCAGCAAGATCAACGCCGCGTTGGTGCAGGCGCGCCGGGACATCGGCACGCCGGCCATCGGCATGGTCCTCACGCTGGTGATCGTGACCGACGAGGAGAACGCGTACGACGCGCTCAAGTCGGCGAACGACGCCTCCCACGAACACCCCTCGCGGATCGTCGTCGTGGTCAAGCGGGTCAGCCGCTCCCCCCGCAGCCGCCGCGACGCCCGCCTCGACGCGGAGATCCGCGTCGGCGCGGACTCCGGCACCGGGGAGACGGTCGTACTGCGCCTGCACGGGGAACTGGTCAACCACGCCCAGTCGGTCGTGCTCCCGCTGCTCCTGCCGGACGCCCCCGTGGTCGTCTGGTGGCCGGAGGGCGCTCCCGCGGACCTGGCGGGCGACCCGCTGGGCGCGCTGGGGCAGCGCCGGATCGCGGACACGTACTCCTCGGAGGACCCCCTCGGCGCCCTCGCCCTGCGGGCGGAGGCGTACAAGCCCGGTGACACGGACCTGTCGTGGACCCGGATCACCCCCTGGCGCTCCATGCTGGCCGCCGCGCTGGACCAGCAGGCGGTGTCGGTCGTCTCCGCGACCGTCGAGGGCGAGGACGAGAACCCGAGCTGCGAGCTGCTGGCCATGTGGCTGGCGGACCGCCTCGGGGTCCCGGTCCACCGGGCCCTGTCCGACGGGCCGGGGCTGACCGCCGTACGCCTGGAGACCAAGGACGGCGTGATCGTCCTGGACCGCGCGGACGGTGCGCTGGCGACGCTGTGCATGCCGGGGCAGCCCGACCGTGCGGTGGCGCTCAAGCGCCGCGACACGGCGGAGCTGCTGGCGGAGGAGCTGCGCCGGCTGGACCCGGACAACACGTACGAGGCGTCGCTGAAGTTCGGCGTCGGCCGCCTGGCGGCCGCCGCGGCTCCGGCGGAGCCCACGGGCGGCGGGAACGGCGCCGGCACCGCCGTCAAGGCCGACGCCGCGGCCGCGGCCGGAGCCGGAGCCGGGGCCGAAGCGCCCTCCGCGAAGCCGAAGCCGGCCAAGCGGGCGGCGGCGAAGTAACGGCGGGCTGACGGCCGGCCGGGGCCGGACCGGAACGGGCCGGTGGAGCTGGATCCCACAGCTCCACCGGCCCGCTCCACCCGGCGCCCGGACCCCGGCCCCGGTCTTCCGGGAAGGGGCGGGGCGGGTGTGCGGCTCCGCGCGGCGGCACCGCACACCCGCGCGCACCATTCATCCCAGAACTACCAAGAAGGCGGCAGCACATGGGTATGACGACTCCCCAGGTCGTCGTCCACCGGGACAAGGAGCTGATGGCCCAGGCCGCGGCGGCCCGGCTCATCACGAAGATCGTGGACGCGCAGGCGGCCCGCGGCTCGGCCTCCGTGGTCCTGACCGGCGGCCGCAACGGCAACGGCCTGCTGGCGGCGCTCGCCGCCGCCCCCGCCCGGGACGCCGTCGACTGGTCGCGCATCGACCTCTGGTGGGGCGACGAGCGTTACGTCCCCGCCGACGACCCCGAGCGCAACCACGTCCAGGCCCGCGAGGCACTGCTGGACTCGGTCCCCGTGGATCCGGCGCGCGTGCACGCGATGCCCGCCTCCGACGGACCGTACGGCGACGACGTCGACGCCGCCGCGGCCGCCTACGCCGCGGAACTGGCCAAGGCCGCCGGGCCCGAGGACCACGGCCCGGTGCCCACGTTCGACGTGCTGATGCTGGGCGTGGGCCCGGACACCCACGTGGCGTCCCTGTTCCCCGAGCACCCGGCGGCCCGTGAGACCGAGCGCACCGTCGTCGGCGTCCACGGCGCCCCCAAGCCGCCGCCGACCCGCGTCTCGCTCACCCTCCCGGCGATCCGCGCGGCCCGCGAGGTCTGGCTGCTGGCGGCCGGCGAGGACAAGGCGGGGGCGGTGGCCATCGCCCTGGGCGGGGCCGGCGCGGTCCAGGCCCCGGCTGCGGCCGCCCACGGCCGCAGCCGCACCCTGTGGCTGCTGGACCGCGCGGCGGCGGCCAAGCTGCCCGCCGGGCTGTACCCCCCGGCCTCCGCCTGACGGGAGCCGCGCGAAGGGCCCCGCACCGGCAGCCGGTGCGGGGCCCTTCGCCGTGCGTCAGCGGCCGCGCAGTTCGCGGTACGCGGTCACCAGCGCCCGCGTCGACGGGTCGAGGCCCTCCACGTCCGAGCCCTCCGTCAGCGCCGGCTCCACGCGCTTGGCGAGGACCTTGCCGAGTTCGACGCCCCACTGGTCGAAGGAGTCGATGTTCCACACCGCGCCCTGTACGAACACCTTGTGCTCGTACAGCGCGATGAGCTGTCCCAGCACCGACGGCGTCAGCTCGGCGGCGAGGATGGTCGTGGTCGGGTGGTTGCCCCGGAAGGTCTTGTGCGGGACGAGTTCCTCGGCGACGCCCTCCGCACGCACCTCGTCCGGGGTCTTGCCGAAGGCCAGGGCCTGCGTCTGGGCGAAGAAGTTCGCCATCAGCAGGTCGTGCTGGGCGGCCAGCGCCGGCGGCAGTTCCGCCACCGGGCGGGCGAAGCCGATGAAGTCCGCCGGGATCATCCGGGTGCCCTGGTGGATGAGCTGGTAGTAGGCGTGCTGTCCGTTGGTTCCGGGCGTGCCCCACACCACCGGGCCGGTCTGCCAGTCCACCGGATTGCCGTCCCGGTCCACGGACTTGCCGTTGGACTCCATGTCCAGCTGCTGCAAGTAGGCCGTGAAACGGGAGAGGTAGTGGCTGTACGGGAGCACGGCGTGCGACTGCGCGTCGAAGAACGCCCCGTACCAGATGCCCAACAGGCCCAGCAGCAGCGGGGCGTTGCGCTGGGGGGGCGCGGTGCGGAAGTGCTCGTCCATGGCGTGGAAGCCGCCGAGCATCTCGCGGAAGGCGTCCGGGCCGATGGCGATCATCAGGGAGAGGCCGATGGCGGAGTCGAAGGAGTAGCGTCCGCCGACCCAGTCCCAGAAGCCGAACATGTTGGCCGGGTCGATGCCGAACTCGGTGACCTTCTCGGCGTTGGTGGACAGCGCCACGAAGTGCCGTGCCACGGCGGCCTGGTCGCCGCCCAGGCCCGCGAGCAGCCACTCCCGTGCGGAGGTGGCGTTGGTGATGGTCTCGATGGTGGTGAAGGTCTTCGACGCGATGATGAACAGCGTCCGCGCCGGGTCGAGATCGCGCACGGCCTCGTGCAGGTCGGCGCCGTCCACGTTGGAGACGAACCGCACGGTCAGGTCGCGGTCGGTGAAGGCGCGCAGCGCCTCGTACGCCATGGCGGGGCCCAGGTCGGAGCCGCCGATGCCGATGTTGACGACGTTCTCGATGCGCTCGCCGGTGAATCCGGTCCACTCCCCCGACCTGACCTGGCGGGAGAAGGCCGCCATCCTGTCGAGGACCTCGTGCACGCCGGGTACGACGTTCTCGCCGTCCACCTCGACGACCGCGTCCAGGGGGGCGCGCAGCGCGGTGTGCAGGACCGCGCGGTCCTCCGTCACGTTGATCTTCTCGCCGCGGAACATCGCGTCCCGCAGCTCCGCCACGCCGGTGGCCGAGGCCAGTTCGCGCAGCAGCCCGAGCGTCTCGTCGGTGACGAGGTGCTTCGAGTAGTCGATGTGCAGGTCCCCGACGCGCAGCGTGTAGCCGGTGCCCCGGTCCGGGTCCGACTCAAACAGTTCCCGCAGATGCGTCTGCCCCAGCTCTTCCCGGTGCTTGCCGAGGGCGTGCCACTCGGGCGTCCGGTTGAGCCTCGTACGGCTGTCTGCGTTCATCTCGGACATCAACCCACTTCTTCCGTCCTGTTGTGCCCCGCCACCGTCCAACTTAAGGGATCGGAAGGGGGACAACGCGCACGAAGGGGCCCGGTCCGCGGGATTGCCCCTCCCGCGGACCGGGCCCCCGAGCCGCTCTCGAGCGCGGCCGGCCGTGTGCGGACGGGCCGCTCAGATCTCGCCGCGGAGCTTGGCGAGGGCCTCGGCGAGGATCGCCTCGCCGTCGGCGTCCGTGCGGCGCTCGCGGACGTACGCGAGGTGCGTCTTGTACGGCTCCGTGCGCGGCGGCGCGGGCGGGTTGTCCCGGTCCTGGCCGGCCGGGAACCCGCAGCGCGGGCAGTCCCAGGTGTCCGGCACCTGCGCGTCGCTGGCGAAGCTCGGCTGCGTCTCGTGCCCGTTCGAGCACCAGAAGGAGATGCGCAGGCGGGGCGCGGATTCACCGCGCTCGGCCTCGCCCATCGGCCCGGCTCCGACCCGACTTCCACGAATCGCGTTGCCACTTGCCACGGTCGTAACTCCCTGCGTGATGGTGCCGCGGAGCGTGAGGGGATGTCCGCTGCGGGCGCCCCAGTCTACGTAAGGCCCAACGCGCGTCCAGCAACCGGAGTTACTCGCTCCGGCCGTGGACGCAGGCCCTCATGATAGGCCGGGCGGGACCGCCGGGACGGGCCGAACGGCCGGAACCGTCAGGCCGCGGAGGACTTCATGAGCAGGCCGAGCGCGACGATGCAGGCGAACCACAGCAGGCCGACGACGACCGTGATGCGGTCGAGGTTGCGCTCGGCCACGGAGGAACCGCCGACCGAGGACTGCATGCCGCCGCCGAACATGTCGGAAAGGCCGCCCCCCTTGCCCTTGTGCATCAGCACGAGCAGCATCAGCAGAGCGCTGAAGACGAGCAGGGCGATCGAGAACCCCATAACCACGGCTGATTCCTACTTTCTGGGCTTGCTGGGAGGAAGCGGGGGCCGGCAGGCCGCGCGTACGCGGCCCCCGGCCCCCGCAAGGGTACGACGGATCGGCCCTACCGCATACTCACTGGTCGCGGAAGCGGACGATCTTGACGAACTCGTCCACGTCCAGCGCGGCGCCGCCGATCAGCGCGCCGTCGACATCGGGCTGGGCCATGATCGCGGCGATGTTGCCGGCCTTGACCGAGCCGCCGTACTGGATGCGGACCTTGTCGGCCAGCTCCTGGGAGTACAGCTCGGCGAGGCGGCCGCGGATCGCCCCGCACACCTCCTGCGCGTCCTCGGGGGTGGCGACCTCGCCGGTGCCGATCGCCCAGACCGGCTCGTACGCGATCACGAGGGACTCGGCCTGCTCGGCCGGGAGGTCCTTGAGGCCGCCGTCGACCTGGGCCAGCGTGTGCGCGACCTGGTTGCCGGCCTTGCGGACGTCCAGGCCCTCGCCGACGCACAGGATCGGGGTGATCCCGTTGCGGTAGGCGGCCTTCACCTTGGCGTTGCAGATCTCGTCGCTCTCGCCGTGGTACTGGCGGCGCTCGCTGTGGCCGACGGCGACGAAGGCGCAGCTCAGCTTCGACAGCATCGGGCCGGAGATCTCACCGGTGTACGCGCCGGCGTCGTGCGCCGAGATGTCCTGGGCGCCGTACTTGATCTTCAGCTTGTCGCCGTCGACCAGGGTCTGGACCGAGCGCAGGTCGGTGAAGGGCGGGAGCACCGCGACCTCGACGGCGTCGTAGTCCTTGTCCGTGAGCGCGAAGGCGAGCTTCTGGACGTGGGCGATGGCCTCGAGGTGGTTGAGGTTCATCTTCCAGTTGCCCGCCATCAGCGGGGTGCGGCCGTTCACAGTGGTCATGGGGGTTCAGCCCTCCAGGGCGGCGAGGCCGGGGAGCGTCTTGCCCTCGAGGTATTCGAGGCTGGCGCCACCACCGGTGGAAATGTGACCGAAGGCGTTCTCGTCGAAGCCGAGGATGCGGACGGAGGCGGCGCTGTCGCCACCGCCGACCACGGTGAAGGCCCGGCTGTCGAGGAGGGCCTGCGCGATGGCGGTGGTGCCGCCCGCGTAGTCGGGGTGCTCGAAGACGCCCACCGGGCCGTTCCAGAAGACGGTCGCGGCATCGGCGATCTTCGCAGCGTACAGCTCACGGGTCTTGGGGCCGATGTCCAGGCCCTCCTTGTCCGCCGGGATGGCGTCCGCGGCGACGGTGACGAACTCCGCCGGGGTCTTCTCCTTGAGGTCGGGGAAGTCCGAGGAGGCCAGGATGTCGACGGGCAGGACCAGCTCGACGCCGTTCCGCTCGGCGCGCTCCATGTACTCCTTGACCGTGTCCACCTGGTCCTTCTGGAGCAGGGAGATGCCGACCTCGTAGCCCTTGGCGTGGAGGAAGGTGTAGGCCATGCCGCCGCCGATGAGGATGCGGTCGGCCTTGCCGAGCAGCTCGTCGATGACGGCGAGCTTGTCGGAGACCTTGGCGCCGCCGAGGACGACCACGTAGGGGCGCTGGACGTCGGCGGTGAGCTTCTGCAGGACGCCGACCTCGGTCGCGATGAGGTAGCCGGCCGCGTGCGGGAGGCGCGCGGGCAGGTCGAAGACCGAGGCGTGCTTGCGGTGGACGGCGCCGAAGCCGTCGCCGACGTAGACGTCGGCCAGCTCGGCGAGCTGGTCCGCGAAGGCGCCGCGCTCGGCGTCGTCCTTCGAGGTCTCGCCGGCGTTGAAGCGCAGGTTCTCGATGACGGTGACCCGTCCGTCGGCGAGGGCCGCGACGGTCTCCTTGGCGGAGGCGCCGACGGTGTCGGTGGCGAAGGCCACCTCCGCGCCGAGCAGCTCGCCGAGGCGCTTGGCCGCCGGGGCGAGCGAGAACGCCGGGTCCGGGGCGCCCTTGGGGCGGCCCAGGTGCGAGGCGACGACCACGCGGGCGCCGGACTCGGCCAGCTTCGCGATGGTCGGCAGGACGGCGCGGATGCGGCCGTCATCGGTGATCTCACCGTTCGCCAGGGGCACGTTGAGGTCGGCGCGGACGAAGACCCGCTTGCCGGCGACGCCCTCGGCGAGCAGTTCGTCGATCGTCTTCATGTGTTTCCTACTCCTTAGGAGACCTTCACCCGGAGGGCGAGGACGGGAGGACCAGGCAAGCGACAGGGCCCGGACGGCGCCTCATCGCGCCGAACGGACCCTGTGCTCACATCGTGTTGCCTTGCCCTACGTTCTTAGAGCTGACCGCCGACGAAGACGGTCAGGTCGACGAGTCGGTTGGAGTAGCCCCACTCGTTGTCGTACCAGCCGACGACCTTGACCTGCTTGCCCTGGACCATGGTCAGGGAGGAGTCGAAGGTGCAGGAGGCCGGCCAGTTCACGATGTCGGAGGAGACGATCGCGTCCTCGGTGTAGTCGAGGATGCCCTTGAGCTGGCCCTCCGCGGCCTTCTGGAAGGCGGCGTTGATCTCGTCCTTGGTGACCTCGCGGTCGAGCTCCAGGACGAGGTCGGTGACCGAGCCGGTCGGGACCGGGACGCGCATGGCGATGCCGTCGAGCTTGCCCTTGAGCTGCGGCAGGACCAGCGCGGTGGCCTTGGCGGCACCGGTGGAGGTCGGGATGATGTTCTCGGCGGCGGCGCGGGCGCGGCGCAGGTCCGAGTGCGGGAAGTCCAGGATGCGCTGGTCGTTGGTGTAGGCGTGGACCGTCGTCATCATGCCCTTGACGATGCCGAAGTTCTCGTCGAGGACCTTGGCCATCGGCGCCACGCAGTTGGTGGTGCAGGAGGCGTTGGAGATCACGTGGTGCTGCGCCGCGTCGTACTTGTCCTGGTTGACGCCCATCACGATGGTGATGTCCTCGTCCTTGGCCGGAGCCGAGATGAGGACCTTCTTCGCGCCGGCCGCGATGTGCTTGGCCGCGTCGGCCTTCTTCGTGAAGATGCCGGTCGACTCGATGACGATGTCGGCGCCCAGCTCGCCCCACGGGAGGTTCGCGGGGTCGCGCTCGGCGAAGGTCTTGAAGGTGTTGCCGCCGACCGTGATGGTGTCGTCGGTGTGGGAGACCTCGGCCTTGAGGCGGCCCAGGATGGTGTCGTACTTGAGCAGGTGCACCAGGGTGGCGTTGTCCGTCAGGTCGTTGACACCGACGATCTCGATGTCCGCTCCCTGCTCGAGAAGAGCCCGGAAGTAGTTACGGCCAATTCGGCCAAAACCATTGATGCCTACGCGGATCGTCACGAACCGATCTCCTCGTTGGTGCGCCGGCCTGTCCCGCCGGCGAGCTGTATGGGATGTCCCCGACCGCTTACGACCCTACCTCTCTGTGAGCTTCGGAGTGACATCGGTCGGGGCCTGACACTCCCCCTGCCCCACGGGGGAGGCCCCGAAGCCCTGTACCAGTGGCCGCGGCACGGGACCTCGGGCGGCTCCGGCCCCCGTCACTCAGCGTGAGCGGGGACCGGGTGGCGGATCAGCGGTCCAGCGACGCGAGCGCCTTGCCGAGCACTGCGGCCCGGTCCGCCGCGGCCGGGACGTGCTCCAGCCCGAAACCGAGCAGGACCGTGTCACGCGTAGTGACCGCCGCGTACGACTTGAACAGCTCTCCGGACCTGGACCAATCCCCCGGCACGTCCGGGCTTCCGGCGGGCGCGCCCTGCGCGGACCAGGCCCCGAGGGAGGTCTCGAACCCCTCGGCGGGCTGCTCGGCGCCGCCCACGGACACCCGTGCCTCGTCGGCGAAGACACCGCGGCCGCCCGATCCGGGGTCGGTCACGTAGGAGAGGGAGACCTCGACCGTCTTCCCGGCGTAGGGGCTCAGGTCGAAGGCGGCCTGCTTCCAGCCCCCGGAGGAGCCGGTGAAGCTGTGCCACGCTCCGCTGCTGCCGGAGGCGGTGCAGCCGCCGGAGTCCAGGGTGAGGTAGCGGCGCAGGAAGGGGTGGCCGCCCAGGAAGAACCCGGCCTCGCACTCCGCCGGGACTGTGGCGGAGCTCAGCCCGCCCGCTTCCGGAAGTGTGGTCCAGTCGTCCCCGCCGGCCGTGCGGGCCTCCAGGACGGCGTGGTCGTAGCCCTCCTCGGTGTTCCAGTTGAGGGCCATCCTCAGCTTCGGCTGGTCGGCGGCGGTGACGTGGGTGAGGTCGATGGTGCGCGTGAGCCGCTTCCAGTCGTCGTCGTCATGGGCCGCCGCGGCCATCCCGCTGCCCGCGTACGGGGCGTACGGGTTCACGACACCGGCGTACTGGCCCGCCTGGGCGCTCCTGAACTGGGGGAACTGCGCCGCGGGCAGGCTGTCGGAGGTGACGGTGTAGGCCCCGGGGGTGCCCAGCGGGTGGCCCGCCGCGTCACCGAGGGAGCCCTTGGTCCCGGCGAGGGCCCCCGCGCCGGTGAAGCCGGTCGCGCCCTTGGCCGGGGCGCGGCCGTAGGCGCCGAGGTAGTACTGGCTGAAGTCGTCCGTCAGCGCCCGGCCGACCTGGGCCCGGCCGCCCGCCAGCTCCCCGGCCTCGACGAGCTTGCCGCCCTCGTTGAGGAAGTCGCGGACCGCGAGCTGGGTGGGGCCGCCGGGGGCCGCGGCGCCGGTGTAGTGGACGGCCGTACCGAAGTGGGAGAGCACGCCGAGGGGGTGCGGGGCACCCTGGGCGGCCACGTCCCAGACGGCCGCGGACTTCCCGTTGGCCCGCAGCGCGTCCACGTAGCTCTGGGCGTGCTGCGCCTTCGCGCCCTCCTCGGCGATCACGAGTACGTCCGCGCGGGGGCGCTGCGCCACGGTGTACGTGAAGCGCTCGCTGGAGACCGGCCCGCCGGAGCGGTCGCGGCCGGTGAACCAGACCTCGACCTGGTCGCCGGGCCTGGTGCCGTCCACCGTGGCCCGGTACTCGTCGAACCAGTTGTTGTCCTCGCCGCCGTAGACGTTCCCGCCCTTCCACGCCTTCAGCTCGTCGTCGTGCGTGCGCCCGCCGTTGACGCGGAAGTTGAGCCGCTTGTCCCTGAGCGCCTTGCGGGCGGTGACGGCGACCGTCTGGTCCTCGCCGCGGGCCGCGTAGGAGGTGGTGAAGGCGTCGGGGGTGAAGTCGGCGGCGCTCGCGCCGACGGAGGACGAGGGCCGGTCCGGGTGGGCGGCGCTCTCACCGACGCTCAGCGCGAAGGGGACGTTCTTGGCGAACTCCTGCTGGATGAGCTTCTCGTCGTCCGGGAAGTTGAACCCGGAGGCGCAGTCCTCGGGTTTCCAGGCGTCGTCCGGGTCGATCGCGGAGGCCGTCTGGCAGGTGGTCATCTCCGGGGTGAACATCATGACGCCGTTGGCGTTGGCCGCGTGTCCGTCGGCCTCCCCGTTGGTGGTGTAGAGCTCGGAGGAGAGCTGCGGGCGGTAGCCGGGGACGGCGGGCTTCTCGGGCGTGCCGGCGAGCGCCCCGTAGGCGACGTCGTCCGGGGTGGGGGTGGCGACCTGCCAGCCCACGCCGTACAGGATCAGCTCGGAGGCCGAGTGGTAGTTGACGGCGTACGCGAAGCCGATGCGCTTCTCGAAGGCGTCGAGGGCCCGGGTCTCGGGCTCGGACTGCGCCGCGGGGCCGCGGAAGGTCTCGCTGGAGGGGTTGGGGGAGGAACCCTCGTTGTCGTAGCCCCACTTGTAGGCGAAGTTGCGGTTGAGGTCGACCCCGTCGGCCGCGGTGGTCCTGCCGTCGCCGTTGTTGTCGCGGAGGTTCTTGCGCCACAGCCGGGCGCCGTCGGAGGTGAAGGTGTGGTCGTACCCGTCGGGGTTGGCGGAGAGCAGGAACCACAGCTCGGTGGAGTCCACCAGCCGGGTGATCCGTTCGTCCTTGCCGTAGTGGTCGAGGGTGTGGTGCATCAGCCGCCGGGTCATCTCGGGGGTGATCCACTCGCGGGCGTGCTGGTTGGACAGGTAGAGCACGGACGGCTTGTCACCGTCCGCGGTCGTCCTGGCGTCCTTGGTGACCTTGAGGGCGAGGATGTCCTTGCCCCGCACGGTCTTGCCGATGGAGACGACCTTGGTGAGCGCCGGGTTCTCCCGCGCGGTCCGCAGGATCTCCTCCCGCAGGCCTCCCTCGCCGCTGTACGGGCGGAAGACCCCGTCCCCGGCGGCCTTGGCGCGCGCCAGCCCCTGGGGGGAGACCTCGCGCTCGGCGAGCCGGATCCCCTGGGCCGCGAGCCGCGCGGCCTGCTCCCCGGTGAGGTAGAGCTCCACGCGGGCGGTCCCCGTCCCGGGGGCGCGCTCGGAGAGTTCGTGGCCGTCCTGGCCGGCGGCGAGGACGAGCGGGACCTGCTCGCGGGTGATGTCGGCGTCGTAGGTCCGTACCTCGTCGGCGGCGGGTGCCGTGCCGGACGCGGGCCGGGGCTGGGCCGCGGCGGGCAGCGCGGCGAGTGTGGTTGCCAGGACGAGTGCGCTTGCGGCGAGGATCGAACTCGCGCGGTGCCTCATGTGCCCCCCTGGGCGTCGTCTGCCACGAAACGTTCGGACGCCAGGCTCACGATCCGGCGATGCCCATGTCAACGGGACAAACCGGGAACGGCACGGGCCCGCACGCGGGGAGCGTGCGGGCCCGTCACGGCGTGCCTGCGGGGAGGCGCTGGTCAGCCCGCCATGTTGTCGGCCAGCTCCTCGCTGAGGTCCAGGTTCGATTCGGTGCCCGGGATGCCGAGGTCCTGGGCCCGCTTGTCGGCCATCGCCAGCAGGCGGCGGATCCGGCCCGCGACGGCGTCCTTGGTCAGCGGCGGGTCGGCGAGCGCGCCCAGCTCCTCCAGGGAGGCCTGCTTGTGCTCCATGCGCAGCCGGCCGGCCGCGGCGAGGTGCTCGGGGACCTCCTCGCCGAGGATCTCCAGGGCGCGCTGCACCCGGGCGCCGGCGGCCACCGCGGCCCGCGCGGAGCGGCGCAGGTTGGCGTCGTCGAAGTTGGCGAGGCGGTTGGCGGTGGCGCGCACCTCGCGCCGCATCCGCCGCTCCTCCCAGGCCAGCACCGACTCGTGGGCGCCGAGGCGGGTCAGCAGGGCGCCGATGGCGTCCCCGTCGCGGACCACGACCCGGTCCACGCCGCGCACCTCGCGCGCCTTGGCGGCGATGGAGAGCCTGCGGGCGGCACCCACCAGGGCCAGGGCGGCCTCGGGGCCGGGGCAGGTGACCTCCAGGGAGGACGAGCGCCCGGGCTCGGTGAGGGAGCCGTGGGCCAGGAAGGCACCGCGCCAGGCCGCCTCCGCGTCACAGGTGGCCCCGGAGACCACCTGCGGGGGAAGACCCCGGATGGGACGGCCCCGGCCGTCCACCAGGCCCGTCTGCCGTGCCAGCTGGTCCCCGCCCGCCACGACGCGCACGACGAAGCGGCTGCCGCGGCGCAGTCCGCCGGGGGCCATGACCACCAGGTCGGAGGAGTGTCCGAAGATCTCCAGGATGTCCTTGCGCAGCCGTCGCGCGGCGATGCCGGTGTCCAGCTCCGCCTCGATGACGATGCGGCCGCTCACCAGGTGCAGGCCGCCCGCGAACCGCAGGATCGCCGAGACCTCCGCCTTCCTGCAGCAGGTCCGGGTGACGGGGAGGCGTGAGATCTCATCCTTCACCGCGGGCGTCATCGCCATGGGCCGATCCTTCCATGCATCCGAAAAATACGGTCGTACGCGGCGGCCAGCAGCTCCGGATCGTGCTTCGGAGAACCCGCCCCGGCGCCCTCGGCCTGGGAGGTACCCCCACGCCAGGCCACTGGAGCCAGCTCGACCGCGGCACCGAACCGTTTCGCGGCATCGGCGAGGGACTCGCGGTCGGGCACGGCGGCCTCGTCGGCCAGCACCACGTCCAGGGCGAGTTTAGGGGCGTGTCGGGCCAAAACCTCCAAATGACGCTGCGGAGAGAAGCCCTCGGTTTCGCCGGGCTGCGGTGCCAGGTTCAGGGACAGGACCCTGCGGGCCTTCGTCTGCACCAGCGCGTCGAGCAGTTCCGGCACCAGCAGGTGCGGGATCACGGAGGAGAACCAGGACCCCGGTCCCAGCACCACCCAGTCGGCGTCGAGCACGGCGGCCACGGCCTCCGGCACGGCCGGCGGGTCGGCCGGCACGACCTGCACGGAGAGCACCTCGCCGGGGGTGAGGGCCACCGTGGCCTGCCCCCGGACCGTGTCGACCTCGTTCGGGCGGACCGGGTCGTGCCCCTTGACCAGGGCCTGGAGCTCCAGCGGCACCGCCGACATCGGCAGCACCCGGCCCTGCGCGCCCAGCAGCCTCCCGACGAGGTCGAGGGCCTGGACGGGGTCGCCGAGCTGCTCCCAGAGGGCGACGATCAGCAGGTTGCCGACCGCGTGGCCGTGCAGGTCGCCCTCGGACTGGAAGCGGTGCTGGATGACCCGGGCCCAGGTCTGCCCCCAGTCGTCGTCCCCGCACAGCGCGGCCAGCGCCTTGCGCAGGTCGCCGGGGGGCAGGACGCCCAGCTCCTCCCGGAGCCGTCCGCTGGAGCCGCCGTCGTCGGCGACGGTGACCACCGCCGTGAGCTCGCCGGTGATCCGGCGCAGCGCGGCCAGGGAGGCCGACAGGCCCATGCCGCCGCCGAGGGCGACGACCTTGGGTGCGGCCACCTTCGCCGCCGCGCCGCGGCGGCCGGCGCGGCCCGCGCCGTCCTCGCCCCGGCCGGGGGTGAGGCGGCGCAGGCGGCGCAGCCGCAGGGTCCGACCGGTCACTCGCGCCCCATGTCCCGGTGGACGACGACGGTCTCGACGCCCTCGGACGCGAGGCGGGCGGCGAGCTTCTCGGACATGGCCACGCTGCGGTGCTTGCCGCCGGTGCAGCCGACCGCGATGGTCACGTACCGCTTGCCCTCGCGGCGGTAGCCGGCGGCGATGAGCTGGAGCAGCTCGGTGTAGCGGTCGAGGAACTCCTTGGCGCCGGGCTGGCTGAAGACGTAGCCCGACACCTCCTCGTTCAGCCCGGTGAAGGGCCGCAGCTCGGGCACCCAGTGCGGGTTGGGGATGAAGCGGCAGTCGACGACGAGGTCGGCGTCGACGGGCAGGCCGTACTTGAAGCCGAAGGACATGACGGTGGCCCGCAGCTCGGGCTCCTCGTCGCCCGCGAACTGGGCGTCCATCTTGGCGCGCAGCTCGTGCACGTTCAGGCTGGAGGTGTCGATGACCAGGTCGGCGTCGCCGCGCAGCTCGCGCAGCAGGTCGCGCTCGGCGGCGATGCCGTCGACGATGCGGCCGTCGCCCTGGAGCGGGTGGGGGCGGCGGACCGACTCGAAACGCCGGACCAGCGCGTCGTCGGAGGACTCCAGGAAGACGATGCGCCGGGTGACGCCGCGGGCCTCCAGGTCGGAGAGGGACTCGCGCAGGGCGTCGAAGAACTGGCGGCCGCGGACGTCGACGACGACGGCGATGCGCGCCACGTTGCCCTGGGAGCGGGCGCCGAGTTCCACCATGGTGGGGATCAGGGCCGGCGGGAGGTTGTCCACGACGAACCAGCCGAGGTCCTCCAGACACTTGGCCGCCGTACTGCGGCCGGCTCCGGACATCCCGGAGATGATCACCAGCTCGGGGATGGCCGCCTCGGCGTTGTCGCCGGGCTCCACGGTCGTGCCCGTACTCACCTGTGCTCCGTCTCGGTCGTGCTCGTTCGTGTCTGCGGTCTGTGCGGTCTGGTCGGTCTGTGCGGTCTCGTGCTCGGTCATGGCGCGGTCCCCCGTTCGGGCGATGTCTCCGCAGGTGCGGACACCTCGTCCTCAATGATCTCTCCTGTCGCCGTGTTGACGGCAGGACCGGCGGGAACCGCCCCGGCGAGGGCGGCGGCCACGGTCTCCGCCGTCTTGCGGCCTATGCCCGGGACCTCGCAGATCTGGTCGATTGTCGCCTGTCTCAGCTTCTTCACCGAACCGAAGTGCTTGACGAGGGCCAGCCTGCGGCTCTCCCCCAGGCCCGGTACGTCGTCCAGCGGGCCCGCCTTCAGGCGCTTCCCGCGCTTGTCGCGCTGGTACCGGATGGCGAAGCGGTGGGCTTCGTCACGCACCCGCTGGAGCAGGTAGAGGCCCTCGCTGGTGCGGGGCAGCACGACGGGGTCGTCCTCGCCGGGCAGCCAGACCTCCTCCAGCCGCTTGGCGAGCCCGCACACCGCCACGTCGTCGATCCCGAGCTCCTCCAGGGCCCGCTTGGCGGCCGCCACCTGGGGCTGCCCGCCGTCGACCACCACGAGCTGCGGGGGGTACGCGAAGCGCCTGGGCCGCCCGTCGTCCTCGGGTTCGCCGTCCTCGGGGGACCACTCCCCCGTCTTCAGCTTCTCCTGGAGGTAGCGGCGGAAGCGCCGGGAGACGACCTCGTGCATGGACCGGACGTCGTCCTGGCCCTCGAAGCCCTTGATCTGGAACCTGCGGTACTCGCTCTTCCTGGCCAGCCCGTCCTCGAACACCACCATCGACGCCACGACGTCCTCGCCCTGGAGGTGGGAGATGTCGAAGCACTCGATGCGCAGGGGCGCGCCGTCCAGCTCCAGGGCCTCGGCGATCTCCTCCAGGGCCCGGGAGCGGGTGGTGAGGTCGCTGGCGCGCTTGGTCTTGTGCAGGGCGAGGGACTGCTGGGCGTTGCGGTGGACGGTCTCCATCAGGGACTTCTTGTCCCCCCGCTGCGGGATGCGCAGGCTGACGCCGGAACCGCGCCGGCCGGCGAGCCACTGGCTGAGGGCGGGCGTGTCCTCGGGGAGCGCCGGCACCAGCACCTCCTTGGGGACGGCCTCGCCCTTCTCCTCCCCGTACAGCTGCTGGAGGGCGTGCTCGACGAGCCCGGCGGTGTCCACCGCCTCGACCTTGTCGGTGACCCAGCCGCGCTGGCCGCGGACCCGGCCGCCGCGGACGTGGAAGATCTGCACGGCCGCCTCCAGCTCGTCCTCGGCGACGGCGATGAGGTCGGCGTCGGTGGCGTCGGCGAGCACGACGGCGTTCTTCTCCATCGCGCGGCGCAGGGCGCCTATGTCGTCGCGGAGCCTGGCGGCCTTCTCGTACTCCATCTCCTCGGCGGCCTCGTGCATCTGCTTCTCGAGCCGCGAGAGGTAGGTGCCGGTCCGGCCCGCCATGAAGTCGCAGAAGTCCTCGGCGAGTTCGCGGTGCTCATCGGGGGTGACCCGGCCGACGCAGGGCGCGGAGCACTTGCCGATGTAGCCGAGCAGGCAGGGGCGGCCGATCTGCGCGGACCGCTTGAACACGCCGGCGGAGCAGGTCCGCACCGGGAAGACGCGCAGCATCAGGTCGACGGTCTCGCGGATGGCCCAGGCGTGCCCGTACGGGCCGAAGTAGCGCACGCCCTTCTTCTTGGGCCCGCGCATGACCTGGACCCGGGGGTACACCTCGTTCATGGTCACGGCGAGGGAGGGGTAGCTCTTGTCGTCCCGGTACTTGACGTTGAACCGCGGGTCGTACTCCTTGATCCAGGAGTACTCGAGCTGGAGCGCCTCGACCTCGGTGGACACGACGGTCCACTCGACGGAGGCGGCCGTGGTGACCATGGTGGCGGTACGGGGGTGCAGGCCGGCGATGTCCTGGAAGTAGCTCGCCAGGCGCTGGCGCAGGCTCTTGGCCTTCCCGACGTAGATCACCCTGCGGTGGTCGTCGCGGAACTTGTAGACCCCCGGGGAGTCGGGGATCTGCCCGGGCTCGGGACGGTAGCTGGAAGGGTCGGCCATGCCAACCACCCTACTGGCGGGGGCCGACAACCCCCCGCACCGCCGGGCGGCCCGGCCGGTGCGGAATCGGTGCCGCCGGCGTGGGCCCCGCCCGGGCCCGGCGGTGGCCGGGCCCGGGCTGCGGGGCGGCTCGCGGGGCCCGGCCCGGCGGGGGCGCCGGCCGCGCGGGGCCCGGACGGGTGCCGGGTCCCGCGCGGCGGGAGGAGCAGGCTCCGGGGTCACGCCCCGGCGCAGGGGCGGCGCCGCCGCAGCAGGGCCACCGCCCCGGCCGCGCCCAGCGCCAGCGCCCCGGCGGCCACGGCCACCGGCGCCCCGGCGGGCCCGGTGCCGGCGTCCCCGCCCGCTTCGGCGAAGCCCCCGGCCCTGCCCTCCTTCGCGTACGCGGACGCGGGCAGCTTGTCCCCGTACAGCGCGGTCACCCTGGCCCGGTAGGCGGCCAGCGTGGCCCCCCGGTCGCCCACGGCCCGCACCGCGTCCTCGTCCAGCGGAAGGACCCGGTCCTCCCGCGCCACGTACCAGGCGTCGGTCTGCGGCTCGCGGAACACCGTCCCGCCGGGCAGTCTCTCCGCGCCCAGCCGGGCGTAGCGGAACTCGTCGTCACCGGTGGCGATGTTCACCACCTGCCAGCCGGCCCCGGTCCGCGCGGTCCACAAGGACGCCTTCTGCCCGTCCGAGGAGACGGCCGCGCTCGCCAGGAACTCCAGGCGGGCGACCGGGGCCCCGGCCTTCCCGGCGACGAAGTCGGGCGCGAGGTAGCTGACGGG
Source organism: Streptomyces sp. NPDC034086 (assembly GCF_055575515.1). Classification (NCBI taxonomy): domain Bacteria; kingdom Bacillati; phylum Actinomycetota; class Actinomycetes; order Kitasatosporales; family Streptomycetaceae; genus Streptomyces; species Streptomyces sp. NPDC034086. The sequence continues at coordinate 107,917 of NZ_JBVISM010000011.1, read as the reverse complement.
GGTCACCTCCCCCTCGATCCGGGGCCGGGCCTCGGTCTCCCGGATCCTCCCCTCCCGGGCGAAGAACCGGGAGAGCGTCGCCAGGGTGGCGGGCGCGGCGGCGGCCTCGCGGGCGGCGGCCCGGCTCTCGGCGGTGACGCTCTGGGGCTGCGGTACCGGGGCGGCGGAGGCCTGCCCGCCCGTGGCCCACAGGACGGCGGCGGCCGCGAGGACGGCGGCGGATGCGCGCAGGGTCATGGCGGTCACGCCCCGATCCGGTAGAGCGAGTGGGTCCAGGAGAAGGTGCTGTTGTCCACGTACCAGGCGTGGGAGGCCCAGTTGTAGCGGTCGCTGGAGGGCCAGGGGTCGCCCCAGTAGACCCAGCTTCCGGCGGTGTCGTAGCCGTAGACGACGTGCATGTGGCCCCCGCCGTTGGACCACTGGATGCGGGTCTCGACCGGCCGGTTGGCGTTGATCTCGGTCTGTACGGTCGAGTACTGGAGCCAGCCGTTCACATAGCTGCCGGCGTTGATGCCGGCCCAGCGCAGGGCGGTCTGGACGTTGCCCAGCGTGGCCTGGTTGTTCGGGCACTCGGTGCCCTGCTGACGGTTGAAGGCGGCGTTGCAGAACTGGTTCTGGCTGTAGGAGCGGCCGAACCAGGTGGCGATGGTGTTGCCGCCGGCGGCCCAGCACCAGTTGCTCTTCTGCTGCGCCTGCATGGTGATGTCGAGCCGCTTGTACGCCAGGGCCGTGCTCGCGGTGTCCGCTCCCGTGCCGGCGGCGGTGGCGGTACCGGCGCCGATGCCGAGGGGCAGCAGGACGAGGAGCAGGGCGGAGATCATGGCGGCCAGGGACAGCCGCCCGCTTCTGTTGCGCATCGCGTTCCTCCCGAGGTGGGGACTCGAGGTGTGGGGGGGAGCGCGTCCGGACGCTGTGGAGGAGCATCAGGGTGTTGTCGCGATCAGGTCAACACGCTTCAATACGCGGTGAGATCGCGGTGTGAACGGTGCGGCTGCGGTGTGAACGGCCGCCGCCGTTCCACCAGGTCCCCGGCACCACCGGCCCGGCCCCCCACCCGGCGCGCGTGAACGTTCACAGAGGAGTCGCCATGCGGCCCACCGGCGACCGGCCGGACACGGCCGCCGCGGCGGAGCTGGACGAGCTGCTCGGCGCGGGCCCCTTCCACCTCGCGCTGCGCGCCGCCCTCGCCGCCCGCGGCCTGCCCCTGCACCGCGTGCGGCACCATCTGGCGGCCCGCGGCGTCAGGGTGGGGGTGACCAGTCTCAGTTACTGGCAGCAGGGCGCCCGGCGGCCGCGCCGCGCCGAGTCCCTGCGGGCGGTCTCCGCCCTGGAGGAGATCCTGGAGCTGCCCGCCGGCGCCCTGCTGCGCCTGCTGGCCGACCCCGTCCCCGCCTCCGGCGCCCGCCCGGCCACCCGCTCGTACCGGGCGCTGGTGAGCGTGGGCGCGGCGGTGGAACAGCTGCTGGCCGGGCTGGAACTCCCGGCGGACGGCGGCCTGCACTCGCTCGCCCACCACGAACGGGTCCGCATCGGGCCGGGCGGCGAGCTGCGCACCCGGGAGTCGCAGCAGATCGTCCGGGCCCACCGCGACGGCGTCGACCGTTACCTCGCCGTCCACCACGGCGATCCCGGCTGCGACGCGACGCGGGTGGAGGTGACGGCGTACGAGAACTGCCGCACGGGCCGGGTGCGCTGCCACCGGGAGGCCGGCGTGGTGGTGGCGGAGCTGCTGTTCGACGCGCGGCTGCGGCGCGGGGACACGTACGTCTTCGGCTACGGCATCGAGGACGGCACCGGCGGGCGCAGCACGGAGTACGTACGGGGCTTCAGCTACGCGGGCGGGCAGTACATGCTCCAGGTCTCCTTCGACGAGGCGGCCCTGCCGGTGCGCTGCCGGCGTTTCGCCCGCGCGGGCCCCCGGTCGCCGCGCACCGCCTTCGGCGACCTCACCCCGAGCGGCCGCCACCGGGCGGTGCACCTGGTGGAACAGGGCGTCCGGTGCGGGATCCTGGGGATCGCCTGGGACTGGGAGTAGGCCGCGCGGCCGGTCCGCAGCTCCGCCCGGGCCGTCCCCCGCGGGCCGCCGCTATCCGGCGATCAGCCTGCCGTTCTCCGCCTTGACCGGAACGGCCGGGAGCGGGTCGGTGGCGGGGCCGCGCAGGACCTTGCCGGTGGTGACGTCGAAACGGCTGCCGTGGCAGGGGCAGTTGCCCTGACCCTCGACGATCTTGTCCAGGACGCAGCCGGCGTGGGTGCACTGGGCGCTGAACGCCTTGTACTGGCCCTCCGCCTGGCAGCTGACGACGACCTTGCGCTCGCGGAACAGCTTCGCGCCGCCGACCGGCACGTCGGCCACCCCGCCCAGCTCGACCGGCTCCTTCGGGACGGCCGGGCCGCCGGCGCCGCTGTTGGTCTCGGTGGAGCACGCGGTGAGCGCCGTCCCCGCGCCCACGGCCCCGGCCAGCGCTGCGGCTCCCTTGAGCACGGTACGGCGGGCGGCGGACTGCGACGCGGACATGTGGTTCTCCTGCACGAGTGACGGGCCCCGGGGTGGGCTCCACCCGGGCTCCACCCGGGCTCCACCCGACGATACCGGCGTCCGATGGGATACCTTCCCCGCGTGATCGTCGTCGGTGGAGAAGCCCTGATCGACCTCGTGCCCCTCGAACGGCCGCCGGGCGCACTGCTGCCCCGGCCCGGTGGCGGCCCCTACAACACCGCCCTGGCGCTGGGCCGGCTGGGCGCCGAGGTCGCCTTCTGCTCCCGGGTGTCTTCGGACGGTTTCGGGGAGAGCCTGCTGGCCGGTCTGCGGGCCGCCGGGGTGGACCTGTCGCTGGTGCAGCGCGGGCCGGAGCCGACCACGCTGGCCGTGCCCTCGCTCGGGCCGGACGGCTCGGCCGTGTACGGCTTCTACGTCGAGGGCACGGCCGACCGGCTCTTCGCGCTGCCGCCCGAGCTGCCGCCGGGAGCGCGGGCCCTCGCGCTCGGCACCTGCTCGCTGGTGCTGGAGCCGGGCGCGTCCGCGTACGAGGAGCTGCTGCGGCGGGAGTCCCGGCGCGGGCTGCTGACCCTGCTGGACCCCAACGTCCGCCCGGCGCTGATCGCGGACCCGGCCGCGTACCGGGAGCGGTTCCTGGGCTGGCTGCCGTACGTGTCCGTGCTCAAGCTGTCGGAGGAGGACGCGGCGTGGCTGGGCGGCCGGGCCGGGGACTGGCTGGCGGCGGGCCCGTCGGCGGTGGTGCTGACCCGGGGCGCGGCGGGCCTGACGGTGTGGACCTCGGACGGCGCGGAGCACAGCGCGGCGGCCAGCCCGGTCGCCGTGGCCGACACGATCGGCGCGGGCGACACGGTCAACGCGGCGCTGCTGCACCGGCTCGCGGGGCTCCCGGACCCGGGCGGGGCGGACTGGCCGGACGTGCTGGCCTACGCGGCCCGCGCCGCCGCGCTGACCTGTACCCGGGCGGGCGCCGAGCCGCCGTACGCGGCGGAGCTGGAACGAGGCCGCTGACCGCGACCGGCCCGCCGACGCCGCGCGGGAGGGCGGCGGCCGCACCTCCCCCGTGACGGGGCGGTGCCGCCGCCGCTCCCGCCGGCGGCCCACGGGTCCCGGCGACGGCCGGGTCCCGGGGCTACGCCTTGCGGGTGCGGGCCGCCGTCTTCTTCGCCGGGGCGGCCTTCTTCGCGGCGGGCGCCGCCTTCTTCGCCGGGGCCGTCTTCTTCGCCCGCCGGGCCGGAACCGGGGGCGCACCCGCGTCGGAGATCCGCTCGGCTCCGAGGATGTCCCGCAGGAACTTGCCCGTGTGGCTGGCGCCGACCGACGCGACCTGCTCGGGCGTGCCCTCGGCCACCACCAGGCCGCCGCCGTACCCGCCCTCGGGGCCCATGTCGACGACCCAGTCGGCGGTCTTGATGACGTCGAGGTTGTGCTCGATGACGATCACCGAGTTCCCCTTGTCCACCAGCCCGGACAGCACCTTGATCAGCTTCGAGATGTCCTCGAAGTGCAGACCCGTGGTCGGCTCGTCCAGGACGTAGACCGTCCGGCCCGTCGACCGCTTCTGCAGCTCCGAGGCCAGCTTGACGCGCTGCGCCTCACCGCCCGAGAGGGTCGGCGCGGACTGGCCGAGGCGGACGTAGCCCAGCCCCACCTCGTTCAGCGTGCGCAGGTGCCGCGCGATCGTCGGTACGGCCTCGAAGAAGTCCAGCGCCTCCTCGATCGGCATGTTCAGGACCTCGGCGATGGACTTGCCCTTGTAGTGGACCTCCAGCGTCTCCCGGTTGTACCGGTCGCCGTGGCACACCTCGCACGGGACGTACACGTCCGGCAGGAAGTTCATCTCGATCTTGATGGTGCCGTCGCCGGAGCAGTTCTCGCACCGGCCGCCCTTGACGTTGAAGGAGAAGCGGCCCGGCAGGTAGCCGCGCACCTTCGCCTCCATGGTCTCCGCGAAGAGCCTGCGCACGTGGTCGAAGACGCCCGTGTACGTCGCCGGGTTGGAGCGCGGGGTGCGGCCGATCGGCGACTGGTCGACATGGACGACCTTGTCCACCAGGTCGTCACCCTCGACCCGCGTGTGGCGGCCCGGTACCGACCGGGCGCCGTTCAGCTCGCGCGCCAGGTGCGTGTACAGGATGTCGTTGACCAGGGTCGACTTTCCGGAGCCGGAGACACCGGTGACCGCCGTGAGCACGCCCAGCGGGAAGGACACGTCGATGTCCCGCAGGTTGTTCTCCTTGGCGCCGTGCACGGTGAGCTTCCGGTCGCCGTTGACGGGGCGGCGTACGTCGGGCACCGGGATCGACTTCTTGCCGGACAGGTACTGGCCGGTCATCGAATCGCCGTTCTCCAGCAGCTCCTTCAGGGAGCCGCTGTGCACGACCTTGCCGCCGTGCTCGCCGGCGCCGGGACCGATGTCCACGACCCAGTCGGCCACCTTGATGGTGTCCTCGTCGTGCTCGACGACGATGAGGGTGTTGCCCATGTCCCGCAGCCGTACCAGCGTCTCGATCAGCCGGTGGTTGTCCCGCTGGTGCAGGCCGATGGACGGCTCGTCCAGCACGTACAGCACGCCGACCAGGCCGGAGCCGATCTGCGTGGCGAGCCGGATGCGCTGGGCCTCGCCGCCCGACAGGGTGCCGGCGGCGCGATTGAGGGAGAGGTAGTCCAGGCCCACGTCCACGAGGAAGCGCAGCCGCTCGTTGACCTCCTTGAGGACCCGCTCGGCGATCTTCTTGTCGCGGGCGTCCAGCTTCAGCCGCCCGAGGAAGTCGGCGCACTCGCTGATCGACATCGCCGCGACCTCGGCGATGGACCGCTCCATCACCGTCACCGCGAGCACGATCGGCTTGAGGCGGGTGCCCTCACAGGTCGGGCAGGGCACCTCCCGCATGTAGCCCTCGAAGCGCTCGCGGCTGGCGTCGCTCTCGGACTCGGCGTGCCGGCGCTTGACGAAGGGCACGGCGCCCTCGAAGGCCGTCGTGTACGCCCGCTCGCGCCCGTACCGGTTGCGGTAGCGGACCTCGATCTGGGTCTTGTGGCCGTACAGCAGCGCCTTCCGGGCGCGCTGCGGGAGCCCGGCCCACGGGATGTCCGTCCGGAAGCCCAGCTCCCCGGCGAGCGCGCCGATCAGCCGCTGGAAGTAGTCCTTGGTGTGACCGAGCGACCACGGCGAGACGGCGCCCTCGTCCAGGGACTTGTCCTCGTCCGGGACGATCAGCTCGGGGTCGACCTCCATGCGCGTGCCGATGCCGGTGCACTCGGGGCAGGCGCCGAAGGGCGAGTTGAAGGAGAAGGAGCGCGGCTCCAGCTCCTCGAAGGACAGGTCGTCGTACGGGCAGTAGAGGTGCTCGGAGTACATCCGCTCGCGCTCGGGGTCGTCCTCGGCGAGGTCGACGAAGTCCAGGATCACCATGCCGCCGGAGAGGCCCAGCGCGGTCTCGACGGAGTCGGTGAGCCGGCGCTTGGCGCCGTCCTTGACGGTGAGGCGGTCGACGACCACCTCGATGGTGTGCTTCTCCTGCTTCTTCAGCGTCGGCGGCTCGGAGAGCTGGACGGTCACCCCGTCCACCCGCGCCCGGCTGTAGCCCTTGGTCTGGAGGTCCGCGAACAGGTCGACGAACTCGCCCTTGCGCTCGCGGACCAGCGGGGACAGCACCTGGAAGCGGCTGCCCTCGGGGAGGGCGAGGACCTTGTCGACGATCGCCTGCGGCGACTGCCGGGAGATCGGCCGGCGGCACTCGGGGCAGTGCGGCTTGCCGATGCGCGCGAAGAGCAGGCGGAGGTAGTCGTAGACCTCGGTGATGGTGCCGACGGTGGAGCGCGGGTTGCGCGAGGTCGACTTCTGGTCGATCGAGACGGCCGGGGAGAGGCCCTCGATGAAGTCGACGTCGGGCTTGTCCATCTGCCCCAGGAACTGCCGGGCGTAGGAGGACAGCGACTCCACGTAGCGGCGCTGGCCCTCGGCGAAGATCGTGTCGAAGGCCAGGGAGGACTTGCCCGAGCCGGAGAGCCCGGTGAAGACGATGAGCGAGTCGCGGGGCAGATCGAGCGAGACGTTCTTCAGGTTGTGCTCGCGAGCGCCACGAACGATGAGACGGTCGGTCACGCCGGTCGCACCTTTCTTGAGAGAGCGGGGGCACGGGCCCCGACTGTCCAGGGTATGGGGGGCGCCTCTGCGATGGGATGGAGTCTGACTCCCGAGCGTATAGCACGCACATTCGATTTACGGCACTCGCAAGCCCGCTTCACCCGATCGTGTGGCGAGGGCCCGCGGCCACTAGGCTCGGATCCATGACTGATCATGTGCACGACCTGGCATCTGTACGTGAAGCCACGGAACGGCTGCTGAACGCGGTCGCGAAACTGGACAACGCCTCCCTCTCCGAGGAGTCACACCTCCCGGGATGGACCCGCGGCCACATCCTGGCCCACCTGGCACGCAACGCCGACGCCCTCGTCAACGTCTTCGAGGGCCGCCCCATGTACGAGAGCGCCACCGCCCGCGACGCGGACATCGAGCGCGACGCCGGCCGGCCCCTGGAAGAACACCTGACGGACCTCCGTGATTCCGGGGCCCGCTTCCTCGCCGCCACCGCGACCGGCCAGGACTGGCAGCGCACCGTCGAGCTGCGCAACGGCGTCACCGACCTCGCCGCCAACGTGCCCTTCCGGCGCCTGGTCGAGGTCGAGCTCCACCACGTCGACCTGAACATCGGCTACGGGCTCGGCGACCTCTCCGAGGAGTTCACCGACCGGGAGATCGCCTTCCTCGCCGACCGCTGGTCCGGACGCCCCGGCGTCCCGCCGGTGACCCTCACCCTCCCCGGCGGCGAGCCCGTCGCCCGCACGGGCGGCGCCGAGGGCACGCCGGTGACCCTCAGCGGCCCGAAGGAGGAGCTGCTCGGCTGGCTGGCCGGCCGCGGCACCAAGGGCGCCCGCCTCACCGTCGAGGCCGGCGACCGCCTGCCCGAGCTCCCCGCGCTCTAGGATTCCGACATGACGTACAGCGGAGCGGTCAAGGTCGGCGGTCCCGCCGACGTGCACGAACTCGCCGACCTGATGATTTCCAAGGTCGCGGTCGGTTCGATGAACAACAACGCCTACCTGCTGCGCTGCCGGGCCACCGGCGAGCAGCTGCTGATCGACGCGGCAGCCGAGGCGGACACCCTGCTGCAGCTGATCGGTGACGACGGCATCGCGTCCGTCGTCACCACGCACCGGCACGGGGACCACTGGGGCGCCCTCCAGGCGGTCGTCGACGCCACGGGCGCCCGGACGTACGCGGGCGTCCACGACGCGGAGGGCATCCCCGTCGCCACGGACGTCCTGGTCGAGGACGGGGACACCCTCACCGTCGGGCGGGTCTCCCTGACCGCGCGCCACCTGGCCGGGCACACCCCCGGCTCCATCGCGCTGGTCTACGACGACCCGCACGGGCACCCGCACGTGTTCACCGGCGACTGCCTCTTCCCGGGCGGCGTGGGCAACACGTGGGGCGACGCGGAGAACTTCGCCCGCCTCATCGACGACGTCGAGCACAAGCTCTTCGAGCGGCTGCCGGACGAGACCTGGGTCTACCCGGGCCACGGGAACGACACCACGCTCGGCACCGAGCGCCCGCACCTCGCGGAGTGGCGCGAGCGCGGCTGGTGACCCCGGCGACGGCCCGGCCGGGCGGTCCCGCCCGAGCCCGCCGCCAACCGGTCCGGTGACAGCGGCGCCCCCGCTCCCGTGACGGGAACTGGGGGCGCCGCCGCCTGCGATTTTCAGACATTTCCGCTTTCTCGTGTCCTGAACGCCGATTCCAGACCGTTTGAGCAGAAAGCCAGTCACGAACAGGACCGGCCGTGACGATCCGTCAGCCGGCCGCCTGATCGCCGAGCGGAAGGACCTCCGCTCCTGACGAGGACGGCCCTCCCGGGACGGCCCCGAGGCGGGCGGCGACGCCGCGGCGGCGCGCCCGCCGGCCCGTCTCCCACCCGCACGGCGCAAGGGCCCGCACGACCCGACCGGCCGCGCGGGCCCTTGCCGTACCGCGGAACCAGCCGGGACCGCGGACCCGCGTCGGACGTCAATCCCGCGGGGCGGGGCACTCCTTCCGGTCGACCTTGACCGAACGCCTGTCCTGGAGGCGAGGACTGCGGTAGTTGCTGCACCATGCAACGAGACCCCTCCGCGCCCTCCCCTCCCGCCTCCCCCTCGATGCTGCGGCTGGCCGTCGCCTCCCTCGTGGGCACCGCCATCGAGTTCTACGACTTCTTCGTCTACGGCACGGCCGCCGCCCTGGTGCTCGGCCCGCTCTTCTTCCCCTCCTTCTCCCCGCTCGCCGGAACCCTCGCCGCCTTCGGCACGTTCGGAGTCGGCTTCCTCGCCCGCCCGCTCGGCTCCGTCCTCTTCGGCCACATCGGCGACCGCTACGGCCGCCGCCCCGTGCTGCTCGGCTCGCTGCTCCTGACCGGCCTCGCCACGGTGGCCGTCGGCTGCGTGCCCTCCTTCGGCGCCATCGGCATCGCCGCGCCCGTCCTGCTGCTCCTGCTGCGCTTCCTCCAGGGGCTGGGCCTCGGCGGTGAATGGGGCGGGGCGGTCCTGCTGACCGCCGAGCACGCTCCGGAGCGGCGCCGCGGACTGTGGTCGAGCTTCCCGCAGATGGGCCCGGCCGCCGGGTTCCTGCTGGCCAACGGCCTCGCCCTGACGCTGTCCTGGTCCCTGAGCGAGGCCCAGTTCACCGCCTGGGGCTGGCGGGTGCCGTTCTGGGCCGCCGGGCTGCTGGCGCTGGCCGGGCTGTGGCTGCGCCGGTCGGTCGAGGAGACCCCGGAGTTCCGCGCGCTCGCCGCGTCCGGCCGGCAGGCCGACGCCCCGCTCGCCGAGGTGGTACGCGGCCACTGGCGGCTGCTGCTGCTGACCGGCGGGGCGATGGCGGTCGGGTACGCCGTCTTCTACACGGTCACCACCTGGTCCCTCGCGTACGCCACCGGCCGCGCCGGCGTGGACCGCACGGTGATGCTGGCCATCGTGATGGCGGCGGTCCTGCTCAAGGGGCTGGCGACCCCGGTGCTGGCGGTGCTCGGCGACCGCTGGGGACGGCGGCCGCTGTGCCTGGCCGGCAGCGCGGCGTGCGCGGTGTGGATGTTCCCCTTCGTCGCCCTGCTGGACACGGCGGACCCGCTGCTGATGACGGTGGGCTGCGTCGTCGCGCTGCTGGCGATGGTGACGATGTTCGCCGTGGTCGGCGCCTACCTGCCCGAGCTGTACGCCCCGCGCCTGCGCTGCACCGGCGCGGCCGTCGGCTACAACCTGGGCGGCGTGCTGGGCGGTGCGCTCACCCCGCTCGTGGCGACGGCCCTGTCGGACGGCCCGGGCCCGCCGTGGGGCGTGGCGGTGTACCTGACGGCGGTCTCACTGGCCAGCCTCGGCTGCTTCGCCCTGCTCCCGGAGACCCGCCCCGCGCCGGCGCGGGCGGCGAGGAACGAGCCCGCCGTGGTGTGAGGCAGCGGCCGGCGGACCCGTGCGGCGGCCGGTCGCGGGTACGCCGGACCGGTACCGGGGACGTACGGCGAAGGGCCCGGGAGCGTGCTCCCGGGCCCTTCGCCGTACGGTCGGCCGGTCAGGCGTCGACGCTCCTGGCCTCCGCGGCGGAGGCCTCGGCCGCCGCCTGCTTCTTCGAGGCGATCAGGCTGGTGATGGTGGTGATCACGAGGACACCGCAGATGACGCCCAGGGAGAGCGGGATGGAGATCTGCGGGACGTGCACCCCGGACTCGTGCAGGGCGTGCAGCACCAGCTTCACGCCGATGAAGCCGAGGATCACGGACAGGCCGTAGCTGAGGTGGACCAGCTTCTTGAGCAGGCCGCCGATCAGGAAGTACAGCTGGCGCAGGCCCATGAGGGCGAAGGCGTTGGCGGTGAAGACGATGTACGGGTCCTGGGTGAGGCCGAAGATGGCGGGGATCGAGTCCAGGGCGAAGAGCACGTCCGTGGTGCCGATGGCCAGCATCACGACCATCAGGGGGGTCAGGACGCGCTTGCCGTTGTTCCGGATGAAGAGCTTGGTGCCGTGGTAGCGGTCGGCGACGCCGAACTTCTTCTCGATCGACTTGAGGAGGCGGTTCTCCTCGAACTCCTCCTCGTCCTCGTCCTTGCGGGCCTCCTGGATCAGCTTCCAGGCGGTGTAGATCAGGAAGGCGCCGAAGAGGTAGAAGACCCACGAGAAGGTGGTGATGATCGCGGCGCCGGCCGCGATGAAGATCGCTCGGAGCACGAGGGCGATCAGCACGCCCACCAGCAGCACCCGCTGCTGGAGGTGGGAGGGCACGGAGAACTTCGCCATGATCAGCACGAAGACGAAGAGGTTGTCCACGCTCAGGGACTTCTCGGTGATGAAACCGGCGAAGAACTCCTGGGAGGCCTGGCCGTTGCCGAAGAACAGCAGGCCGAGGCCGAAGAGGACGGCGAGCACGATCCAGACGACGGTCCAGGCGCCCGCTTCCTTGATCGAAACGTCGTGCGGTTTGCGACCGATGAGGAAGTCGGCGCCGATGAGGATGCACAGACCGGCAACGGTCAGCGCCCACAGGGTCAGAGAAACGTCCACGGTATTCACGCCTCCGGCGGATGGCTCAGCACATGGTCAGCGTCATCGCTGCCGGAGGTCTCTTCCACCCGGCGGCCACAGGCCGCGGGCCGACGCCCCGGGACCGACTGCGCCAGATGAGCACACTGGTCCGTATTGACGGGCACGCCGCGCAGGAAATAGCAGGAATACTCCCCTCCGCAGGTCCCAGAGTACCCGCGGAGGAGGCAAAAGGTAAAGGGCTCACCAAGAAGCGGTCACCGGCCGGTCATGGACCGGCCATGGACAGGCCATGGCCGCTCATGGCCGCTCAGGGGCGGGCCTCCCGCCGCGCCCGCCGCACCCGCTCCAGCGCCCGGTCGAGGACCGCACTGCCCTCGGGGGGCAGGTCCGGCTCGAAGGTCCAGGCGTGCTGGACCCAGGGGTCGGCGAGGTGGCTGTCGGGCACCGGCGACAGCCGCATCAGCGAGCGCCACAGCGGATCCAGCAGCGGTCCGTACGCGGAGGCCTCGTCGCGGTCCGCGACCATCAGCAGGTGCACCCCCACCGCGGGCCCCTCGTCGGCCAGGTAGCGCAGCTGCGTGACCGCCCGGTCGTCGAAGCCGTGCGGGAAGTCGTGCACCAGCAGCAGTTGCCCGGCCCGGTCCACGTCGGCGGGCAGTTCCTCGGGGGCGCCCGCGCGCAGCGCCATCTGTACGAGGTCCACGCGCCGCGTCAGCCGTGCCAGGGTGCGCGCGACCCCCTCGGCGCCCGCCGCGGGCGGCGCGGCGAGCACTCCGGCGCGCACCAGCGGGGCCAGGGAGGCGGCGCCGGCCCCCGCGGCGTCGATGACGTGCACGGAGATCCGGTCGGCCGGATGGACCGCGAGCAGCCGTACGGCGTGCGCGACGGCCATGTCCATGGCGGCGCGGCGCAGCCGGTCGGTGTCCATGGCCATGGCGGTCTCGGAACCGGTGCGGCCGTTGTCGATCCACAGGCCGCGTTCCAGCGGGAGCCGCATCAGCATCGGGATCCGCAGGCCCGGCTTCTCGGGCAGGCTGAGGTCGCCGAGGCGCAGCGCCAGCGGGGGCTCCTCGGGGACGTCCCCGCCGTGCCAGACGGGGTTGTCCCAACGGGCGTACGCGGCCGGCAGCGCGGGCTCGACCACCTCGGACTCGGCGGCCAGCTGGGCCAGGTCCCGGTCCAGGGCGGCCCTGGCCCGCGCGACCAGGTCGTCCCGGCGGGCCCGGGCGGTGTCGCGCGCGGCGTCACCCGCGCCGCCGACGCGGTGGCGGGGGTCGGACAGGACCTCGTCCAGTTCGCGGTCCAGCCGCGCGTCGGCGAAGTCGACGGCGCCGCGGTAGGCGGCGACGGTCCGGGCCAGGTCCTCGAACATGCCCCAGACCTGGTTGTAGAGCCGCTCGTCCATGGACCAGCCGCTCGCGTCCCCGGCGACCGGGACCGGGGGCCGGCCGGGTTCGGCGGCGGGCGCGGGCCGGGGGGCCGGCTCGGGGGCTTCGGTGCTGGTGCGCCGGCGGCGCGGGTGCGCGTAGTCGATGGTGGGCGGGCCGGCCGCGGGTTCGCCCGGGGTGGCCGGCGCGGGGCCGGGGGTGCCTGCGTAGGGAACCCCGGAGACCGGGACGGGTTCCGGGGGCTCGGGGGCGGGCTGCCGGCCGGGACGCGGCGCGCCCGGGGCCCGCGGGGCCGGGGCCGCGGGCGTACGGTCGCCCCCGCCGGGCGCGGTGGTGTCCCCGGGGGCGGCACCGCCGGGCCCGGTGGCCTCCCGGAGGGCGGCACCGGCCAGCCGGGCGGCCTCCGGCGCGGCCAGGCCGCCGTCGGTGAGCAGCGCGCCCAGTCCTTCGGCGTATCCCTGGCCGACGGCCCGGACCTTCCAGGCGCCCTGGCGCCGGTAGAGCTCCAGGGCCACCACGGCCGTCTCGGCGTCCAGCCCGGTCAGGGTGAAGCCGGCGAACTCGGGCCCGCCCGGGGCGGCCACCGCGGTGTGCGCGGCCGGGACGGATCCGAAGCCCGCCGGTCCGCCGGGCGGCAAGACGAGGAGCAGGCCGATCCGGTGGACCTCGGCGGCGACGGCGTCGAGGTCGACGGCCAGTGTGTGCCGGTCGGCGACCTCCCCCGGCAGCCGTATCCAGGACGGGGCCGGGGCGCCCGGACGGGCCAGCGCCCCGGGGCCGGCGAGGCGGCCCCCTTCGTCGGCGAGGGACGCGAGGGCGAGCACGGGTGTGCCCGCCGAGACCCTGACCTCGATCCTGTCGTGGGGCACGGGGTGGTTCTGCCCCCGGACCAGTTCGGCCGTCATCGTGCAGCCCCTCCCCCGTGCCTTCTTCTCTTGTTCCGTACTGTTCTTGCCGTCGCGGACCCGTGGGCAGGTCCGGTCTCGCGGGTGCGGACCCGGGGGGCCGGGCCCGGGGCCGGTCGCGCGGCCGGGCCCGGGCCGGTCCTACAGGTGCGGCAGGATCGCCGGCATCAGGTCCTGGAAGGTCCGGCCGTTGGCCGGGTTCCCGAGGGCCGTCATCTGCCAGCCGGCACCGGCCCGGGACACCTTCGCCATGATCTGCGCGGTGTACTGGCCGCCGCCGTCGAGGGTGTAGCGGGCCAGTTCCTGGCCGTTGGTCTCGTCGACGATGCGGCAGAAGGCGTTCTGGACCTCCTGGAACGTCTGGCCGGTGAACGAGTTCACCGTGAAGACGATCGTGTCGATGTGGACCGGGACCCGCTGGAGGTCGACGAGGATGGCCTCGTCGTCCCCGCCCTGGCCCACGCCGCCGACCAGGTTGTCGCCGGTGTGGCGGACCGAGCCGTCGTCGCTCTGCAGGTGCCGGAAGAACACCACGTCCACCGGCTGCTTGTCGGCGAAGAGCACCGCCGACGCGTCCAGGTCGATCTCCCGCGTCCGCGACCCGAACAGGCCGCGGCGCTTGGCCGCCTGCCAGCCGAGGCCCATCCGGACCGCGGTCAGCGTGCCACCGTCCGATTTCTGCAGACTGATGGCCTGACCCTTGGTCATGTTGACCGTCACGCGCGTTCCCCTCTCCATAGCCCGCCCCTAAAGGACCGCAGCGTCACCTGCGGCGTTTCCACACCCTACTGACCACCCACGGGTCAGGCGAGGCCCGCTTCCCTCATCTGGCGAAGCTCCTTCTTGAGCTCGCCCACCTCGTCCCGGATCCGGGCGGCCACCTCGAACTGGAGCTCGGCCGCCGCCGCCCGCATCCGCTCGGTCATCTGCTCGATCAGCGCGGCCAGTTCGGCGGCGGGCCGGTCGGTGGGCGTCGCGGCCGCCCCTCCCTTCGCCGCCTTGCCGGCCTTGCCCTTGGCGGCCGCCGCGCCGCCGAGCGCGGGAACCGGCGCCTTGGCGGCCTTGCCGTCCTTGGCCTGGCGGTAGCCGGTGCCGAGGAGCTGCTCGGTGTCCAGCTCCTCGCGGGCGATGGTGGCGACGATGTCGTTGATCTTCTTGCGCAGCGGCTGCGGGTCGATCCCGTGGGCCGTGTTGTACGCGATCTGCTTCTCGCGGCGCCGGTTGGTCTCCTCGATGGCCTTCTCCATCGCCGGGGTCATCTTGTCCGCGTACATGTGGACCTGGCCGGAGACGTTGCGGGCGGCGCGGCCGATGGTCTGGATGAGGGAGGTCCCCGAGCGCAGGAAGCCCTCCTTGTCGGCGTCGAGGATCGCCACGAGCGACACCTCGGGCAGGTCGAGGCCCTCGCGGAGCAGGTTGATGCCGACCAGGACGTCGTACTCGCCGGCCCGCAGCTCGCGCAGCAGCTCGATGCGGCGCAGGGTGTCGACGTCGCTGTGCAGGTACCGGACCTGGATGCCCAGCTCCAGGAAGTAGTCGGTGAGGTCCTCGGCCATCTTCTTGGTGAGGGTGGTGACCAGGACCCGCTCGTCCTTCTCCACCCGCGTGCGGATCTCGTGCACGAGGTCGTCGATCTGGCCCTCGGTGGGCTTGACCACGACCTCGGGGTCGACGAGGCCGGTGGGGCGGATGATCTGCTCGACGAAGCCGTCGGAGCGGGAGAGCTCGTACTTGCCGGGGGTGGCCGACAGGTAGACGGTCTGGCCGACCCGCTCCAGGAATTCCTCCCACTTCAGCGGCCGGTTGTCGAGCGCGGACGGCAGCCGGAAGCCGTGGTCGACCAGGGTGCGCTTGCGCGAGGCGTCGCCCTCGTACATGGCACCGATCTGCGGCACGGTGACGTGCGACTCGTCGATGACGAGGAGGAAGTCCTCGGGGAAGTAGTCGATGAGGGTGTTGGGGGCCGAGCCGCGCTCGCGGTCGTCCATGTGCAGCGAGTAGTTCTCGATGCCGGAGCAGGAGCCGATCTGGCGCATCATCTCCAGGTCGTAGGTGGTGCGCATCCGCAGCCGCTGGGCCTCCAGCATCTTGCCCTGCTTCTCCAGCTCGGCGAGCCGCTCGGCGAGCTCGGTCTCGATGCCGGTGATCGCCTTCTCCATGCGCTCCGGGCCGGCGACGTAGTGGCTGGCGGGGAAGACGTAGAGCGCGCGGTCCTCGCTGATGACCTCGCCGGTCAGCGGGTGCAGGGTGGAGAGCGCCTCGATCTCGTCGCCGAACATCTCGATCCGCACGGCCAGTTCCTCGTAGACCGGGAAGATCTCGATGGTGTCGCCGCGCACCCGGAAGGTGCCGCGGGTGAAGGCCAGGTCGTTGCGGGTGTACTGGATGTCGACGAAGCGGCGCAGCAGCTGGTCCCGGTCGATCTCCTCGCCCACCTTGAGGGAGACCATCCGGTCCACGTACTCCTGCGGGGTGCCGAGGCCGTAGATGCAGGACACGGAGGCGACGACGATCACGTCGCGCCGGGTCAGCAGCGAGTTCGTCGCGGAGTGGCGCAGCCGCTCGACCTCCTCGTTGATCGAGGAGTCCTTCTCGATGTAGGTGTCCGACTGCGGTACGTAGGCCTCGGGCTGGTAGTAGTCGTAGTACGAGACGAAGTACTCGACGGCGTTGTTCGGCAGGAGCTCGCGGAACTCGTTCGCCAGCTGGGCGGCCAGCGTCTTGTTCGGCGCCATCACCAGCGTGGGGCGCTGGAGCCTCTCGATCATCCAGGCCGTGGTGGCGGACTTGCCCGTGCCCGTCGCGCCGAGCAGTACGACGTCCTTCTCACCTGCGCGGATGCGCTTCTCCAGCTCGGCGATGGCCGCCGGCTGGTCACCGCTGGGCTGGTACGGGCTGACGACCTCGAAAGGTGCCACCGTGCGTTCGATCTTCGATACGGGCCGCATGAGTCCACCGTACGACCCCGCACTGACACGCACGCCCTCCCGACGGGTCCGCCGGGCCCGCGGACAGGTCCGGCGGGCGGAGTGGATCTCCTCCTTTCCGGTCTGTTTGTCGTAGTTCGGTGGCGGCCCGGTGATCTTCGAGCCCATGATCGCGGTGAACGCCCGCCGTGAAGTGCATCGCCGCAACGTCTGCCGCTCCGCGCCCGTCTGACGCAGGAACAGGGCTCACGACCCGAGGAGAAAGCACATGTACGTCCGACCCGCCACCGCGGCCGCCGCCGCGATCCTGGGCTTCACCCTCACGGTGCTGGGCGGGACGGCCTCCCCGGCCGCCGCCCGCCCCGGTTCCCCGGATGCCGCGAGCGGGGTCCTGGGCCCCGTCGTGTACGCCCACCGGGGGGCTTCCGCCTACGCCCCGGAGAACACCCTCGAAGCGGTCGACCTGGCGAGGCGGCTGGGTTTCGACTGGGTCGAGAACGACGTCCAGCGGACCAGGGACGGCGAGCTGGTGGTGATCCACGACGACACCCTCGCCCGCACCACCGACGTCGAGCAGGTCTTCCCCGACCGCAGGCCCTGGCGGGTCAAGGACTTCACCGCGGAGGAGATCGGGCGGCTGGACGCGGGCAGCTGGTTCGCACCCCGCTTCGCGGGCGCCCGGGTACCGACCCTGCGCACGTACCTGGAGCGGGCCGGGGAGAACCGGCAGAAGCTGCTGCTGGAGATCAAGAAGCCGGAGCTGTACCCGGGGATCGAGGCGGAGACGCTGGAGCTCCTGGACGAGACCGGCTGGCTGGACGAGGACGACGTCGCGGACCGCCTGGTCGTGCAGAGCTTCAGCGCCGATTCCGTACGCACCGTGCACGGCCTGCACCCCGGTCTGGTGACGGCCTTCCTGGGCACCCCGCCCGTGGCCGACCTGCCGCGCTACGCGCGGTTCACGGACCGGATCAACCCGTGGCACACGACGATCTCGGCGGACTGGGTGACGGCGGTGCACGGCCTGCTGGGGGCCCACGGCCGGGCCATGGAGGTGGACACCTGGATCGTGGACGACGCGGCCACGGCCCGCAAGGTGCGGGACATGGGCGTGGACGGGATCATCACCAACGCGCCCGACGTGGTGCGCAACGCCGTGCTCGGCTTCTGAGGGCCCGGTGCGGCAGTGCGTGGCGGAAACGGGCCCGTCCGGGCTGTCGGTGGCGGGCCGTACGGTGGAGGCGTGGACAGCACCGAGCGGCCCCGCGGGCCGCACCTCGAATGGACCGTCGTGCCCAGCGGCATCGGTCCCCTGCTCCTGGCCGCGACCCCCGAGGGTCTGGTCCGGGTCGAGTTCCACGCGCGCCCGGACCGGGCCGGCCGGATGATCGGCTCGCTCGTCTCCCGGCTCGGCGCCGACGCGTGGCGGCCGGAGCCGGGCGAGGAGGTGCTGCTGGCCGAACCGATACGCCAGCTGGCCGCCTACTTCGCCGGTTCGCTGCGGCGCTTCGAGCTGCCGCTGGACTGGCGGCTCAGCTCCGGTTTCAACCGGCAGGTGCTGCTGGAGCTCGACCGCTCGGTGCCGTACGGGGCGGTCGTCGGCTACGGGGAGCTCGCCGCCCGGGCCGGGCAGCCGGGGGCGGCCCAGGCCGTGGGCAACGCCATGGGCTCGAATCCCCTGCCCGTGGTCGTGGCCTGCCACCGCGTCGTCGAGAACGACGGGGGCATCGGCGGGTTCGGGGGCGGGGTGGAGACCAAGCGGATCCTGCTCGCGCTGGAGGGCGTGCTCCCGCAGCCCCTGTTCTGAGCCGCGGGCGCCGCCGGGCGGTGACAGCGGGTGGTGAGGGGGCCGCCGACCGCGATACGCGGTTCCCCCGCGCGGCCGGCGGTGGGAAACTGCCGCCGTGACCACTCCCGCCGCACCAGGCCCCCTCCCGTCCGCCTCCGCCGAACCCCCGCGACGGCGGTGCCGGCCGTGAGCGCCGCTCCCGGAACCTCCGCCGGCACCGAGGCCACGCCCGCGCCCGTCGACGCGGCGGCGCTGTCCCGGCTCCGGCGCCGGACCTCCGCCGTGCTGATGGCCAGCCAGATGCTGGGCGGCCTGGGCGTGCCGATCAGCGTCGCCCTGGCCCCCGTCCTGGCCACTGAGATCAGCGGCACCGAGGCCCTGTCCGGGGTCGCGTCGACCGCCGCCGTGATCGGCACCGCCCTGTTCTCGCTGCCGGTCGCCGCCCTGATGACCGCGCGCGGACGCCGGTGGGGGCTGGTGGTGGCGTACGCGATCGGTGCGATCGGCGCGGCCCTGGTGGTCCTGGCCGCCGTCGTCGACAGCTTCCCCCTGCTGCTGGTGGGCATGGCCGCCTTCGGCGCGGCCTCCTGCGCCACCTTCCAGGCCCGCTTCGCCGCCACCGACCTCGCCGCGCCCGACCGGCGGGCCCGCGCGATCTCGCTGGTCGTCTGGTCCTCCACCCTGGGAGCGGTGCTCGGCCCCAACCTCTCGGCGCCCGCCAGCGACAGCTTCGCCGGCACCTCCATACCCCAGACGGCGGGACCCTTCGTATGGGCCGGCGCCGTCTTCGTACTCACCGGCGCGCTGCTCGCCGTGTTCCTGCGGCCGGATCCGCTGCTGACCGCCCGGGCCCTGGCCGGTTCCGCAGAGCAGTCCCGGCAGGCCCGCTCGCTGCGCGCCGGCGTCGCCGCCGTCAAGGCGTCACCGCGGGCCCGGCTCGCCCTGCTCACCGTCGCCGTGGCGCACACCGCCATGGTGTCGATCATGGTGATGACCCCCGTCGACCTCGGTCACCACGGTGCCGACCTGCGGCTCATCGGCCTGGTGATCAGCGGGCACATCGCGGGCATGTTCGCCTTCTCCCCCGTCATGGGCTGGCTCGCCGACCGGCTCGGCCGGCTGTCCGTGATCGGGCTCACCGCCGGGCTGCTGTCCCTCGCCGCCCTGCTCGCCGGGACCGCCGGCGGGAACCACGCCCAGATCGCGGCCGGCCTCTTCCTGCTCGGGCTCGGCTGGTCCGCCGGGATCGTCGTCGGCTCGGCGCTGCTGACCGACTCGGTACCGCAGGCCGCGCGGGCCGCCGTACAGGGCCTGGCCGACCTGACGATGAACACCGCCGCCGCCGTGGGCGGGGCGGCCGCCGGGCTGATCATGTCCCGGGCCGGCTACGGCTGGCTCAACGCGATCAGCGCGGCCCTGCTGCTGCCGATGGCGGCGCTCGCCCTGTTCACCGCCCGGCGGTATCCGGCACGCACGGGGCCGGGGGACCTCAGCAGTTGATGTGGTAGGCCTTGCGGAGCGTCTCGTGGACCGTCCAGGTGGTCCGGTCGCCCTCCCGCAGCACACAGGCCGAGCCCGGCCCCACCTCGAAGCGCGCGCCGCCCTCGACCTCGATGGTGGCGCGGCCGCTGACCACCACGAACAGTTCGTCGGCCTCGGTGTCGGTGACCACCCCGGGGGTGATCTGCCAGATCCCCCGGACCTGCGAACCGTCCGCTGACTCCCACAGCACCTTCCCGGTCACGGCCGGGGTCCCCGAGACGATCTGCGCGGGGTCGAGTTCCTCGGGCTCCAGCTCGGCGTCCGGGACGTCCGCGACGGACACGGCGAAGGAGGCGGGGGCTTCGTGATGACGGGTGCTCATGGTGCGTCAGCGTAGGGCCGCCGCCCCGCCCGCGGGGTGACCACAGCGTCCAGCGCGGGCGCCTCCGGCGCGTCATTGCGTCGAGCGCGTCAGCACCCCGTGCCGGTGCGCGCACGGCACCCGGCGGCTTTCGGCCAGAGCCGCCCGCACGTCCCCGTCGGCCGGCACGGTGTGCGGCACGGTGGGGGCCCGGTGCGGGAGCGGTCCGTCCGGGCGCGCCCCCGGACGGGTTCGCGCCGGAGCGGGACGGGCGCGTTTGGCGGCACGGGTCCCGTGCCAGGGATGGGGACATGCCACAGCACAGAGCAACTGCACCCCTGTCCGGGGGACCGGTCCTGTCGGAAGAGGTGCGCGAGGCGCTCGCCGCCCGCCGGCCCGTAGTCGCCCTGGAGTCGACGATCATCTCGCACGGTCTGCCGCGTCCCCGCAACCTGGGGGCGGCCCTGGAACTGGAGGACCTGGTCCGGGCGGAGGGCGCGGTCCCGGCGACCGTCGCCGTGGTGGACGGGGTGGCCCGGGCGGGCCTCGACAAGGACGCGCTGGAGCGGATCGCGACGGGCGAGGACGTGCGCAAGCTGGGCCACCGGGACCTCGCGCCCGCCCTCGCCACCGGGGCGACCGGGGCGACGACGGTGTCGGCGACGGCGCTCCTGGCCGCCCGGGCGGGGCTGCGCGTGTTCGCCACGGGCGGGCTGGGCGGCGTACACCGGGAGTGGACACTCTCGCAGGACGAGTCGGCGGACCTGTCGCTGCTCGCCCGGACCCGGATCACCGTGGTGTGCGCGGGGGTGAAGTCGGTCCTGGACGTGCCGGCCACGCTCCAGCGCCTGGAAACGCTCGGGATCGGCGTCCTGGGATACCGGACGGACCGCTTCCCGGGCTTCTACCTCACCGACTCGGGAGAGCCGGTCGACTGGACGGTCCGGGAGCCGGAAGAGGTGGCGGCGGTGATGGCCGCCCAGGACGACCTCGGCGGCCCCGAGGCGGCGCTGCTCGTCGCCAACCCGGTGGCGGAGGCGGAGCAGCTGGATCCGGCGCTCCACGACCGGGTCCTGGCCGAGGCCCTGGCCGAGTGCCGCGAACGCGGTCTCACGGGGCAGGCGGTGACGCCGTTCCTGCTGGGGTTCCTGGTGCGCGCGACCGGCGGCGCCTCGCTGGAGGCGAACCTGGCGGCGGTCCGGGGCAACGTGCGGCTCGGCGCCCGCATCGCCCGGGCGTGGGCGGCCCGCGCGTGACGGCCGCCCTGCTGGTGGTCGGTGACGTGGTGACGGACGTGGTGGCGGTGCACCGCGGACCCCTGGCCCCGGCCACCGACACCACCGCCCGCATCCGCACCCTCCCGGGCGGGGCCGGCGCCAACGCGGCCTGCTGGGCGGCCCGTGCGGGCACCTCGGACGTGCGTCTCCTGGCGCGGGTGGGGTGCGAGTCGGCCGACTGGCACGAGCGGGCCCTGGTCGACGCGGGAGTACGGCCCCGGCTGGTGGTGGACCCGGCGGAGCCGACGGGGACGGTGGTGGCGCTGGTCGGCGGGGACGCGGAGCGGACGTTCCTGACCGACAGCGGGGCCTCGCTGCGGCTGTGCCCGGCCGACTGGGTGCCGGCCCTGCTGGACGGTGCCGGACACCTGCACTTATCGGGCTACCTGTTCTTCGCGGACAGCAGCCGGGAGCTGGCCCTGGTCGCGCTGCGGGCCGCCCGGACCCGGGGGGTGCCCGTCAGCGTCGATCCCGCCTCGGCGGGGTTCCTGGCCGGGCTCGGCCCCGAGCGCTTCCTGGCCGCCGTGGCGGGGGCCGGCGTACTCCTGCCGAACGAGGACGAGGCCCGGCTGCTGGCCGGCGTACGGGAACCGGCCCGGGCGGCGGAGGAGCTCAGCCGCAGGGTGCCGCTGGTGGTGGTCACCCGGGGTCCCGGCGGAGCGCTCGTCGCGCAGGACGGCCGGATCACCGCCGAGGTCGAGGCGGAACCGGCGGAGGCGGTGGACACCACGGGCGCCGGGGACGCCTTCACCGGCGGCTTCCTGGCGGCCCGCCTCTCGGGCGCCGGCCCGGCGGAATCGGCCCGCGCGGGCTGCCGCGCGGCGGCGAGCGCGGTCACCCGCCTGGGCGGCCGCCCGTAGCGGCCCGGCCGGGGGCCACGGCTGGTTCCGGGGGGCGTACGGCTGGTCCGGGGGGACGGCCGGCTCCGTGGGGTCACCGCCGGTCCGGAGGGTCACGGTTGGTCCCGGGGCTGCCGGACGCCCGTCCAGGCCGGGTGCCGCGGGTCGTCCGCGCGGACCAGGACGTCCGCGGCCGATCCCGGGCCGGTCTCCCTCTCGTAGCGGGCGAACGCCGGCAGCGTCCACCGCTGCGCCTCCTCCGTGCGCCGCGCCAGCGCACCCCCGGAGAGGCTGATGTGGACGCTCAGGTCGAACGGGAACCAGTGCCCCAGTAGCAGCGGCCCGTGCACCACCAGCACGCCGCCCGGCGGGAGTTCGGCGTACGGGCTGCGGGTGGCCCGGGGGCGGACCGGGTCCCACAGGTCCGGCAGCACCCGCCCGCTGCCGCCGGGGTCCGTCGGGCCGAACACCTCGCGCCACAGCGCGCCCGTGTCGTACCAGCCCGTCAGGTACGCGTCCACGTCCTCGCGCCCGAACTCGAACCGCAGCGACGCCGGCCGCAGGAAGCCGCCGGCCGCGACCACGAGCACGGACCGCCCGCGCGAGCGCAGCGCGTCGGCGAGTTCTCCCGCGAGGACCCCGGTACCGGCCGCCGGCGCGCCGTCGATGCCGACGCGCTGCCACGTCCGCTCCTGGCCCCCGGGGTGGCGGGAGTCGTCCAGGTGACCGGCGAGCCGCTCGGCCATCCGCTGCCAGGTGATCGCTTCCAGCTTCACCGGCCCATTGTCAGTGGTGCGCCCTAACGTTTTTCACGAGGGATCACCGGTGGACAGGAGCCGGCGGCCCGGCTCTTGGGGAGGGGTCTGTCATGGCTCGGGAGACGACGTATCTGGAGCTGTCGCAGGAGGACGGCGCGGCGCACAAGTTCTACGAGGTGACCGTCGACGGCACCGCCGTCTCGGTGCGCTACGGCCGCATCGGGGCGGCCGGCCAGGTGCAGAGCTCCTCCTTCCCCACGGCCGAGAAGGCCCGCGCGGCCGCCGCCAAGAAGATCGGCGAGAAGGTCCGCAAGGGGTACGCACCGGCGGTCCGGGGGGCGCGCGCCGCCCGCTCGGTCACCCGCCGGCAGGTGGCCTCGGCGCCGTCGACGGCCCGCGCGGTGGCGCCGGTCCTGTGGCGCTTCCGCACCGGTTCCTCGGCCTTCGGCATCCATGTGGACGAGGACCGCTGCTGGGTCGGCAACCAGGCGGGTGACGTCTACACGGTGAGCCACGGCGGCGAGGTGCTGGCCCGCTACTCCCTGCCGGACGGGGTGAAGTGCCTGGTCGCGGACGAGTTCTGGATATACGCGGGCTGTGACGACGGCACGGTGTACGACCTGTCCTCGAAGGTCCCGTTCGGGGCGTACGGGATAGCGGCGGACGTGGACATCTACTGGCTCGACATCCACGAGGGCGTGCTCAACGTCTCGGACGCGGGCGGCGGTCTGACGGTCATCGACCACGAGGACGAGCACCAGTGGTCCCGGAAGTCCTCGGGGACCGGGGCCTGGATGGTCCGGGCGGACGAGCGGGCCGTCTACCACGGTCACAGCGGCGGTGTGACCGCCTACGCGGCCGACGGCACCGGCCAGTTGTGGCACACGGCGACGCCCGGCGGGGTGCTGTTCGGCTGGCAGGAGGAGCACGCCGTGTACGCGGGCACGGTACGCAACACCGTGCAGCGCCTGTCGAAGGCGACGGGCCGGGTCGAGGCCTCGTACCCGTGCGACGCGGCGGTGTACTCGTGCGCGACCTCCCCGGACGGCCGTCACGTCTTCGCCGGGGACTCGTCCTCCTCGGTGTACTGCTTCGACGCCGACGGGCGGCGGCTGTGGAAGCTGGGCACCGGTGGCGGTTCGGCGCTCTCGATGCAGTACCTGGACGAGCGGCTCTACCTCGTCACCACGGACGGCTCACTGGTGTGCGTGGACGCGAGCGAGGCGGCGATCGCCGCGGCGCAGCAGGGTTCCGTCCCGACCGCGGTGGACGTGAAGTCGGCGGCGGCGCTGCCGGTCTTCACCCCGGCGGCGTCGGCCTCGGCGGTGGCGACGGTCTCGGTGGCCTCGGTGCCGGCCGGCGGTGTGGTGGTGGAGTGCGTCCAGCAGGGAGGGCGGATGCGGGTGCAGGTGGTCTCGGAGGGCTTCGAGCACGGCTGGAACGTGCAGTTCCCGCGCGGCATCCGGGAGGCCGGAGCGCGGTACGTGGTGGACGGCCTGCACGCGGCGAGCGGGGGCTTCTACCGGGTGCGCGGGGAGATACGCCGACTGGTCTGAGCGGCGCACCGGGGGTCCTCGGGGCAGCTGCAGGGCACGGCGTCGGTCGGGGCCGGGGCCGGCACCGACCAGGGGTCGTCCTCGGCCAGGCCGCAGGTCACCTGGAGGACGACGGGCCGGGAGCCGAGGTTGCGGCCGAGGTGTACGTGGTCGGCGCCCGCCGGTTCGACGAAGGTGGCCCCCGTCGGGTGCACCTCCACGGTGCCGTCGGCCAGGAAGCGGGTCAGCGTCCCGGATTTGACCACCGCCATGAGCGGCACGTGGTGGTAGTGCCATCCGGTGCAGCCGCCGGGCGGTATGACGACCTCCCGGCCGGTGAGGCCCGAGGGCACCGCCGCTCTCGAGGCCCGCGACGCCCTCGGGCGCCGTACCGTCGCCTGCCGTCCACCCATGTGCCCCTCCTTGCCGTCGGCTCACGGTAGACGAACCTCACCAGTTCCAGTCGGATCTTATGAAAGACCAACGACCTTACGCCACAAGGTGATAGGGGGGCGGACGAGCGGTATCACAACGGCATGAGTCTCGTCGTCTTCGAGTCACAGAAGCCGATCCACTGCGCCGCCTGCCGACGGGGACCGCTGCGGCACCTCGTCCGCGAATCCGGGGTGCCCCGCTGCCTGGACTGCGCCGACCTCGGCCATCTCGTGTACCTGCCGCGCGGTGACGCGGCGCTCACCCGCCGTGCGCGGGAGGCCAGTTCGCTGCACGCCGTCGTCGTGCGCCGGCACAGGGGCCGCCGCCGCTACGAACGCCAGGGCCTGCTGGTGGAGGACGCCGCGCTGGCCCGCGCGGAGCGCGCCTGCCTGGCCGACGCCGATGCCCGGGCCCGCCGCCGGGAGCGCGACCGGCTGCGCCGCGCGGCCGAGGACGTCCGCTTCACCGCGGCCTTCGCCGCCGAGATACGACGGCTGTTCCCCGGCTGTCCGCCCGACCGGGCGCAGGCGATCGCCGCCCACGCCTCGGTGCGCGGCAGCGGCCGGGTCGGGCGTACCGCCGCCGGCCGGGCACTGGACGAGCAGGCGGTGTCGGTGGCGGTCCGGGCCGCCGTGCGGCACACCGACACCGAGTACGACGCCCTGCTGATGGCGGGGGTCCCGCGGTTCGCGGCGCGGGCCCGGCTGGCGGCGCGGATCGACGCCGTCCTGGACGGCTGGCGCGCGGGGAACGTCAGCTGAGCCGGAAACGGCGGTAGAGGAGTGCTCCGCCGAGCAGCAGGGCGCCACCGCCGGGCAGCAGGTAGCCGAGCCCGTCGGAGCCGGTGTGGGCCAGGGCCGACGGCTCCTGGCCCGCGGCGGAGGGGGCGGGCGCGGCGGGCGGGGTCACCGGCCGCGGGGAGACCGGCGGCTGCGCGGCGGGCGGCTGCGCCGGCTTCGGGCCGGACGGGGCCCCGCCGTTCACGGCGGTGTTGCCGTGGGTGCCGTTGCCGACGCCGACGACGTTCACGGAGTTCCCGCTGACGTTCAGCGGGAGATCGACGGGAAGCTGGAGGCCGTTGCCGGACAGCACCCCGGGGGAACCCTTCGTCCCTCCGCCGGCCACGGCGCCTCCCCCGTTCCCGGACCCCGGTTTCGACGGATGGGAGGGCCGCGGGTCCGGGTTCCCGCCGCCGGACGCCGTGTTCGTACAGTTGTTGCCCGCCGCCGGGTTGAGCACACCGACCACGTTCACGGTGTTCCCGCACACGTTCACCGGGGTGTGCACGGGCAGCTGCACCAGGTTCCCGGAGAGCAGCCCGGGGGAGCGCTCGGTCTGCCCGCCCGCTTCGGCGTCGGCGTGCGCGAGGCCGCCCACCCCCGCGACCGCCAGTCCGCCGCCCGCGACCATCACCGCGATCAAGCCGTTCCGACGAGTGTGACGCATCAGTTTCCTGCCTTCCGGAGGGTTCCAGGGGCATCGAGCCCGCACCGGAGACAACGCGGTAGACCCGTTCGGGTTATAGAGCCGGTAGGCATTTCACCCCATCGTGTACTGGGTAGTGCCTACTTCATGACTGAACGACCGCTCCTGCTGCTCGACGTGGACGGCCCGCTGAACCCGTTCCGGTCCCGCTTCGCCGGCCTGCGCGGCTATACGAGCCACCGGATGCGCCCGGACGTCTGGCTCTCCTACCGCGACCCGGAGTCCCGCAGGGCCCGGCGCGGTGTCCGGGTGCGCCTCCACCCCTCCCACGGCGCCCGGCTGCGGGCCCTGCCCTTCGACCTCGCCTGGGCCACGGCCTGGACGCACCAGGCCAACACCCTGATCGCCCCGCACATCGGGCTCCCCTGCGACCTGCCCGTGGTGGAATGGCCGGAGCTCTTCGCCCGGGACCCCGACGGCCTCCTCTGGAAGACCCGCCCGCTGCTCGACTGGGCGGCCGGCCGGCCCTTCGCGTGGGTCGACGACATGATCACCCCCCGGGACCGGGCCTGGGTCTCCTCCCACCACCCGGCTCCGAGCCTCCTGCTGCGCGTTCATCCCCGCCACGGCCTGCGCGAGCGGGACTTCGCCGCCCTGGCCGCGTGGGCGCGGGAGGTCAGCGCAGCAGGGCGGTGACCGGGTCCGGGGACGGGCCGGCGGTGGGCCACCAGTCAGCGGCCTCCGGGCGGGATTCGTAGGCGTACCAGAGGCCCTCACGGCTCAGACGCAGCTGCCGGGTGCGGGCGGTGAGGCGGTTGCGCTCGGGGCGGAAGGAACCCTGGCCGGCGGCGAGCAGGGCGGGCCGGGCCCGGTCGAAGGGCCCGGCCGGAGGGTCCCACGGCTCTTCGAGGACGGTGAGCGCGGGCAGGCCCCCCTGCCGCCATGCCGCGGCGGCGCGGGCCAGGTCCGTGGTGCTGCGGCCGGTCGCCCGGGCCAGGTCGCGGTAGAGGGCGCGGGCGGCGCCGGTGAGTCCGGAGGTGGGATGCGCCGAGGCCAGCCGGACGGCGTCCTGCCAGAGGGTGAGCCCGGCGATGGGGTCCTCGCCGGTGCCGAGCAGGGCCAGCGCGCGGGCGGCCGCGTCACCGGCGAGCTGCTCCAGGGCCAGCGGATCGGGCGCTGCCGGATCGGCGGGGTAGGCCGGCGGCGGGCCCGCGGCGGCGGGTGCGGGGAGCGGGGCGGGCAGCGGGGGCAGGCTGGTCCGGGCGAGCGCCGCGCGGGCCGGGACCCCGGGGAAGTCCGGGGCGGTGCCGGGTCGTTCGCGCGCCGCGTGAGCGGCGTTGCGCCGGGCCAGTTCGTCGAGGAGTTCGCGCTCACCGCGGCCCCGCAGGAGCAGCAGGACGAAGGGGTCGGTGTCGAGGAGCCGCGCCGCCCGGTAGCAGAGGGCCGCGGCGTGCTTGCAGGGCGGCCGCACGGTGTCCGGGCAGGAGCAGCGCGCCACGTGCTCCCCCGCGCCGGGCAGCAGGGTGTCGGCGAGGGACCGCGGGACCTCCCGCTCCAGCAGCGCGGCGAGGGCCGAGGGGTCGGCGGCCAGCGTCTCCAGCAGTGCGGACCACTCGGCGTCCGCGAAGGCGGGCAGGGACAGTTCGGTGCGGTAGGGGCGGGCCCGGCTGCCCCGGACGTAGGCCACGATCCGGCCGGGGGTGACCGTCACGGCGTCGACATGGCCTTCGGCGGCGTAGGCCCGGCCGCGCTGGAGGCGGGCGGCGTCCTGCGCGCGCTCCTCCAGGGCGGCCACCCACGCCCGGCCCCACCAGGTCGCGGCCCCCGCCCCGGCGGGCACGGTCTCGAAGGTGCGGCGGCGGTCGTCCCGCGCGGTGATCACGCCGGCCTCCGCAGGGAGACGAGATCGGCCAGCTCGCGGTCGGTCAGCTCGGTCAGGGCCGACTCGCCGGAGCCGAGGACGGCATCGGCCAGGGCCCGCTTGCTCTCCAATAGTTCGGCGATGCGGTCCTCCACGGTGCCTTCGGCGATGATGCGGTGGACCTGGACGGGCTGGGTCTGTCCGATGCGGTAGGCGCGGTCGGTGGCCTGCTCCTCGACGGCCGGGTTCCACCAGCGGTCGTAGTGGATCACGTGTCCGGCGCGGGTGAGGTTGAGACCGGTGCCCGCGGCTTTGAGGGACAGCAGGAAGACGGGGACCTCGCCGGACTGGAAGCGGTCGACCAGTTCCTCGCGCCGGGGGACGGGGGTACCGCCGTGCAGGAGCTGCGAGGGAATGCCCCGGTCGGTGAGGTGCCGTTCCAGGATCCGGGCCATGGTCACGTACTGGGTGAAGACCAGGACCGAGCCGTCCTCGGCCAGGATCGTGTCCAGCAGCTCGTCCAGCAGGGCGAGTTTGCCCGAGCGGTGCGCGGTGCGCGGACCGGTCCCCGGCGCGCCCTGCTCCTCCTTCAGGTACTGCGCGGGGTGGTTGCAGATCTGCTTGAGCGAGGCCAGCAGCTTCATGATCATGCCGCGCCGCCCGATGCCCTCGCTGCCCTCGATCACGGCCATCGCCTCGTCCACCGCGGCCTGGTACAAGGAGACCTGTTCCCGGGTCAGGGACACCGGGTGGTCGGTCTCCGTCTTGGGGGGAAGCTCGGGGGCGATCCCGGGATCGGACTTCTTGCGGCGCAGCAGGAACGGCCGGACGAGGGCGGCCAGCCGGGCCACCGCCGCCTCGTTGCCCCCGTCCTCCTCCTGCTGGTGCTCGACCGGGCGGGCGTGCCGGGCCCGGAAGGCGGTGAGCGGGCCCAGCAGTCCCGGGGTCGTCCAGTCGAGCAGGGCCCACAGCTCGGAGAGGTTGTTCTCGACGGGCGTCCCGGTGAGGGCGACGCGGGCCGGGGCGGGGATGGTGCGCAGGGCCTTCGCGGTGGCCGAGTGGGGATTCTTCACGTGCTGGGCCTCGTCCGCGACGACCATGCCCCAGTCGTGCCCGGCCAGCCGGGCGGCCGCCGCGCGCATCGTCCCGTACGTGGTGAGCACGAAGCCCCCGCCCACTCCGTCGAGGCTGCGGCCGGCGCCGTGGAAGCGGCGCACGGGGGTGCCGGGGGCGAACTTCTCGATCTCCCGCTGCCAGTTGCCCAGCAGGGACGCCGGACAGACCACGAGGGTGGGCTCGGGGCGGGCCCGGTGCAGGTGCAGGGCGATCAGGGTGACGGTCTTGCCCAGGCCCATGTCGTCGGCGAGACAGCCGCCCAGGCCCAGGGAGGTCATCAGGTCCAGCCAGGCCAGCCCGCGCAGCTGGTAGTCCCGCAGGGTCGCCCGCAGGCCCGCGGGCGCCGGGACCGCGGCCGGCTCGCCTGCGAGCCGGTCCCGCAGGGCGGCCAGCGCCCCCACGGGGACCGCGGGCACCGCCTCGCCGTCCACCTCGGCCGTGCCGGTGAGTACGGCGGCCAGCGCGTCCACCGGGTCCAGCAGACCCAGCTCCCGCTTGCGCGCCCTGCGCACGAGCTCGGGATCGACCCGCACCCACTGGTCGCGCAGCCGCACCACGGGCCGGTGCGCCTGCGCGAGCGCGTCCATCTCGCCCGGGGTGAGCCGGTCCCCGCCGAGGGCCAGCTCCCAGGAGAAGGAGAACAGGGCGGCCGCGTCGAAGAAGGCGGTGCCGTCGGTCGCGGATCCGGGCGCGGCGGGCCGTACGACGGCGGTCGCGGAGAGCGTACGGGCCAGCTCGCGCGGCCAGTGCACGAGGACCCCGGCGGCGGCCAGGCGGGTCGCGGCGGTGCCCAGCAGGTCCTCGAGCTCGGGGTCGGACAGCGCGAGGGCGTCGGGCACCGGCTGGTCGAGCAGGCGCAGCAGCGGCGGCCAGACCCTGGCCGCCCGGCGCAGCGCGAGCACGGCGTCGATCCGGGCGCGGGGGCCGAAGCCGGCGCCCGCCGTCCCGGCCCACAGCTGTCCCGCGTCGGTGATCAGGGTGGGGTCGGCGAGGCTGTGCACCTGGACCACGGCGGCTCCGGCGCGGCGGACGTCCTCCGGCTCGGCCTCGTCGAACAGGCGGAAGGAGGACAGGTCCAGCCGGAGCGAGATCCCCACCCCGGCATCGGCTCCGGCGGCGACCTGCGCGGCCCATTCCCGTATCCCAGGCACCCGCTGCGGCTCCGCGGCGGCGAACGGCCGCCCGGTGGCGAAGGGCGCGGCGGGCGTGCGGGGCAGTGCGTCGGCGACGGCGTCGAGGAAGGCCCGGACCAGGGCCTCCGGCTCGGGCAGCGCGGTCGGCCGGCGCCCGGCGAGCGGGGTGGCGTACCCCTCGTACGGCAGGGCGGCCGCGACGGCGCGCAGGTACCCGAGGTCCTCGGCGTCCAGCGGCCCCGCGCGCCAGGCGTCGACCCCGTCGGCGGTGAGCCCGGGCAGCAGGCGGCCGCGCGCGGCGAGGGCCAGCGCCTGCGTGGCGGCGGTGCCCCAGGCGCGGGTGGCGGGATGCGCGGCGGGGCTGCGGGCGGCCCGCACCAGCACGGGCAGGGCGGCGGCCACGGACAGCGCCACCGCGGGCACGGTACGCGTGCGGACGCCGTCCCCGTGCGCCCGCACGACCTTCAGCGGATGCGGGGTCCCCAGCTCGGGCAGGGGGTCTCCCTCGGGACACCAGAACGCCACCAGCCCCTCCCGGGGCACGGCGGCGGGGAGGAACACGGCGGCGCGGCGCAGCAACGACGGCTGCCGCACCGGTGTCGGCGGCGCGGTCACGGGGTCCCCCTCCCTGGTGTTCGGCTCCGCCCGGTCATGGCGGATCCACTGCATCCGAGTCTAGGCGCGCCCACTGACAACGCCCCTGACCTGCGCGTACGCCCGGCCCCGGGGCGGTCAGCGCGACCGGCGGCCCGGCTCGCTCGCGAAACCGTGCTCGGCCCGGCCGCCGTGGCACCGGCGCGCCCGGCGATCCCGCCGCCGAGGTGGAGGGTGCCGGACCCGCCGGGCCGTGCAGGGTCGCCGCGACGGTCCCGGGGCGGGGCGCGCCCGGCCCGCCGGCCCGCCGGGCCCGCTGCTCCCGCAGGGGGTGTCGGCACGGGGCAGCCGTGCCGGTGTCCCGGTTCCGCCGCTCACTGTGGCCCTCGTGCCTCCGAGCGGGAAGGCTGTTCCCAGCGGGCGGTCGTCCACCGGCCGCACCGCACGACGTACGCGACCGCACTCTCACGGGGAGACACCGTGTTCCGACGCTCCAGCACCTCGGCCCTCGCCGCCGCCGTCCTCGCGGCGGCCGCCGTCCTCGCCCTGACCGCCTCGGGCACCGCCGCGGCCGCCACCGCACCCGGGTTCCTGAACGGCACCGACCTGCCCCCGCACCCCTCCTCCGCCTGGTACCCGGGCAAGGTCACCAAGGGGCTGCCCGAGACCGCGCCCTTCTGCCTGGAGGGGGCGCTGCCCGCCGCCGGCAGCTGGCACCGCGGCTTCGGCACCGACCTCGACACCAGTGCCGTCCAGATCTCCGTACGCACCGCCTCGGACGCCGCCGCCGCGAAGCTCGCCGCGGCCCTGGAGCGCCGGGTCGCCGCCTGCGCCGCGGACTGGCTGCGCGCGAACCCGGGCGGGACGGCGTCCTGGCAGGACTACGGGAAGCCGGCCGTCGAGGAGGGGGCGCACGTCTACGGGGTGGGCACCTCGATCCCGGAGTCGGAGCCCGGCGCGCACCTGTACGGGATCGGACGCGACGGCTCCACCGTGACCGTCGTGAAGTGGGGCCAGATGGGGAACCTGCCCGACGCTCCCGTCGCCGCCTTCAAGAAGACGACCACGACGGCGGTGAACAAGCTCAGCCCCTGACCGCGGCGGCAGCCGCCGCCCCGCCCCCGCCCCGGCCCTTAACGCGCCGCACCCCGGGTGGGAGCATGGAACGGAAGCCTCCGTACGGGATGGGGCGATGGCCATGCGTACCGGGAACGAGCCGGTGACCGCGCGCAGTCCGCTGCGGCTGCGGCTCTGGCTGAGCGTGTGGGGACTGATCTGGGCCGGGGGCGGGGCGGCCGCCTTCTCGCTGTCCGGCCGTCCCGGCTGGGCGGCCGCCTGCGCGGCGGTCGCGCTGCTGGCCGCCGTCGACCTGGCCGTCGTCGTCCGGCACATCCGTCAGGGCCCGCACTACCAGCCGGGGGCGGACGTGCCCCCGTACGAGCCTCCGCGCCGGCGCTGATCCGGGCCGCGGCTCCGTGCTCGAAGCGGGGGCTCAGTGCTCGAAGCGGGCCGCTTCCAGGTACTCGGGCTGCGGGTCGAGGGCGGCGGCGAGCCGGAAGTGGCGGCGGGCCTGCTCGGGGCGTCCGGACCGCTCGTGGGTGCGGGCGAGCGCGAAGTGGGCGAAGGCGTTGTCCGGCTCCCGTTCCAGCACCAGCTCGAATTCCAGCTGGGCGGGCCGCAGCTGGGCCGCCGCGAAGAAGGCCCGGGCGCGCAGCAGCCGGGCCGCGGTGTTCTCCGGGTGCGCGGCTATGACGGAGTCGAGCAGCCGGACCGCGCCGCGAGGGTCGCGGGCGGCCAGGAGGTGCTCGGCGGCACGGTAGTCGATGACGTGGGTCTCGGGGCTCGCGGAACCCGGGGATCCAGCGGGTCCGGGTCCCGGTCCGGTGGGCGGCGGCGGGGGCGTGGTTTCGGACACGGTGTCTTTCCTTCCCTCTACGGGCGCGTTCAACGCCCTCCGCCGCGGCCCCTATTCCGTGGCGGCCCCGGCGGCGGCCCTGGCCGTCAGCTCTTCCCAGATCTTGCGCACCTGCGGCTCCAGCGCCTCCAGCGGCCCGTCGTTGTCGATCACGAAGGTGGCCACCGCCCGCCGCTGCTCGCGGGTGGCCTGGGCGGCCATCCGGGCGCGGGCGTCCGCCTCGGTCATCCCGCGCCGCGCGGTCAGCCGGGCCAGCTGCGTCTCGGGGGACGCGTCCACGACCACGACGAGGTCGTACAGGGGCGCGAGGCCGTTCTCCGTGAGGAGCGGTACGTCGTGCACCACGATCGCGCCGGGTCCGGCCGCGCGCTCCAGCTCGGCGGAGCGGGCCCCGACGAGCGGGTGCACGATGGCGTTGAGGGTCCGGAGCTTCGCCGGGTCGGCGAAGACGACCGCCCCCAGCCGGGGCCGGTCCAGCCCTCCGTCGGCGGTGAGGACGGAGTCCCCGAAGGCCTCCACGACGGCCGCGAGTCCGGGTGTGCCCGGCTCGACGACCTCCCGCGCGATCCGGTCGGCGTCCACGACGACCGCCCCGTACCCCGCCAGCAGCCGCGAGACCTCGCTCTTGCCGGCACCGATTCCGCCCGTCAGGCCCACTTTCAGCATGGTCAGCACCCTAGGCGGTGTCCCCCCGGCGGAAAACACCGCCCGGGCGACACCCCCCGGGCCACACCGCCCGGGGGACCGCCCGGTCCGGGCACCCCTGACCGACGGGGCCTACGCCTCGCCCTCGCGCTCTGCCAGGAACTTCTCGAACTCGCGGCCGAGTTCCTCGGCCGAGGGGATCTCGGCCGGCTCGGCGATCATGTTGCCGCGGGTCTCGGCCCCGGCCGCGGCGTCGTACTGGTGCTCCAGGCCCTGGACGAGGCTGACGAGTTCCTCGTCGCCCTCGCGGATCTGCCGGTCGATCTCCGTCTGGGTCCGGTGGGCCTCGGTGCGCAGGGCGTGCGCGACGGCCGGCAGGACCAGCCCGGTGGCGGCCGTGATGGCCTCCAGCGCGGTCAGGGCCGCATCCGGATAGGCAGAGCGGGCGACGTAGTGCGGGACGTGCGCGGCGACACCGAGTACGTCGTGTCCGGCCTGGGCGAGTCGGAACTCGATCAGCGATTCGGCGCTGCCGGGCACCTGGGCCTCGTCGAAGGGGCTGCGGTGGCCGGGCATCAGGTCGGTCCGGTTGCCGTGCGGGGTGATGCCGACGGGCCGGGTGTGCGGCACGCCCATGGGGATGCCGTGGAAGTTGACCGAGAGCCGGACGC
This sequence comes from Streptomyces sp. NPDC034086, assembly GCF_055575515.1. NCBI lineage: Bacteria > Bacillati > Actinomycetota > Actinomycetes > Kitasatosporales > Streptomycetaceae > Streptomyces > Streptomyces sp. NPDC034086. Next base: position 73,789 of record NZ_JBVISM010000011.1, on the reverse strand, counting down.
CGAGCCGCTCCACGATCTGCCGGACGGCGACGGCGAAGCGCTCCCACTCCACGTCCGGCTCGGGGCCGGAGAGCAGCAGGAAGGGCGCGCCGGTGGCGTCCTGGACCAGGCGCACCTCCAGGCGGGGCTCCTCGAAGTCGCTCCAGTGGTCGCGCTGGAAGGTCAGCAGCGGGCGGCGTGCCCGGTAGTCCACCAGCCGGTCCGCGTCGAAGCGGGCCACCACCTGGTGGGGCAGGGTGTCGAGGAGCCGTTCGACGATCTGTTCTCCGGTCTCGCCCGCGTCGATGTACCCCTCGAAGTGGTAGAGCATGACCAGTCCGGCCGAGTCCTGGGTCAGCGCCAGGTCGGCCACCGCCAGACCCTTGGCGTCCCATTCGTACAGACCTTGTGGATCAAGCACCGTCACCAGTCCTCCCTCGCGCCGTGTTCCCTGCGGAGAACGTCCGGGGCCGCGCGGCCATTCCCCGGACGGCCGTGTTCACAGAAACGCAACGCGACGGCGGCCGGACCCACGGTGCGCGGCGCTCCGCGGCGCGGGGCCGGGGAACGCGGCGAGGCCCGCCCCCCGAAGGGGACGGGCCTCGTCGTTCAGCTCGGCTCACACCGGCTCACACCGGAGTGTGATGCGCTGCGATCAGCTCTGGCCGCCGGCCAGCTTCTCGCGGAGCGCGGCCAGGGCCTCGTCCGACGCCAGGGCGCCGGAGGTCTCGTCCGCACCCTCGGAGGAGTACGAACCACCCGAGACGCCCGCACCGGCGTTGCCACCGGCGGCCGGGGCGGCAGCGCCCTCGGCGGCAGCGGCCTCGTCGGCCTCGCGGCTCTTGATGACCTGGGCCTGGTGCTGCTCGAAGCGGACCTGCGCCTCGGCGTACTGGCGCTCCCACGTCTCGCGCTGGGTCTCGTAGCCCTCGAGCCAGTCGTTGGTCTCGGGGTCGAAGCCCTCGGGGTAGATGTAGTTGCCCTGGTCGTCGTAGGACGCGGCCATGCCGTACAGGGTCGGGTCGAACTCGACCGACGCCGGGTCGGCACCGAAGGACTCGTTGGCCTGCTTGAGGGACAGCGAGATCCGGCGACGCTCGAGGTCGATGTCGATGACCTTGACGAAGATCTCGTCGTTGACCTGGACGACCTGCTCCGGGATCTCCACGTGGCGCTCGGCCAGCTCGGAGATGTGGACCAGACCCTCGATGCCCTCGTCCACGCGGACGAACGCACCGAACGGAACCAGCTTGGTGACCTTACCCGGGACGACCTGGCCGATCTGGTGGGTCCGGGCGAACTGCTGCCACGGGTCCTCCTGCGTCGCCTTCAGCGACAGGGAGACGCGCTCGCGGTCCATGTCGACGTCGAGGACCTCGACGGTGACTTCCTGGCCGACCTCGACAACCTCGGACGGGTGGTCGATGTGCTTCCAGGAGAGCTCGGAGACGTGCACGAGACCGTCGACGCCACCCAGGTCCACGAAGGCACCGAAGTTGACGATCGAGGAGACGACGCCGGAGCGGACCTGACCCTTCTGCAGGGTGGTGAGGAACGTCTGGCGAACCTCGGACTGGGTCTGCTCGAGCCAGGCGCGGCGGGACAGGACCACGTTGTTGCGGTTCTTGTCCAGCTCGATGATCTTCGCCTCGAGCTCCTTGCCCACGTAGGGCTGGAGGTCGCGGACGCGGCGCATCTCGACGAGGGAGGCCGGCAGGAAGCCACGGAGGCCGATGTCGAGGATGAGACCACCCTTGACGACCTCGATGACGGTGCCGGTGACGATGCCGTCTTCTTCCTTGATCTTCTCGATCGTGCCCCAGGCACGCTCGTACTGAGCGCGCTTCTTGGACAGGATGAGGCGGCCTTCCTTGTCCTCCTTCTGGAGAACCAGGGCCTCGATCTCGTCGCCGACCTTGACGACCTCGTTCGGGTCGACGTCGTGCTTGATCGAGAGCTCGCGGCTCGGGATCACGCCTTCGGTCTTGTAACCGATGTCGAGCAGGACCTCGTCCCGGTCGACCTTCACGATGACGCCGTCGACGATGTCGCCGTCGTTGAAGTACTTGATCGTCTCGTCGATCGCGGCCAGGAAGGCTTCCGCGTTACCGATGTCGTTGACCGCTACCTGCGGAGGGGTGGTGGCGGTGGTCTCGGTGCTGCTCGTCATGTGGGAAAGGGCTCCGGTTACGGACAGAAAGTCGTAGGTACTGCTACGCCGGGAGCCCTTATCGGCACCTGCCGAAGAAGCCGGACAGCCAAAGAAGCCCCTGAATCCCCTGAAGGGGGAAGGGCCTCGAAAACCGAGGGGACATCAACAGATGCAAGCGCAGCCTGCTAGGTCTGAGGAGCACAGGCTCGCAGCGCAACTTGTAGCATACGGGGGCAGCCGGGAAGGGTCAATGCGCGAAGGCGCACACCGCGGGCAGATCGCCGCAAAACCGGCGCAATTCGTGGGCGGCGACGCGGTGATGAGCACTCCGTACGACTTTCCGGCCGCCCCGACCACCGAGCCATCCGCAGACTACGACGACGGGCCCCATGAACCAAGAGGACTACGCCCCCGAAGACGCCCGCGGGGCGGACAGCACCGCCGAGGACGAGGCCGAGGCCACCCGGCGTGACGCGGGCGAGGCGGAGAGCAGCCGCGCGAGCCGCGGCTGGTGGGACCGCAACGCCGACGAGTACCAGAGCGAGCACGGCGCCTTCCTCGGCGACGACCGCTTCGTCTGGGGACCCGAGGGCCTGGACGAGGCCGACGCCGCCCTGCTGGGGCCCGCCGCCTCCCTCGAGGGCAAGCACGTCCTGGAGATCGGCGCCGGCGCGGCCCAGTGCTCGCGCTGGCTCGCCGCCCAGGGCGCCCGCCCGGTGGCCCTCGACCTCTCCCACCGCCAGCTCCAGCACGCCCTGCGCATCGGCGGCGACGTCCCGCTCGTCGAGGCCGACGCCGGCCGCCTCCCCTTCCGCGACGGCTCCTTCGACCTCGCCTGTTCGGCGTACGGGGCCGTCCCCTTCGTCGCCGACCCGGTGAACGTCATGCGCGAGGTGCGCCGCGTCCTGCGCCCCGGCGGCCGCTGGGTCTTCTCCGTCACCCACCCGATCCGCTGGGCCTTCCCCGACGAGCCCGGCCCCGAGGGGCTCTCCGTCTCCGCCTCGTACTTCGACCGGACCCCCTACGTCGAGCAGGACGAGCGGGGCCGCGCCGTCTACGTCGAGCACCACCGCACCATCGGCGACCGCGTCCGGGACGTGGTCGCGGGCGGCTTCCGGCTGCTGGACCTGGTGGAGCCGCAGTGGCCGGAGTGGAACAGCCAGGAGTGGGGCGGCTGGTCCCCGCTGCGCGGCAACCTGATCCCCGGCACCGCGATCTTCGTCTGCGAGAGGGACTGATCCCTTGATCCGCCAGGCCGCCCTCGACGCCCTCCCCGTACGGGAGGCCGTGCCCGCCCTCGTCTCGGCACTGGACGACCGGGGCACGGCCGTGCTGTGCGCCCCGCCCGGCACGGGCAAGACCACCCTCGTGCCGCTCGTCCTGGCCGGGCTGACGGGCGGCGGGCCGCCGCGCCGGGTCGTCGTCGCCGAGCCCCGGCGGATCGCCGCCCGGGCGGCGGCGCGGCGGATGGCGTGGCTGCTGGGCGAGGCCGTCGGCGGCTCGGTGGGCTTCACGGTGCGCGGGGAGCGCGTCGTGGGCCGGGACACGGCCGTGGAGGTGGTGACCACCGGGGTCCTGCTCCAGCGCCTCCAGCGCGACCAGGAGCTCGCCGGGGTGGACGTGGTGGTCCTGGACGAGTGCCACGAGCGGCACCTGGACGCCGACACCGTCGCCGCCTTCCTGCTGGACGTGCGCGAGACCCTGCGCCCGGAGCTGCGCCTGGTGGCGGCCTCGGCGACGACCGACGCGGCCGGCTGGGCCCGGCTGCTGGGGGACGCGCCGGTGGTGGAGGCGGCCGGGGTCGCGTACCCGGTGGAGACCGTGTGGGCGCCCCCGGCCCGGCCGGTGCGGCCGCCGCACGGGATGCGGGTGGACCCGGCGCAGCTCGCGCACGTGGCCTCGGTGGTGCGCCGGGCGCTGGCGGAACGTTCCGGCGACGTGCTGTGCTTCCTGCCCGGCGTCGGTGAGATCGCCCGCGTCGCCGGGCAGCTGGCCGGGGTGGACGCCGAGGTGCTCCAGGTCCACGGCCGGGCGCCGGCCGCCGTGCAGGACGCGGCGCTGACCGCCTCGGCGCACCGCCGGGTGATCCTCTCGACCGCCGTCGCGGAGTCGAGCCTGACCGTGCCGGGCGTACGGGTGGTCGTGGACTCGGGGCTGGCCCGCGAGCCCCGGGTGGACCACGCCCGGGGGCTGGGCGCGCTGGCGACGGTACGGGCCTCCCGCGCGGCGGGCCGCCAGCGGGCGGGCCGGGCCGGACGTGAGGCGCCCGGGGTGGTGTACCGGTGCTGGGCCGAGGCGGAGGACGGCCGGCTGCCCGCCTTCCCCTCCCCCGAGATCCGGATCGCGGACCTGGCGCCGTTCGCGCTCCAGGCCGCCTGCTGGGGCGACCCGGACGCCGCCGGGCTGGCGCTGCTGGACCCGCCGCCCGCCGGCGCCATGGCCGCCGCCCGGGAGGTACTGGTGGCCGTCGGGGCGGTGGACGCCGCGGGGCGGCCGACCGCGCGCGGGCGGAGGACGGCCCGGCTGGGTCTGCACCCGCGGCTGGCGCGGGCGTTGCTGGACGGCGCCGGGGCGCTGGGCGCGCGGCGGGCCGCCGAGGTGGTGGCGCTGCTGAGCGAGGAGCCGCCGCGGGAGTACGGGGACGACCTGGCGGCCGCCTGGCGTGCGGCCCGCCGGGGCGGTGACCCGTACGCGGCCCGCTGGCGGGCGGAGGTGGGCCGCCTGGAGCGCGCGGTGTCGGGCGACGCCGCCGCGGGGGACGCCTCCCCGGGCGGGGGCCCGGGCGCGGCGGCGGCCGGGGACGACCGCGCAGCCGCCCTCGTCGCCGCCCTCGCGTTCCCCGAGCGGGTGGCCCGCGCCAGGGGCGCCGGCGCGTTCCTGATGGCCTCGGGGACCGGCGCCGAGCTGGGCGAGGGCTCCGCGCTGCGCAACGCGCCCTGGCTGGCGGTGGCCGTCGCCGACCGGGCCCCGCACGCGGCGTCCGCACGGGTCCGGCTGGCGGCGGTCCTCGACGAGGACACCGCACGGGCGGCGGCCGGACACCTGCTGGCCCGCGGGGAGGAGGTCCGCTGGGAGGACGGGGACGTGGTCGCGCGCTCCGCCGAGCGGCTCGGGGCGATCGGGCTGGTGACGCGCCCGCTGCGCGACCCCGCCCCGGAGCCGGTGCGGGCGGCCCTGCTGGAGGGGCTGCGCACCGAGGGCCTGGACCTGCTGCGCTGGTCCCCGGACGCGCGGGCGCTGCGGGCCCGGATCGCCTTCCTGCACCGTACGCTCGGCAGCCCCTGGCCCGACGTGACGGACGACGCGGCACTGCTGGAGCGGGCCGACGACTGGCTGGAGCCCGAGCTGTCGCGCGCCCGGCGCCGTGCCGACCTGGGCCGGATCGACGCCGGACAGGCCCTGAACCGGCTGCTGCCCTGGGCCACCGGGGAGGCCGCGCGGCTGGACGAGCTGGCGCCCGAGCGGATCGAGGTCCCCAGCGGGTCCCGGATCCGCGTCGACTACGCGGCCGAGCAGCCGGTGCTCGCCGTCAAGCTCCAGGAACTGTTCGGGCTGGCCGAGACGCCGCGCGTGGCGGGGGTGCCGCTGCTGGTCCACCTGCTGTCGCCGGCGGGCAGGCCGGCCGCCGTCACCGCCGACCTGGCCTCCTTCTGGCGGGGCGGCTACCGCGCCGTCCGCGCCGAGCTGCGCGGCCGCTACCCCCGGCATCCGTGGCCGGAGGACCCGGCGACGGCGGAGCCCACCCGCCACACCAACGCCCGGCTCAGGCGCTGACGGCGCAGTCCGGGGCGCGCCGGCCCCGGGCCTCCAGCCAGAGGGCGCCGGCGAGCAGCGCCAGCCCGCCGGCGGCGAGGCCGGCCGGGGCGTGGGTGTGCAGCGCGAGGACCTTCGCGCGGTTGGCGGAGACCAGGTCGAAGGTGTGCTCCGCGTAGTCCTCGCGCATCGTGACGTGCCCGGCGAAGGCGGTGAGCCTGCCGTCCGGGGCTCCCGCCGCGATGCCGCCGCGCATCTCCTGCTGGATGTCCTGCTCGGCGTTGACGGGCGCGCCGGTCACCGGGTCGACCCAGAACCGGGCCGTGACCGTGTACCAGAGGGTGGTGCCGGTGGTCTGCTCGATGGTGGCGGGGTCGATGCCCTCGATCGGCATCTTCTTCGGCATGGGGACCTTGGTCCAGGGGACGGTCTGCTCGAAGTAGTAGACGTCCATGCCGCGGTAGGTGCGCGGTCCGACGTAGTGGACCGGGGAGGAGGTGCGGGTCTGCGCGTCGAAGTAGAGGTAGTCGCGCGGCTCGGTGAAGAAGGGCCACTTGAACTCGATGCCCTCGCGCTCGACCGGGTCCCCGTCGACCATCTCGCCGGTGGCGTGCACCGGGTCCTGGGTGTGGGCGTCGAAGATGTAGCGCTCGGGGATCTGCGAGACCGTCTTGCCGTCCGGGCCGATGATGTGGGAGAGGGTGTCCCAGACGACCACGTCCTTGCCGGCGCCGGCCTCGATCTCCTCCGACGCCTCGACGTTGCCCTTGAGGGTCTGGACGATCGTGACCTTGTCGACCTTCTTGGGCCGCATGCCGCCGGAGTAGTCGAGGAGGGTGGCGTCCCGGGCCTCCAGGACCATCTCCTGGTACTGGCCGGGCGGGACCTTGGCGAGCCGCGGGTACGCGTACCAGCGCAGCAGTGGTGCGAGGGCCGCGCAGAACACGGCCAGGGCAAGGAGGACGAGGCTCGCTCCGCGTCGCACGGCCGGCCTCCCCTACTCGCCGGGCGCGGCGGGCGCGGTGGTGAGCAGCGGCCGGGGCGAGGTCCCGCCCTCCGGCACCCCGAAGGCGGTGACGGCGAGGACGAGGGCCAGCGCGGCGGCCAGTCCGACGGCGGCGGCGGCGAGTGCGCGCATGGCGGGGCCTCCGGATCTGATGGTGCGTCAGGGAGGCGTACCGTAGCAACGCGGGGGTGAGATGAGAACCGCCGCGGACCGCCGGGGCACGGGGCGCATCTTCCGGATCTTGCCGGTGGGGCCTGCGGCGTCCGGTGCCGGGCAGCGCGGGCCAGGCAGGATCCGGAAGAGACGGCCTAACCGGCGGTGCCGGGACCCGGCTTCGGCAGGGCCGGGGTCGCCGACGGGCCGGGCGCGGGGGCGGAGGCCGACGCCGACGGGCGCGGGGTGGGCGTGGGGGACGGCGTGGGCGTCGTACTCGGCGTGGGGGTCGGCGTGGGCGTCGGGGTCGGGGTGGGCTTCGGGGTAGGCGTCGGGGTCGGGGTGGGCTTCGGGGTAGGCGTGGGTGTGGGCGTCGGGGTAGGCGTCGGGGTGGGCTTCGGGGTAGGCGTAGGTGACGGGGTCGGCTTCGGCGACGGCGACGGCGACGGGGGCGGCGTCGGCCTGGGCGTCGGCTTCGGGTCCGACGGCCGGCCCGCCGGGGCGCCCGGGACCGTACCGGCGGGGCCCGCGCCGGCGCCCGCGTCCGGGACCTCCTGGACCCCCCGGAGGTAGTACGCGAACCAGGACCGCACCGTCCGCAGGTACTCCGCGGAGTGGTTGTACGACAGCACGGCCCGGTCCAGGTCCGCTCCCGTCCGCAGGTCCCGGCCGCCCGCGCACAGGTACCGTCCGGCGGCCAGCGCGGCGTCGTGGATGTTGTTCGGGTCGCGCCGGCCGTCGCCGTTCGCGTCCTGGCCCCAGGCGGCCCAGGTCGACGGGATGAACTGCATCGGCCCGACGGCCCGGTCGTGGCGGGCGTCACCGTCGAAGGTCCCGCCGTCGGTGTCGGAGATGTTCGCGAAGCCGTTGCCGTCGAGCACCGGCCCCAGGATGGGCCGCAACGTGGTCCCGGCGGCGTCCACCAGCCCGCCGCGCGCCTGCCCCGATTCGACCTTGCCGATCGCCGCGAGCAGCTGCCAGCGCAGCCCGCACCCGGGATCGTTCTGCGCCACCCGCTGTTCGGCGGCCCGGTACGCGGCGAGCACGCCGGCCGGTATCCCCTGCGCGCCCCGCGCCACCGGCAGCTCCGCCGCCGGTACCACGGCCGCCGACGGCGAGGGCACGGGCGCGGGCGGCTCCCCGGCGGCGGGCGGCCCCTCCGGCAGGACGACGGCCGGCGGCTCGGGGCTCACCAGCGGCGGGAGTTCGGTGAAGTAGGTGGAGTCCCCGCCGGAACGGGCGTCCGCCCGCTGCCGCGTCGCGGACTCCTCACCCGCCGCCCCGATCCGCTGCTGCCCGGCGCCGGCCGGACCCTGCGAGGCCGTCATGGCGGCGGCCACCACCGCCGAGACCAGTGCCGCGGCCGCGCCCCTGCGCAGCCCGCGTCCGCGTATTCGTGCCGCCATGACGGACCCCTCCCCTAGACGTCCGCGTGACCCTACGTCAACTCACTGCACACGGCAGGCACCGCGGCTCGGAATTCACCACATCCCCACGTTCCCTCGCAGCACACGCATAATGTCCGGACGCCGAAAGCCCGAGGAGCCCCCGTGCCGTTCACTCTCAGCCATGCGGCCGCCGTGCTTCCGGCCATACGCCGGACCGGGCGCGCCCGGGGCCCGCTGGTCGCCTCGGCGCTCGTCCTGGGCTCCTTCGCTCCCGACACCTTCTACTTCGCGGACGCCGTCGTGAGCGGCGTCATGGGCTACGGCCGCTTCACGCACTCCCTGCCCGGCGTGCTCACCGTGGACGCCGTCCTGACCGCGCTCCTCGCGGCGTGCTGGCTGCTGCTGCGCGAACCCCTCGTCGCGCTCCTGCCGCGGACCTGGCGGGGCAGGGCGTACGCCTTCGTACGGGGGGAGGGCTGGCGCGGGCGGGCACTGCCGCGGCTCGCGCTCCGGTTCTACCTTTCGGCGGTGGCCGGTTCGCTCACCCACGTGGTGTGGGACAGCTTCACGCACCTGGACCGCTGGGGGACGAACGCGCTGCCGGGGCTCGGTGACCCCCTCGCCTTCGGCCTGCCCCTCTACTCCTACCTCCAGTACGGCTCCTCCGCGGCGGCCGCCTGCGCCCTGCTCTGGTTCACGGTGAGCGGCCTGCGGCGGCTGCCGGCCGCACCCGCGCCGGCCCCCGTCCCGGTGCTCGGCCGCGCGGAGCGCTGGGCCGCCGCCGCGCTGATCGCCGGCTGCGCGGCGGCCGGGATCACCCTGCGGGTGATGCGCTTCTTCACCTTCTACGACCGCGTCCGCACCCCGCTCGACATCATCCCGACCGTCTGTTTCGGAGCGGGAGCCGGCCTCACCGTGGGGCTGCTGCTGTACGGGGCCCTCGTGCGGTCGCGCCACCGCCGCCGGGACCGGGACCGGCCCCGCCCGGAACGGGACGCGCGAACGCCCGTCCCCACCGCATAGGCGGAGGGGACGGGCGCCCGGACGCCGCGCGCCCGCTCAGTGCGCGGCGGACTCCCAGTCGCCGCCGACGCCCACGGACACGTCCAGCGGGGCCCGCAGCTCCACGGCCGCGCCCATCTCCCGGCGCACCAGCTCCTCCACCCGCTCCCGCTCGCCGGGGGCGATCTCCAGGACGATTTCGTCATGGACCTGGAGCAGCATCCGCGACTTCAGGCCCGCCTCGGCGAGCGCCTTGTCCACGCGCAGCATGGCGACCTTGACGATGTCTGCGGCGGTGCCCTGGATCGGGGCGTTCAGCGCCATCCGCTCGGCGGCCTCACGGCGCTGGCGGTTGTCGCTGTTCAGGTCCGGCAGGTAGCGGCGGCGGCCGAAGACCGTCGCCGTGTAGCCGGTCGCCCGGGCCTCGTCGACCACCCGCTGGAGGTAGTCGCGGACCCCGCCGAACCGTTCGAAGAACGTCTCCATCAGCCCGCGCGCCTCGGCCGGCTCGATGTTCAGCTGCTGGGCGAGACCGAACGCCGACAGCCCGTACGCCAGGCCGTACGACATGGCCTTGATCTTGCGGCGCATCTCGGCGTCGACCTGGGAACGCTCCACGCCGAACACCTGCGAGGCGACGGTGGTGTGCAGGTCCTCACCGGACAGGAACGCCTCGATCAGGCCCTCGTCCTCGGAGAGGTGTGCCATGACGCGCAGCTCGATCTGGCTGTAGTCGGCCGTCATCAGCGACTCGTAGCCCTCACCGACGACGAAGCCCCGGCGGATCGCACGGCCCTCGTCCGTGCGCACCGGCACGTTCTGCAGGTTGGGGTCGGTGGAGGACAGCCGGCCGGTCGCGGCGACGGTCTGGCTGAAGCTGGTGTGCACCCGGCCGTCGGCGGCGATCGCCTTGACCAGGCCCTCGACGGTCACCCGCAGCTTGGCCTGTTCCCGGTGCCGCAGCATGATCACCGGCAGCTCGTGGTCGGTCTGCGTGGCCAGCCAGGCCAGCGCGTCCGCGTCGGTGGTGTAGCCGGTCTTCGTCTTCTTCGTCTTCGGCAGGTCCAGCTCGCCGAAGAACACCTCCTGGAGCTGCTTGGGCGAACCGAGGTTGAACTCGTGGCCGACCGCCGCGTGCGCCTCCTTCACCGCCTGCTGCACGGCGCCCGCGAACTGCTGCTCCATGGCCTCCAGGTGGTCGCGGTCGGCGGCGATGCCCGCCCGCTCCAGCCGGGCCAGCAGCTCGGACGTCGGCAGCTCCATCTCGTGGAGCAGCTCGACCGCGCCGACCTCGGGCAGCTTCGCGGCGAAGGCGTCGCCCAGGTCCAGGACCGCGCGGGCCTGCGCCATCAGCGCGTCCGCCTCGGCGGTCTCGTCGGCGCCGAACGCCAGCTGCCCCGCGGCGGCGGGCGGCTGGAGCTCACGGCCCAGGTACTCCACGGACAGCACGTCCAGCGCGAAGGAACGCCGGCCCGGCTTGACCAGGTAGGCGGCGAGCGCGGTGTCCATGGTGACGCCCGCCAGGGTCCAGCCGTGCTCGGGGAAGACCCGCATCAGGCCCTTCGCGTTGTGCACCACCTTCGGGCGCTCCGCGTCGGCGGCCCAGGCCGCGAAGGCCCGCTCGTCGGCCTCGTCCAGCGAGGACGGCTCGAACCAGGCCGCCGCACCGCCCGCCGAGGCCAGCGCGACCTCACTGACGCTGCCGGCTCCCAGCATCCAGCTGTCCACCGTGGACACGCCCAGCGGACCGCCCCCGTGCGCCTCCAGCCACGGCGCCAGCTCGCCCGCACCCAGCACCGACCCGTCCAGCTCCACACCGGCCGCCGGGGCCGGGGCCTCCTCCGCCGCGGCCGCGCCCGGGTCCACGGCCAGCAGCCGCTCCCGCAGCGAGGCGTTGCGGATCTCCAGCACGTCCAGCACGCCCGTGACCGCGGCGCGGTCGTACGGGGCGCGCACCAGGTCCGCCGGGGTGCGGGGCAGCTCCACGTCCCTGACCATCTCGGTCAGCACCCGGTTGAGCTTCACGGCCTCCAGGTGGTCCCGGAAGTTCTGCCCGGCCTTGCCCTTGACCTCGTCGGCCCGCTCCACCAGCTCCGCGAACGACCCGAACTGAGTGATCCACTTGGCGGCCGTCTTCTCGCCGACACCCGGGATGCCGGGCAGGTTGTCCGACGGGTCACCGCGCAGCGCCGCGAAGTCCGGGTACTGCTGCGGGGTGAGCCCGTACTTCTCCACGACCTTCTCCGGAGTGAACCGGGTCAGCTCGGAGACGCCCTTCGTCGGGTACAGCACCGTCGTGTGCTCGGAGACCAGCTGGAAGGAGTCCCGGTCACCCGTGACGATCAGCACGTCGAAGCCGAGGGCCTCGGCCTGCGTCGCCAGCGTCGCGATCACGTCGTCGGCCTCGAAGCCGTCCACCGCGAACCGCGGCACCTTCATCGCGTCGAGCAGCTCGCCGATCAGCTCGACCTGCCCCTTGAACTCGTCGGGGGTCTTCGAGCGGTTCGCCTTGTACTCGGGGAACTCCGTCGTGCGCCACGTCTTGCGGGACACGTCGAACGCCACCGCGAAATGCGTCGGCGCCTCGTCACGCAACGTGTTCGCCAGCATCGACGCGAAGCCGTAGATGGCGTTCGTCGGCTGGCCCGTGGCCGTCGTGAAGTTCTCCGCAGGCAGCGCGAAGAACGCCCGGTACGCCAGGGAGTGCCCGTCCATGAGCATCAGGCGGGGGCGGTCCGCTGCGGTCGGCTGGTCGGTCTTCTTCGATGCTGTCTCTGCCACGCCCCCGATCCTAGGCGCCCCCGCCGACAAATCCGCCGTCGGCGATGACGGCCGGGCGTGACAGGATCGGACGTGTACGCGAAGACTGCTCGAAGGGGAGCGACATGGCCACCAAGCCGCCCGCAGGTGATCCGGTACAGGACGCGCCGCACGTCGGTCCCCCGCAGCACGCCGCCGCCGGCCTGCCCGCCGTCGCGCACACCCTGAAGACCGGGCACGAGCAGATGGGGCTGCGCCGCACCGCGCGGACCCTCCTCAAGGTCAACCAGAAGAACGGCTTCGACTGCCCCGGCTGCGCCTGGCCCGAGGGCGACGAGCGGCACACCGCCGAATTCTGCGAGAACGGCGCCAAGGCCGTCGCCGAGGAGGCCACGCTGCGCCGGGTCACCCCGGACTTCTTCGCCGCCCACCCGGTGTCCGAGCTGGCCGCCCGCAGCGGCTACTGGCTCGGCCAGCAGGGCCGCCTCACCCACCCGATGTACCTGCCCGAAGGCGCCGACCGGTACGAGCCCGTCAGCTGGGAGAAGGCCTTCGCGGTCATCGCGGAGGAGCTGGGGGCCCTGTCCTCCCCCGACGAGGCCCTCTTCTACACCTCCGGCCGCACCAGCAACGAGGCCGCGTTCCTCTTCCAGCTCTTCGCCCGCGAGTTCGGCACCAACAACCTGCCGGACTGCTCCAACATGTGCCACGAGTCCTCCGGCTCCGCACTGGGCGAGACCATCGGCATCGGCAAGGGCAGCGTCTCCCTCGAGGACCTCCACCGCGCCGACCTGATCATCGTCGCCGGCCAGAACCCGGGCACCAACCACCCCCGCATGCTGTCCGCGCTGGAGAAGGCCAAGGAAGCCGGCGCGAAGATCATCTCGGTGAACCCGCTGCCCGAAGCCGGCATGGAGCGCTTCAAGAACCCCCAGCGCCCCCTCGGCATGCTCAGGGGCACCCCCCTCAACGACCTCTTCCTCCAGATCCGCATCGGCGGCGACCAGGCCCTCTTCCGCCTCCTCAACAAACTCGTCATCGAAGCGTCCGACAGCGCCTCCGGCGCGGGGTCCGGCGCCCTCGACGAGGACTTCATCCGCGAGCACACCCACGGCTACGAAGCCCTGGCCGCCGCCGCCGCGGACGCCGACTGGGACGAGACCCTCACCGCCACCGGCCTCACCCGCCCCGAGATCGAACGCGCCCTGGCCATGATCCTGGCCTCGGAGCGCACGATCGTCTGCTGGGCCATGGGCCTCACCCAGCACAAGCACTCCGTCGCCACCATCCGCGAGGTCGTCAACCTCCTCCTGCTCCGCGGCAACATCGGCCGCCCCGGCGCCGGCGTCTGCCCCGTCCGCGGCCACTCCAACGTCCAGGGCGACCGCACCATGGGCATCTTCGAACGCCCCGCCCCCGCCTTCCTCGACGCCCTCGACCGCGAGTTCGGCATCACCTCGCCCCGCGCGCACGGCTACGACGTGGTCCGCTCCATCGAAGCCCTGCGCGACGGCAAGGCCAAGGTCCTCTTCGCCATGGGCGGCAACTTCGTCGCCGCCACCCCCGACACCGGCGTCACCGAAGCCGCGGTCCGCCGCGCCGCGCTCACCGTCCACGTCTCCACCAAGCTCAACCGCTCCCACGCGGTCACCGGCCGGCGCGCCCTGATCCTGCCCACCCTCGGCCGCACCGACAAGGACGTCCAGAAGGGCGGCCGCCAGTTCGTCACCGTCGAGGACTCCATGGGCATGGTCCACGCCTCCCGCGGCAACCTCGCCCCCGCCTCCCCCCACCTGCTCTCCGAACCGGCCATCGTCGCCCGCATGGCCCGCGCCGTCCTCGGCACCGCCTCCAGGACCCCGTGGGAGGACTTCGAGAACGACTACGCCGCCATCCGCGACCGCATCGCCCGCGTCGTCCCCGGCTTCGAGGACTTCAACGCCCGCGCCGCCCGCCCCGGCGGCTTCCGGCTGCCCCACGCCCCCCGCGACGAACGCCGCTTCCCCACCGCGACCGGCAAGGCCAACTTCACCGCCGCCCCCGTCGAGTACCCCCGCGTGCCCGCCGGCCGGCTGCTCCTGCAGACCCTGCGCAGCCACGACCAGTACAACACCACCATCTACGGCCTCGACGACCGCTACCGCGGCATCACCGGCGGCCGCCGCGTCGTCATGGTCAACCCCGAGGACGCCGCCGAGCTCGGCCTCGCCGACGGCTCCTACACCGACCTCGTCGGTGAGTGGAAGGACGGCGTCGAACGCCGCGCCCCCGGCTTCCGCGTCGTCCACTACCCCACCGCACGCGGCTGCGCCGCCGCCTACTACCCCGAGACCAACGTCCTGGTCCCCCTGGACTCCACCGCCGACACCAGCAACACCCCCGCCAGCAAGTCCGTCGTCGTGCGCTTCGAACCGGCCTGATAGAACGGCCACCACACACACTGGTTAACGAGCGTTGACGAACGGAGCAGGCCCATGGGCGACGAGCAGCACGCCGTGAAGTTCCCCCAGGAAGTCCTCGACGAGTACGCGGCCCTGGGCATAGACCTGCCCGCCCTGTTCTCGGCGGGCGAGCTCGGCCGGCGCATGGAGATCCAGATCCTGGAAGCCTCCGCCGAACGCGTCGTCGCCACCATGCCCGTCAAGGGCAACACCCAGCCCTACGGGCTCCTCCACGGCGGCGCCTCCGCCGTGCTCGCCGAGACCCTCGGCTCCGTCGGCGCCATGATGCACGGCGGCATCAACAAGATCGCCGTCGGCGTCGACCTCAACTGCACCCACCACCGCGGCGTGCGCGACGGCCGGGTCACCGGCGTCGCCACACCGGTCCACCGCGGCCGCTCCACCGCCACCTACGAGATCGTCATCTCCGACGAACAGGACCGCCGCGTCTGCACCGCCCGCCTCACCTGCCTGCTGCGCGACACGGAGTCTTAACAGCCGGGCGTGCACGAGCCGTTGTGCCGTCCGCGGCGCCGGTCTAGCGTTCCCGCATGGGATCCGGACCGGCGCCGCGCGGCGCCACGGCCACATGCCGGGCGGCGGCACCGCGGTCCGCCGCCGCCGTCGCCCGTACCGGCGCCGCCCGCGATCCTGCCGCCGCCGGGTGCCGGCCGTGAGCGCCGGCATCGGCCCCGTGGAGCCCGGGGAGGGCACGGAGGACGGCCACGTCCCGCGCGGGGGGTCGCGTACCCCCCGGGCCGCCGCCTGGATCCGCTCGCGCTACGCCCGCCACCGCAGGGCCGTCCTGGCCGTCGCCGCGGCCGCCGTACTGGCGGCGGGCGCCGTGCGGCTGTACGCGGCGTGGCCCGATCCGCCCCGCCCGCAGCCTCCGGCCGCCCCCTCCCAGGCCCTGTCCCTGGCGTACGGGGAACCGATGGAGCCGCCACCCCCCGGCTACGCGTTCGCGTTCACTGTGCGTGTGCGGACCGGCTGGGGGCCGGCCATCGCGGTGGAGCGGATCGGCCAGCCCTCGCAGGCGCTGAGCGTGACGATCCGGCCACCGCTGCCGGCCGCGGTCGGCGCGGGAGAAGAACGCCGGCTCCTGGTGCTCATTCGGGTAAAAGACTGCGTGCATGTAGCACGGAATTCCGGGCTGCCCTTTTTGGAGGTGACCCTGAGTAATGGATTCCAGAAAGAGGATCACAGTTACATCCCCGGTGACCGATATGCGCGAGATCTTTCCGTGGCCCTGACCAGGGCATGTCCCGTAGGCCGAGACGCGGCCACCACCGGCCCGTCATGACCAAACACCCCCAGAGTCCTGGCGTGACAGGACCCAAACCGCTCCACGGTCCTGCTGTGTCTCACCATGCGGACAAGACGAACCGGCCTGAATTCCCCCGTTCCACCCCCCGTGAACCGCTATGTATTACGCCGTGGCATAACAAGAGAGTCACATCATTGGCCTCAGCCCTCCATATCCCCCGAAGAGCCGCCTAGAGTCACCGCCAGTTACCGCGACCGCGCCGGATTTCCTCAGTTCGGTTCCCCGCGTTCGACTCGACGCGTCCCACGGGGGGACGCGGCGCCAGGAAAGGACTGATCGTGCGTTCTCGTCAGCTCATCGCCGTGACCGCCGCCCTCGCCGCGGGCGCTCTCACCCTCACCGCCTGCGGATCCCGCGACGACAAGGGCGGAGCCACCGCCGACGGCGGCAACACCACCGTCGTCATCGGCGTCGACGCCCCGCTGACGGGCGACCTCTCCGCCCTCGGCCTCGGCATCAAGAACTCCGCCGACCTCGCCGCCAAGCAGGCCAACGAGAAGAAGTACGTCAAGGGCGTCACCTTCAAGATAGAAGCCCTCGACGACCAGGCCCAGGCCTCCTCCGGCCAGCAGAACGCCACCAAGCTCACCGCCAACAAGGACGTGCTCGGCGTCGTCGGCCCGCTCAACTCCTCGGTCTCCGAGTCCATGCAGAAGGTCTTCGACGACGCGAAGCTGGCCCAGATCTCCCCCGCCAACACCAGCCCGTCCCTGACCCAGGGCCCCAAGTGGGCCGAGGGCCAGAAGACCCGCACCTACAAGAGCTACTTCCGCACCGCCACCACGGACGCCATCCAGGGCCCGTTCGCGGCGCAGTACCTCTTCAACAAGGCGGGCAAGAAGAAGGTCTTCATCATCGATGACAAGAAGACCTACGGCGCCGGCCTCGCCGCGACCTTCAAGGGCGAGTTCACCAAGCTCGGCGGCGCCGTCGCCGGCGAGGGCCACATCGACCCCGACTCCAAGGACTTCTCGGCGATCGTGACCCAGGTCAAGAGCTCGGGCGCCGACGTCGTCTACTACGGCGGCGAGTACCCCGCGGCCGGCCCCCTGAGCAAGCAGATCAAGGCCTCCGGCACCAACATCCCGCTCGTCGGCGGCGACGGCATGAAGGACAAGAAGTACGTCGAGCTCGCCGGCGCCAGCGCCCAGGGCGACCTCTGCACCTCCGTCGGCGCCCCCGTCGAGAGCCTGGCCTCCGCCAAGGAGTTCGTCGACAACTACAAGAAGGCCGGCTACAAGGACGACTACTCCGCCTACGGCGGCTACTCGTACGACTCCGCCTGGGCCGTCATCGAGGCCGTCAAGAAGGTCGTCGAGGCCAACAACGGCAAGCTGCCCTCCGACGCCCGCGCCAAGGTCCTCGAGGCCGTCCAGGGCGTCAACTTCGAAGGCGTGACCGGCAAGGTCTCCTTCGACGAGTTCGGCGACGCCACCAACAAGCAGCTCACCGTCTACAAGGTCGACGGCGACGACTTCAAGTCCGTCGAGTCGGGCACCCTCGCCGGCTGACCTCCCACCGGCTGACCCCCTAGCCTCACCCCTCACTTGCCGCGCGGGGCGCGCACCATTGCGCCCCGCGCGGTGTCACATCCGTCGAAAGACTCGGAGGACCTGCGGTGCACGAACTGCCGCAACAGCTGGTCAACGGCCTGCTACTGGGATCCATGTACGGGCTCGTCGCCATCGGCTACACGATGGTTTATGGCATCGTCCAGCTCATCAACTTCGCCCACGGCGAGATCTTCATGACCGGCGGGTTCGGAGCCCTCACGGTCTGGCTGATGCTCCCCGGCGGCACCACCATGTGGGTCGCGCTGCCGCTCATGCTCATAGGCGCGGTCATCGTCGCCACCCTCATAGCCGTCGGCGCCGAACGCTTCGCCTACCGGCCGCTGCGCAGCGCTCCGCGCCTCGCGCCGCTCATCACCGCCATCGGCCTCTCCATCGTCCTCCAGCAGGCGGTATGGGCCTGGTACCCCGACGCGAAGTCCTCCGTCAAGTTCCCCGAGATCCCCGGCGGCCCCTTCCACCTCGGCAACATCACCATCCAGACCGGTGACGTCTTCCTGCTGCTCGCCGCCCCCATCTCCATGGCCTTCCTCGGCTTCTTCGTCAAGAAGACCCGCACCGGCCGCGGCATGCAGGCCACCGCGCAGGACCCGGACACCGCGAAGCTGATGGGCATCAACACCGACCGCATCATCACGGTCGCCTTCGCCCTCGGCGCCGCCTTCGCCGCCGTCGGAGCCGTCGCCTACGGCCTCAAGTACGGCGAAGTCCAGTACCGCATGGGCTTCATCCTCGGCCTCAAGGCCTTCACCGCCGCCGTCCTCGGCGGCATCGGGAACATCTACGGCGCCATGATCGGCGGCATCGTCCTCGGCCTCGCCGAGACCCTGACCACCGCCTACATCGCCGATGTCCCCGGCATGAGCCAGCTCGGCGGCCAGTCCTGGGGCAACACCTGGGCGTTCGTACTCCTCATCCTCGTGCTCCTCTTCCGGCCCCAGGGCCTGCTGGGCGAGCGCGTGGCGGACAGGGCGTGAGAACCATGACGACCATCACCGCGGACACCCCGCAGACCATCGCAGCCGACACCGGCTTCATCGCGATCCCCGAGAAGACGGCCCGCCTCCTCGCCACCGCCGGCGGCCTCCTCACCGTCATCTCCTGCTTCCTGTCCTGGACCTGGACCGCAGCCTTCCCCGGAAACCTCACCGTCTACGGCTACCCCGGCGGCCTCCAGTGGCTCGTCCTCGCGGGCGGAGCCCTCACCACGGCCTTCGGACTCTCCTCCTACGGCGTCAAGGGCCTCGGCTGGCTCGCCCCGGCAGGGACCGATGCCGCCATCAAGCTCTCCGCCCTCGCCGCCTTCGCCACCGCCTGGTACACGGTCATCACGATCACCATCCAGCTCGGCGGCATCGTCAACCTCGAACCCGGCGGCTTCATCGTCGCCATCGCCTCCCTCGCCACCGTCCTCGGCGCCCTCGCCCTGCCCTTCAAGCGCCCGGCGCTCGAGGCGGCCGACCCGGACGACAGCGAATGGGAGACCTTCAAGCACAACGCGGGCAACGTCTGGACGACCATCAGGGCCGGCTTCGCCAACCACGCCCCCGCGCCCGCCCGGCCCCTCCCGGCCTGGGCCGAAATCCTCCTCATCACCGCCGTGCTCGCCGTCACCCTCGGCATCTTCACCTACGGCATCACCACCCCCTACCAGGAACTCTTCATCGGCTTCCTGATCGCCGCAGGCTTCGGCTTCGGCGCCCTCAACAAGAGCGGCCTCATCGCCCGCTTCACCGGCCTCACCGCCAAGCACCGCAACGTCGCCCTCGTCGGCGCCTTCGTCGCGGCCATGGCCTTCCCCCTCACCCAGACCGACGACCAGTACGCGACCCTCGGCGTCAACATCCTCATCTTCGCCACCGTCGCCCTCGGCCTGAACATCGTCGTCGGCCTCACCGGCCTCCTCGACCTCGGTTACGTCGCCTTCCTCGGCGTCGGCGCCTACACCGCGGCCCTGGTCTCCGGCTCGCCCAACTCCCCCTTCGGCGTGCACCTGCCCTTCTGGGCCGCACTCCTCGTCGGGGCCATCGCCTCCATGATCTTCGGCGTCCTCATCGGCGCCCCCACCCTCCGCCTGCGCGGCGACTACCTCGCCATCGTGACGCTCGGCTTCGGTGAGATCTTCAAGATCACCATGAACAACCTCGACGGTGTCTCCGGCCCCGACATCACCAACGGCCCCAACGGCATCGCCAACATCCCCAACGTCAACCTCTTCGGCTTCGACTTCGGCGCCAGCCACACCATCGCCGGATTCACCATCGGCCGCTTCGCCAACTACTTCCTGCTCCTCCTCCTGATCACCCTCATCGTGGTCATGGTCTTCCGCCGCAGCGCCGAATCCCGCATCGGCCGCGCCTGGGTCGCCATCCGCGAGGACGAGACCGCCGCCGAAGCCATGGGCATCAACGGCTTCCGCGTCAAGCTCATCGCCTTCGCCCTCGGAGCCACCCTCGCCGGCCTCGCCGGCGCCGTACAGGCACACGTCCAGTACACGGTCACCCCGGAGCAGTACCAGTTCGCCAACAGCACGCCCCCGAACTCCGCGTTCCTCCTCGCCGCAGTCGTCCTCGGCGGCATGGGCACCATCTCCGGCCCCCTCGTCGGCGGCGCCCTGCTCTACCTGATCCCCAACAAGCTCCAGTTCCTGGGCGACTACCAGCTCCTCGTCTTCGGCATCGCACTCGTCGTCCTGATGCGCCTGCGCCCCGAAGGCCTCATCCCCAACCGGCGCAACCAGCTCGAACTCCACAAGGACCTCGAAGCGCCCACAGTCCTCGGCAAGACAGGGGCCTGATCCATGACCACCACCACGACCGCAACGGCGACCGAAACGGTCCTCGACGCCCGCGGCGTCACGATGCGCTTCGGCGGCCTCACCGCCGTCAAGAACGTCGACCTCACCGTCCGCAGCGGCGAGATCGTCGGCCTCATCGGCCCCAACGGTGCCGGCAAGACCACCTTCTTCAACTGCCTCACCGGGCTCTACATCCCCACCGAGGGCGAAGTCCGGTACAAGGGCACGGTCCTGCCCCCCAAGTCCTACAAGGTCACCGCGGCCGGCATCGCCCGCACCTTCCAGAACATCCGTCTCTTCAACAACATGACGGTCCTGGAAAACGTCCTCGTCGGACGCCACACCCGCACCAAGGAAGGCCTCTGGTCCGCCCTCCTCCGCCTCCCCAGCTTCGGCCGGGAAGAGCAGGCCAGCCGCGAGCGCGCCATGGAACTCCTCGAGTTCATCGGCCTCGACCACAAGGCCGAGCACCTCGCCCGCAACCTCCCCTACGGTGAACAGCGCAAGCTCGAGATCGCCCGCGCCCTCGCCAGCGACCCCGGCCTCATCCTCCTGGACGAGCCCACCGCCGGCATGAACCCGCAGGAGACCCGCGCCGCCGAAGAGCTCATCTTCGCCATCCGGGACAAGGGCATCGCCGTCCTCGTCATCGAGCACGACATGCGCTTCATCTTCAACCTCTGCGACCGCGTCGCCTGCCTCGTCCAGGGCGAGAAGCTCATCGAAGGCACCGCCACCGAGGTCCAGAGCGACGAGCGCGTCATCGCCGCCTACCTCGGCGAACCCTTCGAAGGCGCCCCCGGCGCCGAAGAAGCCGCCGAGGTCGAAGCCGCCGAAGCCGAAGCCGCCGCCGAAGCCGAGGCCGAGGCCGCCCCCGAAGCCACAGCGGAAGAGGCCGCCGAGGGCAGCACCACCAGCACGGACGGAGAAGCCAAGTGACCGCCCTCCTCGAGGTCGAGGACCTCCGCGTCGCCTACGGCAAGATCGAAGCCGTCAAGGGCATCTCCTTCACCGTCGACGAAGGCGAGATCGTCACCCTCATCGGCACCAACGGCGCCGGCAAGACCACCACCCTGCGCACCCTCTCCGGCCTCATCAAGCCCAAGGGCGGCCAGATCAAGTTCCAGGGCAAGTCGCTGAAGAAGGTCCCGGCGCACGACATCGTCTCGCTCGGACTCGCCCACTCCCCCGAGGGGCGGCACATCTTCCCGCGCATGTCGATCGAGGACAACCTCCTCCTCGGCGCCTTCCTCCGCAACGACAAGGAAGGCATCCAGAAGGACGTCCAGCGCGCCTACGACCTCTTCCCCATCCTGGGAGAGCGCCGCAAGCAGGCCGCCGGCACCCTCTCCGGCGGCGAACAGCAGATGCTCGCCATGGGCCGCGCGCTCATGTCCCAGCCCAAGCTGCTCATGCTCGACGAGCCCTCCATGGGCCTCTCCCCGCTCATGATGCAGAAGATCATGGCGACGATCGCCGAGCTCAAGGCCGCCGGGACCACCATCCTGCTGGTCGAGCAGAACGCCCAGGCCGCGCTGTCCCTGGCCGACCAGGGCCACGTCATGGAGATCGGCAAGATCGTCCTGTCCGGCCCGGGCCGCGAACTCCTCGTCAACGAGGACGTCCGCAAGGCCTACCTCGGCGAGGACTAGTCCCGCCGGCCCGGCCCCGTGAAGCCGTGAGGCCCGTCTCCCCTCGGGGGGAGACGGGCCTCACGCGTTCCGGACGGCCGACGCCCTACTTGCCGGCGTTCTGCTTCTTCTCCTCGGCGTCCTCGATGACCGCCTCGGCGACCTGCTGCATGGACATGCGGCGGTCCATGGACGTCTTCTGGATCCAGCGGAACGCGGCCGGCTCGCTCAGCCCGTACTGCGTCTGCAGGATGCTCTTGGCCCGGTCGACCAGCTTGCGGGTCTCCAGACGCGCGGAGAGGTCCGCGACCTCCTTCTCCAGCGCCTTCAGCTCCGCGAAGCGGGACACGGCCATCTCGATCGCCGGGACGACGTCGCTCTTGCTGAACGGCTTCACCAGGTACGCCATGGCCCCGGCGTCCCGCGCCCGCTCCACGAGGTCGCGCTGCGAGAAGGCGGTGAGCATGAGCACGGGGGCGATCGACTCACCCGCGATCTTCTCGGCGGCGGAGATCCCGTCGAGGACCGGCATCTTCACGTCGAGGATCACCAGGTCGGGCCGGTGCTCCCGCGCGAGCTCGACGGCCGTCTGCCCGTCCCCGGCCTCGCCGACGACGGAGTAGCCCTCCTCTTCGAGCATCTCTTTCAGGTCAAGACGGATGAGCGCCTCGTCCTCGGCGATGACGACGCGGGTCGTCAGCGGCGGAACGTGCGACTGGTCGGCGTCGGGCGTGGGCGTCGACTCGTGCTCGGCGGTCACGGAGGCTCCTCTTTGCGGGGCATAACAAGCTCCCCCGAGCCTACCTAGCTGCGGTAAGGTGGACACGCAGCGGGTCGGGTGTAACCTTCGATTCGTTGGGCCCCGGTAGCCCAATTGGCAGCAGGCGATGGATTCAAAACCCATACAGTGTCGGTTCGAGTCCGACCCGGGGCACTTTTCCTTTTTTTCCAAGGTCACGCGAGTATCGCGTGACCTTCACTCGTTTCAGCGAAGCGTATCCAATTGCGGCACGTGAGCGAATTCCACGCGGCAGCTTCGTCCACATGTACGACATGGCCACCCGTCGCCACGCCTTGCAGCTCCTCGCCCAGGGGCGGAGCCTGAACTCGGTCAGCAAGGAAACCGGGATATCCCGCGCCGCCATCCGCGCCTGGCAGACACGTGTCGACCCACTCCCCCGCATGGACCGGTCGGTGCCGTGTTCCGTCCCGGCCGTCGCCGCCGCCGCCTACGCCTACCTCCTCGGCCTCTACCTCGGCGACGGCTGCATCAGCCCGCACCCCCGCGGCGGGCACTGCCTGCGCATCGCGTGCGCGGACGCGTGGCCCGGCCTCATCGAGCTGTGCCGCGCGGCGATCCTGGCCGTACGGCCGACGGACAAGGTCCACGTGCTGCAGCGGCAGGGCTGTGTGGCCGTCACCAGTTACGGACGGCACTGGACGTGCCTCTTCCCCCAGCACGCGCCCGGCAGGAAACACGACCGCCGGATCACCCTCGAACCCTGGCAGCAGGACGTCGTCGACGCGCACCCCTGGGATCTCATCCGGGGCCTGATCCACTCCGACGGGTGCCGGACCACCAACTGGACCGTTCGGAACGGCAAGCGGTACGAATACCCCCGGTATTTCTTCACCAACCGGTCCGACGACATCCGGCGGCTCTGCACGGACACCCTCACCAAAGTCGGTGTCCAGTGGACGGTCCTGGCCCGGGGCAGCGATCCGTACAACGTGTCCGTCGCCCGGAAGGAATCCGTCGCGCTCATGGACGCCCACGTCGGGCCGAAGTACTGAACCCGGCCCTGAGCTGTCGGTGGCGGAGGTCGCCGCCGTGCAGGCCGATGCGGTGGAGGTGCGGATCCGGGCGCTGCGGTTGCGCCGGGCGGTGTTGCGGCTGGTGGCGGGGCGTGGGTCGGGTCTGGAGGAGGTCGCCGGGCCGTCCTTCGGGGCGGCCCGGCGGTGGTGTCGGCGGGTGTTCTTCCGGGTGTCAGCGGACGGGGTCGCCGATGTGGTGGATGCGGACGAGGTTGGTCTTGCCGCTGACGCCGGGGGGTGAGCCGGCGGTGATGACGACGATGTCTCCGGGGACGCAGCGTCCGATGCGCAGGAGTTCTTCTTCGACCTGGGCGACCATGGCGTCGGTGGAGTCGACGTGGGGGCCGAGGAAGGTCTCGACGCCCCAGGTGAGGTTGAGTTGGGAGCGGGTGGCGGGGTCCGGGGTGAAGGCGAGGAGGGGGATGGGGCTGCGGTAGCGGGAGAGGCGGCGGACGGTGTCGCCGCTCTGGGTGAAGGCGACGAGGAACTTGGCCTGGAGGAAGTCGCCCATTTCGGCGGCGGCGCGGGCGACGGCTCCACCTTGGGTGCGGGGCTTGCTGCGGTCGGTGAGCGGGGGGAGGCCTTTGGCGAGGATGTCTTCTTCGGCGGCTTCGACGATGCGGGCCATGGTGCGGACGGTTTCGACGGGGTATGTGCCGACGCTGGTCTCGCCGGAGAGCATGACGGCGTCGGTGCCGTCGATGACGGCGTTGGCGACGTCGGAGGCTTCGGCGCGGGTGGGACGGCTGTTGTCGATCATCGAGTCGAGCATCTGGGTGGCGACGATGACGGGTTTGGCGTTGCGTTTGGCGAGCTTGATGGCGCGCTTCTGGACGATGGGGACTTGCTCGAGGGGCATTTCGACGCCGAGGTCGCCCCGGGCGACCATGATGCCGTCGAAGGCGGCGACGATGTCGTCGATGTTCTCGACGGCCTGTGGTTTTTCGATTTTGGCGATGACGGGTAGGCGTCGGCCTTCTTCGTCCATGATGCGGTGGACGTCGTCGATGTCGCGGCCGGTGCGGACGAAGGAGAGGGCGATGACGTCGGCGCCGGTGCGCAGGGCCCAGCGGAGGTCTTCGATGTCCTTGTCGGAGAGGGCGGGGACGGAGACGGCGACGCCGGGGAGGTTGAGGCCTTTGTGGTCGGAGACCATGCCGCCTTCGATGACGCGGGTGTGGACGCGGGGGCCGTCGACGGCGGTGACTTCGAGGGTGACGCGGCCGTCGTCGACGAGGATGCGTTCGCCGGTGGTGACGTCTTGGGCGAGGCCGGTGTAGGTGGTGCCGCAGGTGTGGCGGTCGCCGGGGTGCTGTTCGGTGGTGATGGTGAATTCGTCGCCGCGTTCAAGGAGTACGGGGCCTTCGTGGAAGCGGCCGAGGCGGATCTTCGGGCCTTGTAGGTCGGCGAGGATGCCGACGCTGCGGCCGGTTTCGTCGGAGGCCTTGCGTACGCGTTGGTAGCGCTCCTCGTGTTCGGCGTAGGTGCCGTGGCTGAGGTTGAGTCGGGCGATGTCCATTCCGGCTTCGACCAGGGCTTTGATCTGGTCGTATGAGTCGGTGGCGGGGCCCAGGGTACATACGATTTTCGCTCGGCGCATGGGTCGAGGGTATGCCCTACCGGGGGGTAGGGCATGTGGTGCCGGTGTCGCGTCAACGAGCTTTGGGGGAAGGCTTGTTGACATGTATTGAATGTGCGTGGGGGTGCTCTGATGAGCACCCCCACGGGGTGCTTTCAGAGCCGCGGCGGGGTCATGGTGAAGCGGGCGTTGACCTGGGCGCGGACGGTCTGGCGCTGCGGTTCGAGGTCGAGGGGCGGGGCGCCGGCGTCGTCGGCGGGGGCGGCGAAGGCCATGGTGCGCATTCCGCTGCCGCCGGGCGGGTAGGGGGTGGCGTCTTCGGCTCCGAGGTCGGCGAGTTCGACGAGGGAGGCGAGGTCGGCGCCGAGGGCGTGGGCGTATTCGCGGGCGCGTTGGACGGCTTCGAGGACGGCTTGGCGGCGGGCTTCGCCGTGGGCGGGTGAGGTGGGGCGCAGGGCCCACCAGGGGCCGTCGACCTGGGTGAGTTCGAGGTCGGCGAGGCGGGTGGTGAGTTCGCCGAGGGTGGTGAAGTCGTTGAGTTCGGCGGTGATGTGGACGCGGCCGTGGTAGGCGCGGACGCGTTCGCCGCGGCCGTGGCGGGTGAGTTCGGGGGTGATGGAGAAGGCGCCGGTTTCGAGTTTTTCGACGGGTTCGCCGTAGCTCTTGACGAGTTCGAGGACGGTGTTGTTGCGGCGGGTGAGGTCTTCGAGGGCGGTGCGGCGGTCGGTGCCCCGGGCGTTGACGGTGATGCCGATGCGCGCGATTTCGGGGTCGACTTCGAGGTGGGCTTCGCCGCGGACGGCGACGCGGGGGACGTCGGGGGTTCCGTAGGGCTGGTGGGTCGTGCGGGCGGGTTCCTGGGTCATGGTTTCACTGTTGCATCCGGGTCGGTCCTGGTGTGGTCATCGGATCGCAACCTGTGGGGGGTGTTGCGGCTTGTTACTCGTGGGTCAGAATCTACGCGCGTTGTTCACGCCTCAATACACGCCTCACAAGGGGAGATGGCCATGGCGTTTGACCGTAGGACTTTCATGGGGGCCTCGGCGGCCACGGGTGCCGCCGTGGCGATGACGGGGGCCACGAGCTCTCCGGCCGCTGCCGCCGCCGTGCCGTCGAAGGGGCCGAAGACGTACGCGTTCACCGTGATGGGGACGACCGATCTGCACGGGAACGTCTTCAACTGGGACTACTTCACGGACAAGGAGTTCGACGACAAGGCGCACAACGACGTCGGTCTGGCCAAGATCTCGACGCTGGTGGAGCAGGTCCGCGCGGAGAAGGGGCGTGGCAACACGCTGCTGATCGACGCGGGCGACACGATCCAGGGGACGCAGCTGTCGTACTACTACGCGAAGGTGGATCCGATCACCGCGCGGCGGGGTCCGGTGCATCCGATGGCGCAGGCGATGAACGCGATCGGGTACGACGCGGCGGCGCTGGGGAACCACGAGTTCAACTACGGGATCCCGGTGCTGCGCAAGTTCGAGGAGCAGTGTGATTTCCCGCTGCTGGGGGCGAACGCGCTGGACGCGAAGACGCTGCGGCCGGCGTTCCCGCCGTACAGCATGCACCGGCTGCGGACGCCGCACGGGCGGGACGTGAAGGTGGCGGTGCTGGGCCTGACGAATCCGGGCATCGCGATCTGGGACAAGGCGAACGTGCAGGGGAAGATGACGTTCCCGGGGCTGGAGGAGCAGGCGGCGAAGTACGTGCCGCGGCTGCGGTCGATGGGTGCGGACGTGGTCGTCGTGTCGGCGCATTCGGGGTCGAGCGGTACGTCCTCGTACGGTGACCAGCTGCCGTACGTGGAGAACGCGGCGGGTCTGGTGGCGGAGCAGGTGCCGGGGATCGACGCGATCCTGGTGGGGCACGCGCACACGGAGATCCCGGAGTACCGGGTGCGGAACAAGGCGACCGGCAAGGACGTGGTGTTGTCGGAGCCGCTGAAGTGGGGGCAGCGGCTGACGCTGTTCGACTTCGAGCTGGTGTGGGAGCGGGGCCGCTGGTCGGTGGCGAAGGTGTCGGCGCGGGTGCTGAACTCGAACACGGCCGCCGAGGACCCGAAGATCACGGGCTTGCTGTCGGACGAGCACCGCAAGGTGGTGGCGTACGTCAACCAGGTGATCGGGACGTCGACGCGGGCGATGTCGTCGGCCGAGGGGCCGGTGAAGGACGTGGCGATCATCGATCTGATCAACCACGTGCAGGCGGAGACGGTGAAGGCGGCCCTGGCCGGTTCGGAGTGGGCGTCCCTGCCGGTGCTGTCGCAGGCCTCGTGCTTCTCGCGGACGGCGGCGATCCCGGCCGGCCAGGTGACGATCCGGGACGCGGCGGGGCTGTACCCGTTCGAGAACACGCTGGAGGCGCGGCTGCTCACGGGTGCGCAGCTGAAGGACTACCTGGAGTACTCGGCGCGGTATTTCGTGCGGACGGCCGCGGGCGGTGCGGTGGATCCGGCGAAGCTGACGAACGCGGAGGGCATCCCGGACTACAACTACGACGCGGTGTACGGGCTGGTGTACGACATCGACATCGCGCAGCCGGTGGGTTCGCGGATCACGGGGTTGTCGTTCGAGGGGAAGCCGGTGGATCCGGCGGCGCGGTTCGTGTTCGCCGTGAACAATTACCGGGCTTCGGGTGGTGGGGCGTTCCCGCACGTGGCGCAGGCGAAGCAGTTGTGGGCCAACTCGGACGAGATCCGCAACACGATCATCCAGTGGGTGAAGGCGAAGGGCACGGTGGATCCGGCGGGGTTCGCTTCGGTGGACTGGCGGCTGACGCGGGCGGGCGTGCCGGTGTTCTAGGCGTTCTGGTCGTCTCGTGCGGTGTGCGGCCGGGTCCTGCTGTGGCGGGTCCCGGCCGTTCGCGTCAGGGGTGCTCGACGAGGGGGCGGAGTTCCACCTGGGGGCGGGCGGGGGTGCGTTGTTCGAGGCCGAAGGTGGTGAAGGCGGTGCGGTGGGGCTGGGGGTAGGGCTCGGTGCCGGTGAGGGTGTTGAGGATGGCGGCGCTGCGCCAGGCGGCGAGGCCGAGGTCGGGGGTGCCGACGCCGTGGGTGTGGCGTTCTCCGTTCTGGACGAAGACGCTGCCGCTGACGGAGGGGTCGAGGATCATGCGGTAGCGGTCGTCGATGCGGGGGCGGCCGGAGGAGTCCTTGCGCATGTAGGGGTCGAGGCCGGCGAAGAGGCTGGTGAGGGGGCGTTCCTTGTAGCCGGTGGCGAGGACGACGGCGTCGGTGGTGAGGCGGGAGCGGGTGCCCTGCTGGGTGTGTTCGAGGTGGAGTTCGACTTTGGTGGTGGCGACGCGGCCGGCGGTGCGGACGGTGACTCCGGGGGTGAGGACGGTGTCGGGCCAGCCGCCGTGGAGGGTGCGGCGGTAGAGCTCTTCGTGGATGGCGGCGATGGTGGCGGCGTCGATGCCTTTGTGGAGTTGCCACTGGGCGGGGACGAGCCGGTCGCGGACGGGTTCGGGCAGGCCGTGGAAGTAGCGGGTGTAGTCGGGGGTGAAGTGTTCGAGGCCGAGCTTGGAGTACTCCATGGGGGCGAAGGAGGGGGTGCGGGCGAGCCAGGTGAGGCGTTCGCGGCCGGCGGGGCGGGCGCGGAGGAGGTCGAGGAAGACCTCGGCTCCTGACTGGCCGGATCCGATGACGGTGACGTGTTCGGCTCCGAGGATGCGCGTGCGGTTGTCGAGGTAGTCGGCGGAGTGGATGACGGGGACGGTGGGGGCGTCGGCGAGGGGGCGCAGGGGTTCGGGGACGTAGGGGGCGGTGCCGATGCCGAGGACGAGGTTGCGGGTGTGGGTGCGGCCGAGGGCTTCGGCTTCTCCGTCGGGGTCGAGCTGGGTGTAGTCGACTTCGAAGAGGTCGCGTTCGGGGTTCCAGCGGACGGCGTCGACCTGGTGGCCGAAGTGGAGTCCGGGGAGGCGGCCGGCCACCCAGCGGCAGTAGGCGTCGTATTCGGCGCGCTGGATGTGGAACTGCTCGGCGAAGTAGAAGGGGAAGAGGCGTTCCTTGTGCTTGAGGTAGCTGAGGAAGGTCCAGGGGCTGGTGGGGTCGGCGAGGGTGACGAGGTCGGCGAGGAAGGGGACTTGGAGGGTGGCTCCGTCGAGGAGGAGTCCGGGGTGCCAGCGGAAGTCGCGGCGCTGGTCGTAGAAGGCGGTGGTGAGCGGCTGCGCGCCGTGTCGGGGGAGGCCGTGGGCGAGGGCGGCGAGGGACAGGTTGAAGGGGCCGATGCCGATTCCGACGAGGTCGTGGGGTGCATCGAGCTGGGCGGTCATCGGTGGGTGCTGCCTTCCAGGAGGGCGACGAGGGTGGCCAGGTCCCGCGGGGTGGTGTGGGGGTTGAGCAGGGTCGCCTTGAGCCAGGGGCGGCCGTCGGCGGTGGCGCGGCCGAGGACGGCGGTGCCGTCGTGGAGGAGGGTGCGGCGCAGGGCGGGGAGCTGGTCGTCGTCCGTGGGGGTGGGCCGGAAGAGGACCGTGGTGAGGGTGGGGCGCGCGTGGAGTTCGAAGCCGGGGTGTGCGTCGAGGAGGTCGGCGAGCCGGTGGGCTGTGGCGCAGGTGTGGTCGATGAGCCGGGCGAGGCCGTCGCGGCCGAGTGAGCGGAGGGTGGCGGCGATCTTGAAGGCGTCGGGGCGGCGGGTGGTGCGCAGGGAGCGGCCGAGGAGGTCGGGGAGGCCGGCTTCGGTGTCGTCGGTGGCGTTGAGGTAGTCGGCCTGGTGGGCGAGGGGTGCCAGGTGGGTGGTGTCGGGGACGGCGAGGAGGCCTGCGGCGACGGGTTGCCAGCCGAGTTTGTGCAGGTCGAGGGTGAGGGAGCGGGCGCGGTGGAGGCCGGCCAGCTTGGGGCGGTGGCGGGGGCTGAAGGCGAGGGCTCCGCCGTAGGCGGCGTCGACGTGGAGTTCGGCGCGGTGGCGTGCGCAGACGTCGGCGAGGGCGTCGAGGGGGTCGATGAGGCCGGCGTCGGTGGTGCCCGCGGTGGCGGTGACGAGGGCGGGGCGGGGGGTGCGGGTGAGCGCGGCGTCGAGGGTGGCGGGGTCGAGGGTGCCGGTGGGGGTGGGCAGGACGGTGGTGGGCGGGAGGCCGAGGAGCCAGGCGGCGCGGGGGATGGAGTGGTGGGCGTTGGCTCCGTGGAGGACGGCGAGGCCGGGGCCGTGGCGTTCGCGGGCGAGGAGGAGGGCCAGCTGGTTGGCTTCGGTGGCGCCGGTGGTGAGGAGGGCGTCGGCGCGGGGGGTGTCGTAGAACTCGGCGGCGAGGGTGCGGGTGAGGACGGCTTCGATGGCGGAGGCGGCGGGGGCCTGGTCCCAGGAGTCAAGTGAGGGGTTGAGGGCGCTGACGGCGAGGTCGGCGGCGGCCGCGACGGCGAGCGGCGGGCAGTGCAGGTGGGCGGCGCAGAGGGGGTGGGCGGGGTCGGCGGCGCCCGCGGCGAGGGTGTGGACGAGGGTGGCGAGGGCTTCGTGGTCGCCGGTGCCGCGGGCGGGGAGGAGGCCGGTGTCGCCGAGGGCGGCGTGGACGCGGGCGGTGGTGGCGGCGGGTCCGCCGGCGGGGAGGGGGCCGTTGCGTACGGCGGCGCCGGTGCGCAGGGCGGTGAGGACGGTGTCGAGGAGGGGCCGGAGGGCGTCGGCACCGTGGGCTCCGCCGGCGAGCGGGGGCGCGGGGGCCGGCGCGGGCTCGGTCATGGGGACCTCCGGGGCGGGCGGACCGGCGGATCCGCTGTGCGGGGGCCGGGGGTGGGCGGGACACCCTGCCGGTACAACGAGGGAGCCCCGAATGGGGTAACCGGTGGAGGGCCGGTCGTTGCCGGTGGCGGGCGGGGCCGTTGCCGGTGCCCGGTGGCCGCCGGGCATCGCGGATGGCCGGCCGGGCGTCGCGGGTGGCCGTCGGGCGTCGCGGGTGGCCGTCGGCCACCGGCGGCGGCTGCCCGTCGCCGCCGGTGGCGGGCCCGTCGTGCGCCGCCGTTGCCGCGGGCCGCTGCGCGGGGCCGTTCCCTCCCCCCGGGGGCGTCGTTCCGCGGCCCGGGTCCGGGCATGGGTGAGCGCCGCAGTTGCCAGGTCAGAACCAACTGCGGCGCTCGGTACGGGAGCCCCCGAGGGGGCGGGCGGGTCAGCTCGTGGCGAGCAGGGTGAGGGTGTCGATCACGCGGTTGGAGAAGCCCCACTCGTTGTCGTACCAGGCGACGACCTTGATGTGGCGGCCCTCGACGCGGGTGAGCTCGGAGTCGAAGATCGAGGAGGCGGGGTTGCCCGTGATGTCGGAGGACACCAGGGGGTCGTCCGAGTACTCGAGTACGCCGGCCAGCGGGCCCTCGGCCGCGGTGCGGTAGGCCTCGAGGACCTGCTCGCGGGTCACGTCGCGGGAGACGGTGGTGTTCAGCTCGACGATCGAGCCCACGGGCACCGGTACGCGGATCGAGTCGCCCGACAGCTTGCCGTCGAGGTTCGGCAGGACGAGGCCGATGGCCTTGGCGGCGCCCGTCGAGGTGGGCACGATGTTGACGCCGGCGGCGCGGGCGCGGCGCGGGTCGCGGTGGGGGCCGTCCTGGAGGTTCTGCTCCTGGGTGTAGGCGTGCACCGTGGTCATGAAGCCGTGCTCGATGCCGGCGAGCTGGTCCAGTACGGCGGCCAGCGGCGCGAGGGCGTTGGTCGTGCAGGAGGCGTTCGAGACGATCGTGTGCGCGGCCGGGTCGTAGGCGTCGGTGTTGACCCCGTAGGCGAGGGTGACGTCGGCGCCGTCGGAGGGGGCGCTGACGAGGACCTTGCGGGCGCCGGCCTTGATGTGGGCGCGGGCGGCCTCGGCGGAGGTGAAGCGGCCGGTGGCCTCGAGGACGATGTCGATGCCGAGGCCGGCCCAGGGCAGCTGTGCCGGTTCCCGTTCGGCGAGGACGGTGATGCGGTGGCCGTCCACGACGAGGACGTTGCCGTCGACGGTGACCGGGCGGCCGAGGCGGCCGGAGGTGGTGTCGTAGGCGAGCAGCCGGGCGAGGGTGGCGGGCTCGGTGAGGTCGTTCACGGCGACGATCTCGAGGTCGCTGTCGCGTTCGAGGAGCGCGCGCAGCACGTTGCGTCCGATGCGGCCGAATCCGTTGATGGCGATGCGAGTCATGTGAGCTGTCCCTTCTGTTCGCGCCCTCAGGTTCGCCTTCGGCGGCCGGCGGTGACAGGGGCGTGATCGCCACGGTTCGCAAGGATCTCGCCATCGGGTCGCCGTCCCTCGGGCGGGGCCGGTCAGGTGCCGTGGGTGAAGGTGCGGCGGTATTCGGTGGGGGTGGTGTCCAGGATGCGCTGGAAGTGCAGGCGCAGGTTGGCGCCGGTGCCGAGGCCGACGTCGGCGGCGATCTGCTCGACCCCGCGGCCGGAGCGTTCGAGCAGTTCGCGGGCGAGGTCGATGCGGGCGCGCATGACCCATTGCATGGGGGTGTAGCCGGTGTCCTCGACGAAGCGGCGGGAGAAGGTCCGGGGGGACACGGCGGCGTGCTGGGCGAGGGCTTCGAGGGTGAGGGGTTCGCCGAGGCGGTGCAGGGCCCATTCGCGGGTGGCGGCGAAGCGTTCGCCGAGCGGTTCGGGGACGCTGCGCGGGACGTACTGGGCCTGGCCGCCGCTGCGGTAGGGGGCGGCGACGAGGCGGCGGGCGGCGTGGTTGGAGGCGGCGATGCCGAGGTCGCGGCGCAGGACGTGCAGGCACAGGTCGATCCCGGAGGCGGCGCCGGCGGACGTGAGGACGCTGCCCTCGTCGACGAAGAGGACGTTTTCGTCGACGTGGACGAGGGGGTGTTTGGCGGCGAGGGCGCGGGCGTAGTGCCAGTGGGTGGTGGCCCGTTTGCCGTCGAGGAGGCCGGTGGCGGCGAGGGCGAAGGCGCCGGTGGAGATGGCGGCGAGCCGTGCGCCCCGGTGGTGGGCGTCGGTGAGGGCGTCGAGGACGGGGCGGGGCGGGTCGTCGCGGTCGGGGAACCGGTAGCCGGGGACGAAGACGATGTCGGCCCAGGCGAGTGCGTCGAGGCCGTGGGTGACGTAGTACGAGAGTCCGTCGCCGCCGGTGACGAGTCCGGGTGCCGCTCCGCAGACGCGTACCTCGTACGGCATGCTCGCGCGGGTCGTGAAGACCTGTGCGGGGATGCCGACGTCGAGGGGTTTGGCGCCCTCGAGCACGAGGACGGCGACGCGGTGGAGGGGGGAGGACGGCACGGGACAAAGGGTACGCGGGTGGGCCCGCCGGGCGGGGCGCGGTGCGGTGGCCGCCCGACGGGAGGGGCCGGGGCGGGGTCAGGTGCCGCGGACCCGCAGGGCGCGGGCGAGGTCGTCGAGCTGGTCGGCGAGGGCGCGGCGGAGCATGGGGAGGACGTCGGGGTTCTCGAGGCAGGTGTGGCCGGCCCGGAGGTTGTCCCGGTCGACGGCGTGGGTGGGGAAGGCCCAGCGGCCGGCGGCTTCCGCGATGGCGGGGCCGCGGCGGGCGGCGAGGGCGACGGCGTCGGGGTAGTAGCGGGGCAGGTAGTCGCGTACGAGGTCGGCCTGTTCGGGCTGCCAGAAGCCGAGGGCGGTGGCGGTGAAGAGGTGGTTGGACAGGGTGTCGTCGTGGAAGAGGCGCTGCCAGGCGGCGGCCTTGGCCTCCGGGGTGGGCAGGGAGGCGTGGCAGCGGGCGGCGCCCTGCCGGCCGGTGGCGCTGGGGTCGGCGTCGATGGCGGCGTCGATGGCGGTGGCGTCGGCGGCGCCGAGTACGCAGAGGCGGGCGAGGACGCGCCAGCGCAGTTCGGGGTCGAGTGCGGGGCCGCCGGTGACGGTGCCGTCGGTGAGCCAGGCGGTGAGGGTGTCGGGCTGGGTGGCGCTGTCGATGAGGGCGCGTACGGCGACGAGGCGCAGGCCGGGGTCGGTGCCGTCCTCGGTGCGGCGCAGGAGGGCGCGGGCGATGCCGGTGAGGGTGGTGAGGGCGGTGGTGCGCTGGTCGGGGGTGGTGTAGGCGTCGGCGACGTGGTCGCGGGCGAAGGTGAGGACGCCCTGGACGACGGCGAGGTCGGTTTCGTCGGGGAGGTGGGCTTCGGCGGTGGCGAGGTAGGCGGCGGGTTCGAGTTCGCCGTCGCGGACCATGTCGCGCAGGGAGCCCCAGACGACGGCGCGGGTGAGGGGGTCGGGGACGCGGGAGAGGGCGCGCAGGGCGGTTTCGAGGGAGGTGTCGTCGAGGCGGATCTTGGCGTAGCCGAGGTCGCCGTCGTTGAGGACGAGGAGGGCGGGGCGGGGGCCGGAGACGGAGAGGATCTCGTCGGTGGGGACGTCGAGGTCGACGAGTGCGGTGCGTTCGAGGGTGCCGTCGGCGGTGCGGTCGTAGGTGCCGGCGGTGATGCGGTGGGGGCGGCTGCCCTGGCGGTCGACGGTGAGGGTCCAGCCGCCGGTGTTCTCCTCGATGCGGGGGGTGAGGGTGTCGATGCCGGTGGTGCGCAGCCAGGTGCCGGCCCAGGTGTGGACGTCGCGGTCGGTGTGGGCGGCGAGGGAGTCCACGAAGTCGGCGAGAGAGGCGTTGGCGAACTTGTGGCGGGCGAAGTGGGTGTTGATGCCGGCGAGGAAGTCCTTCTCGCCGAGCCAGGCGACGAGCTGGCGCAGGGCGGAGGCGCCCTTGGCGTAGGAGATGCCGTCGAAGTTGAGGAGGGCGGAGGCGGTGTCGGGGACGTCGTCGGGGCCGGGGGCGACGGGGTGGGTGGAGGGGCGTTGGTCGGCGGCGTAGCCCCAGGGCTTGCGTTCCATGCCGAATTCGGTCCAGGTGCCGGTGAAGCGGGTGGCTTCGGTGAGGGTCTGGTAGCCCATGTACTCGGCGAAGGATTCGTTGAGCCAGATGTCGTCGAACCAGGCGAGGGTGACGAGGTCGCCGAACCACATGTGGGCCATTTCGTGGGCGATGACCATGGCGCGGCGCTGGCGTTCGGTGTCGGTGACGGCGGAGCGGAAGACGAATTCGTCGCGGAAGGTGACGAGCCCGGGGTTCTCCATGGCGCCGGCGTTGAATTCGGGCACGAAGGCCTGGTCGTAGGAGTCGAAGGGGTAGGGCTCGGTGAACTTCTCGTGGTAGCGGTCGAAGCAGGCGGTGGTGACGGAGAAGATCTCTTCGGCGTCGGCGTCGAGGTGGGGAGCGAGGGACTGGCGGCAGTGGATGCCGAAGGGCAGTCCGGCGTGGGTGGTGGTGACGCTGTGCCAGGGGCCGGCGGCGACGGCGGCGAGGTAGGTGGGGATGAGGGGGGTGGCGGCGGACTGCCAGACGCCGGCGGTGGCGGTGTCGCCGGTGGCGGGGCGGTCGGCGAGGCGGGTGGTGACGCTGTTGGTGAGGACGGTCCAGTGGGCGGGGGCGGCGACGGTGAACTCGAAGACGGCCTTCAGGTCGGGCTGGTCGAAGGCGGGGAAGACGCGCTGGACGTCGTCCAGGAACATCTGGGAGTAGACGTACGTCTCCCCGTCGGCGGGGTCGGTGAAGCGGTGGAGTCCCTCGCCGGTGCGGGAGTAGCGCATGCGGGCGTCGATGCGCAGCTCGTGGGGGCCGGGGGTGAGGCCGGTGAGGGGGAGGCGGTTGCCGGTGAGGGTGGCGGGGTCGAGGGGGGTTCCGTCGAGGGTGGCGGAGTGCAGTGCGTCCGGCTTGAGCTCGACGAAGGTGTCGGCGGCGGTGCGGGCGGTGAACCGGATGACGGTGGCGGATTCGAAGGTCTCGTCGCCGGTGGTGAGGTCGAGGCCGACGACGTAGTGGTGGACGTCGAGGAGCTGGGCTCGGAGCTGCGCTTCGTTGCGCGTCAGTGCGGTCATGGGGCCATGCTGCCGGATGGCGGGGGCGGCTCCCAGGGCCGGCGGGGCCGGGGCGACGGGGCTCGACCGGGGGCGGCCCGCGAGGGCAGGGGCCGGAGGCGGCCGGCTCGGCCGGGGCCGGGGTGTCGGCCCGGCTGCCGGCCCCGGCGGGTGTCACTCCTCGCCGGCGGCGATGGTCTCGTGGTGGCGGATGACCTCGGCGATGATGAAGTTGAGGAGTTTCTCGGCGAAGGCCGGGTCGAGTTTGGCGCTCTCGGCGAGCTGGCGCAGGCGGGCGATCTGGCTGGCCTCGCGGCCCGGGTCGGCCGGGGGCAGCTGGTGCTTGGCCTTGAGGTGGCCGACCTGCTGGGTGCACTTGAAGCGCTCGGCGAGCATGTGGACCACGGCCGCGTCGATGTTGTCGATGCTGTCGCGCAGGCGGGACAGTTCGGCGGTGACGTTCTCGTCGATCTCGTCGATGTCGCTGTTGTTCATGGTTCCCGAGAATACGTGGCGGGCGTCGCCGTCACCTCTGTCAGTCGGTCCGTGAGACGCCGGGTGCGGCCGGGACCCACGGCGGCCGGCGGTGGGGCGGGGCCGGCGCTGGGGAGCCGCCGGGGCGGACGGCGGTCCGGCGGTGCGGATCAGGGCTTCGGGACGGGCGCCGGTGACGGGGAGGTGATGGTCCCCGGGGTGTCGCGCCCGTCCTTCCGGCCGGTTCGGTCCGGCCGGAAGGACGAGTGCGGGGACCGGGGCTAGAGGGTGGCCGCCGCGGCCTTGATGTCGGCGGCGAAGGTGGACACCTCGGTGTACACGCCGGGGTAGCCGGCCCGGGCGCAGCCCTCGCCCCAGCTGACGATGCCGACCTGGATCCAGGCGTTGTTGCTGTCGCGGCGGAACATGGGGCCGCCGGAGTCGCCCTGGCAGGTGTCGACGCCGCCCTGGGCGTAGCCGGCGCAGATCTCTTCGCTGGGGACGAGGTCGTTGCCGTAGGCGCTCTGGCAGGAGGCGTCGGAGACGAAGGGGACCTGGGCCTTCAGGAGGTAGCGCTGCTGGCTGCCGCCTTCGCGGGCGGCGCCCCAGCCGGCGACGGTGAAGGTGCCGTTGTCGTAGGCCTTGGTGTCGGCGATCTTGAGGGTGGCCAGGTTGACGGGCTGGGCGAGCTTGATCAGGGCCCAGTCCTTGCCCTTGCCGTTGTAGCCGGGGGCCTGGAGCACCTTGGTGGACCTGACCTTGATCGCGCTGGAGCTGTTGAGGTCGACGACGCCGGCGGTGGCGGTGATGGAGGTGTTGTTGCCGGAGCCGCTGACGCAGTGGGCGGCGGTGAGGACGATCTGCTGGGTGTAGAGGGATCCGCCGCAGCCCATGGAGAGGCGCACCATGAAGGGGAACTCGCCCTGGGCGGCGCGGGTTCCGCCGACGACGGGGGTGGGTGAGGCGTTGGCGCCGGCGGGCTGGAGGCTGATGGCGGCGAGGGTGACGGCGCCGACGGCGAGGGCGCGCTTGACGATCCGTCCAAGGGTGGTCACGGTCAACACACTGCCTTTCGTGGGGGGTTGGGCTGTGCGTGCCATCGGGTGAATGACGCGTCCATGACACAACTGAGGGAACGGCGCCATCAAGAGCGCCTTTTCGGACAAGCTCCGGACCCGCCGCCCGGGGGACGGAACACCATTCATCGGGCGGCCACGAAAAGTTTCCTACCGGCCAGTAGACATGGGTGCGGTTCTGGCCAACCCTGGTCAGTACATGTCAAGCCGTGACCGAGGAGCGCCCCCCATGCGCAGCACCCGCCGCATCCCCATGCCCCGTACCGCCGCCGCCGGCGTGGCCGTCGCCGCCGCCGTGATGACGCTGCTGCCGGCCACCGCGGCCGAGGCGGCCCCCGCCGCCGCGGCCCCGGCCGCGGTCACCGCCTCCGCACCCGGCGGCAACGCGGCGATCCTCGGCATCGACTACGCCACCTGGCAGCGCGACGTGGCCACCGTCATCGACGCCGCGCGCCCCGCCATCGAGCAGCGCATCGCCGCCTCCCCGGCCGGCGAGAAGCCCGCGATCGTCCTCGACATCGACAACTCCTCCCTGGAGACGGACTTCCACTGGTTCTGGACCTTCCCCACGCCCGCCATCGAGAAGGTGCGCGCGCTGACCCGGTACGCGGCCGACCGGGGCGTGGCGATCTTCTTCGTCACCGCCCGGCCCGGGATCGTGTACTCCCTGACCGAGCACAACCTGAAGACGGTCGGCTACCCGGTCGACGGGCTGTACGTACGGGACCTGCCGGCGCTGTTCGAGCAGGTCAGCGCGTACAAGACGGCCAAGCGCGCGGAGATCGAGGCGCGCGGTTACACGATCATCGCCAACATCGGGAACAACGAGAGCGACCTCGTCGGCGGCCACGCCGAACGCACCGTCAAGCTGCCCGACTACGGCGGCAAGCTGTCCTGACCGGCGCCGCGCGGGCGGCGCGGCGGGCGACCCGGCGCGACCCGGCGCGGCGCGGCCGACGGTGCCGTGCCCGGCGGACAACATGGTGGGCCGGCCGCGGTTCAACGCGCCGACGTAGCGGGTAGTCATAGGGCAACGCACGAGTGAGGCCGCGGGCCCGACCCCTCGCCAGGGGGCCGGGCCCGCGGCCTTCCGCGGCTCTAGGCCTTCGGGCGGCCGCCGGGGCAGACCTGCCAGGCGAGGTGGTAGAGCGTGCTGACACTGGCGTCGGTGGAGTCCATGGCCATGAAGCTCGTGGAGGTCTGCGGGTTGGAGGTGCCGGCGTTCACCCGCAGTTCGGTGTTGATGTTGAAGTTCCGCCTCTCGCCGCACGGGGCCCAGACGAGGTCGGCGTACTCGGTCTTGTCGGTCGTCTGCCAGTTGTCGTTGAGGGGGCCGGTGAACTGGTGGGTCCGCTGGGACGTCTGCGGCATGCCCTGGAAGTAGTAGCTCGCCCTCTCCTGGCCCGAGGCACCGGGCTGGAGGAACGCGAAGCCGCGGTAGTCGGCCTGCACGATGGCGTAGGTGAAGCCGGAGGGCACGTGGACACGGAGGTTGAGCTGGCAGTTCTTGCGGAAGGCGGTCGGCGGGGCACCCGGGCCGACCTGCGCCATGTAGTCGCTGTACGTGACGGTGAAGGCCGTGTTGTCGGGGGCGACGGCGACCTGGGCGGTGCCTTCGCGGCAGCCGGAGCCGTTGACGGTGGCGAGTTCGATCACGATCTTGTCGGGCGGTGCGGTGATCGGGCCCGCGGCCACGGCGGGGGTGGACGCGGTGACCAGGGCGGCGGCCGCGGCGCCGGCGAGCAGGACGCGGGTGCGGATACGGGTGCGGTTGCGCGTACGCGTGCGAGTGCGGGTGCGGGACAGGGGGTGAGACATCGTTGTCACTCCTGACCTCCGGATCGGTCTCGGGCGCTGGCGTCAGCTGGCGGGGCATTCCTTCCACTCAAAGTGGTAGACGGTGCTGACGCTGCCGTCCGTCGAGTCCATGCTCATGAAGCTCAGCGCCTGCGGGCTCGACGTGCCCGCGTAGACCCGCAGTTCGGTGTTGACGTTGAGGTTGCGCTCCTCCCCGCAGGGGGCCCAGACCAGGTCGGCGTACTCGGTCCGGTCGCCGGCCTGCCAGTTGTCCGTGAGGGGACCGTTGAACTGGTGGGTGGTGCGGGCCGTCTGCGGTGCGCCCTGGAAGTAGTAGTTCGCGCGCTCCTGCCCGTAGGCCCCGCGCTGGAGGTGGGCGAAGCCGCGGTAGTCGGCGCGGGCGATGGCGTACGTGTACCCCTGGGGGACGTGGACCCGCAGGGCCAGCTGGCAGTTCTTGCGGAACTCGGTGCCGCCGGAGCCGCCTCCGGTCTGCGCGAGGTAGCTGCTGTAGGTGACGGTGAAGGCCGTGTTGTCGGAGGCGGCGGCGACGTTGGCGGTGCCCTGGGGGCAGCCCGAACCGTTGACGCCGACGACGTCGACGGTGACGCGGCCGGGCGGCGGGACGGAGGACGGGCCGGTCTGGGCCTGGGCGGGCAGGGCCACGGCCGACAGCACCGCGACGGCGGCACCGACGGCCATTCTGCGGAGCGGCATGTTCGGTTCTCCCTTTCACGCGGACGGACGGGCTTGCCTGGTTCGGCGTGCACATGCCATCACGCTGCCGCCGGGGCGGGGAGGACGGGATACGGCCAAGGCCGCCGTCGCGCGGTCCGCGACCCTTCCCTGGCCGGAACGGGACCGGTCCGGGGCGCCCATCAGCGCGGCCGCGGACGGGCTGCTCCGCCGCGGCCCGCACGATGGCCCTTTTGATGCGCCGCCCGGCCGGACCGCGGCGGGCTACCGCGCGTTCCGGCTCCGAGGCCCCGGGGCTCCGCCCCGAACCCGTACGGACACTCCGCGCCGGCGCCTCGAACGCGGCTCGGAGACGCGGAACCCCCGGAGGGTCCGTCCGCGGCCCCGTAAGCGAGTCCGCGGCAGACCGGACCGCACCAAGCGACCGCGCCAGCCAGGGGCAAAGGCCCGACACCCGAACCCGGCCGAGCCCGGCCCCGACACCCACCGGACCGGACCGGACCGGGCCGGGCGAAGCCGAACCCTGCGGAGCCGGAACCCGACCGGACCACGCAGGCCTGGCCACCCGAAGCCCCGGGGGCCGAACCCGCACCAGGCCGGACCCCCCGAAGCCCACCCACCGGGACCGGCCCCGCGGAGGCGACCGGGCCCGGACGGCCGGACAGCGGCGGACCGGGCGAAGCCGGCCCCAGTGGAGCCGGACCCGGACCGGACCACGCCGGACCGGACCGGACCACGCCGGACCGGACCGGACCGCGCCGTGCCACCCGTACCCGCCCGGACGCGGCCGGGCCCGCGCAGAGCCGGCCCCCGCAATCACCGCGCCGGACCGCCGCAGGCCGGCGGACGGGATCAGGCTCCGCAGGGCCCGCCGCCGGGCCGCGCGGACCCGGGCCGTGCTGCCCCTGGGCCCGGCACCCGTCCCGGGCCCGCGCCGCAGGGCCTACCGGGCTCCGTACACCGGCAGCGGCGGCTGCGATTCCGCCAGGAGTCTCGCCGCCGCCTCGCCCGCCTCCGACGGGGTCCAGCGGGCGCCGCGGTCGGTGGTGGGGCCCGGGCGCCAGCCCTCCATCACCGTGATCCGGCCGCCCTCCGCCTCGAACACCCGCCCCGTCACCCCCGCGGAGGCGTCCGAGCCGAGCCACACCACCAGCGGGGACACGTTCTCCGGGGCCATCGCGTCGAAGGCGCCCTCCCCCGGCGCCGCCATCGACTCGGCGAAGGTCTCCTCGGTCATCCGGGTCCGCGCCGCCGGGGCGATGGCGTTGACCTGGACCCCGTAACGGCCCATCTCTGCCGCCGCCACCAGGGTCAGGCCGAGGACGCCCGCCTTGGCCGCGCTGTAGTTGCCCTGGCCGACGGAACCCAGCAGCCCCGCGCCCGAGGAGGTGTTGACCACCCGGGCGGCCCGCGCCCGCCCGGCCTTCGCCTCGGCCCGCCACCACGCGGCCGCCGACCGCAGCGGCAGGAAGTGTCCCTTCAGGTGCACCCGCATCACCGCGTCCCAGTCGGCCTCCCCCAGGTTGACCAGCATCCGGTCCCGCAGGAACCCGGCGTTGTTGACCAGGGTGTCCAGCCCGCCGAAGGAGGAGACGGCGCAGTCCACCAGCGAGGCCGCGCCCGCCTCCGACGCGATGTCCCCGCCGTGCGCCACCGCCTGCCCGCCCAGCGCCCGGATCTCCTCCGCGACCAGCGTCGCCGGGCTGTCGGGCCCGGGCCGCCCGTCGAGGCCCACGCCGAGGTCGTTGACGACGACCCGCGCGCCCTCCGCCGCGAAGGCCAGGGCGTGGGCGCGGCCCAGTCCCCGTCCCGCGCCCGTCACGATCACCACGCGTCCCTGCGCGATACCCATCTCAGCTCGCCTCCCCGACCCTCGCGTTGTTGACCGTCGCCGCGTCCAGGAACGCCGGGCGCTCCCCGCCGCCGTGCACCAGCAGGCTCGCGCCGCTCACGTACGCCGCCCGGTCCGAGGCCAGGAACACCGCCGCCTCCCCCACGTCGGAGGGTTCGGCCAGCCGGCCCAGCGGCACGGTGGCGCCGACCGCCGCGACGCCCGCCTCGTCCCCGTAGTGCA
This sequence comes from Streptomyces sp. NPDC034086, assembly GCF_055575515.1. Lineage (NCBI taxonomy): Bacteria > Bacillati > Actinomycetota > Actinomycetes > Kitasatosporales > Streptomycetaceae > Streptomyces > Streptomyces sp. NPDC034086. The sequence goes on along the minus strand of NZ_JBVISM010000011.1, from coordinate 31,579 downwards.
GGTGCGCCAGCTCGGTCCGCACCATGCCCAGGACCAGCGAGTTGACCCGTACCCGGGGTGCCCACTCCACCGCCATCGAGCGGGCCAGGTTCTCCAGGCCCGCCTTGGCCGCGCCGTAGGCCGCCGTACCGGGCGAGGGGCGGGTCCCGCTGACGCTGCCGATCATGACGACCGAGCCCCGGCTCGCGCGCAGCCACGGGTAGGCGGCGAGCGAGGCCGTCATCGGGGCCACCAGGTTGAGCTCGACGACCCGCGCGTGCCGCTCCGCCTCACCCCCGCCCTCACCCCCGCCCCCGTTCTCGCCCAGCAGCCGGTACGGGGTGCCGCCCGCGTTGTTCACCAGGCAGTCGAGCCGCCCGTACCGGCCGGCGACCGCGTCGAACAACTCCCGTACGGCGGTCCCGTCGCGCAGGTCCACGGCGGTGAAGGCGGCCCGCCGTCCGTCCGCCGCCACCGGCTCCCGCGGCTCCCGCCGGGCGCAGACGACGACCTCCGCCCCGGCCGTGAGGAACGAACGCGCGATCCCGGCGCCCACGCCCCGCGTCCCGCCGGTGACGACCACGACCCTCCCCTTGAGCTCCATCGGCTGCTACCTTCCTCACCTAACAAATGTTTGGTGGAAAGGTAGCTGATCCGCTCATGGGTGTCTCCACCTCCGGCCCCGCCAAGGGCGTCGCGGTCGTCACGGCCGACTTCCCGCCCGTCAACGCGCTGCCGGTGCAGGGCTGGTACGACCTCGCCGACGCCCTGCGCACGACGGGCCGCGACCCCGCGGTGCGCTGCGTGGTGCTGGCCGCCCGGGGCCGGGGTTTCAACGCCGGGGTCGACATCAAGGAGATGCAGCGCGACACCGGGCACGGCGCCCTGCTCGGCGCCAACCGCGCCTGCTACGAGGCCTTCGCCGCCGTGTACGAGTGCGAGGTGCCGGTGGTCGCAGCCGTGAACGGCTTCTGTCTGGGCGGCGGCATCGGCCTCGTCGGCAACGCCGACGCGATCGTGGCGGCCGAGGACGCCGTCTTCGGCCTGCCCGAGCTGGACCGGGGTGCCCTCGGGGCGGCCACCCACCTGGCCCGGCTGGTCCCGCAGCACCTGATGCGGGCCCTCTACTACACCTCGCGCACCGTCACGGCCGCCGAACTGCACGCGCACGGCTCCGTCTGGAAGGTGGTGCCGCCCGAGCGGCTGAGGGACGCCGCCCTGGAGCTGGCGGCCGAGATCGCGAAGAAGGACGGCTATCTGATCCGCCTGGCCAAGGCCGCCCTCAACGGCATCGACCCGGTGGACGTGCGCCGCAGCTACCGCTTCGAGCAGGGCTTCACCTTCGAGGCCAACCTCAGCGGGGTCGCCGACCGGGTCCGCGACACGTTCGGCAAGGGCTCCGCCCCCGGGAAGGAATGGGGAGGCACCGCATGACGGACAAGACCATGACCCTCGAAGAGGTCGTCGGGCAGCTGCGCAGCGGGATGACCCTCGGCATCGGCGGCTGGGGGTCCCGGCGCAAGCCGATGGCCCTGGTGCGGGCCCTGCTCCGCTCGGAGGTCACCGATCTCACCGTGGTCTCGTACGGCGGCCCCGACGTCGGGCTGCTGGCCGCCGCCGGCCGGATCCGCAGACTGGTGGCCCCCTTCGCCACCCTCGACTCCATCGCCCTGGAACCGCACTTCCGGGCCGCCCGCGAGCGCGGGACCCTCGCCCTCACCGAGTACGACGAGGCCATGTTCATGTGGGGGCTGCACGCCGCCGCGAACCGGCTGCCCTTCATGCCCGTGCGGGCCGGCCTCGGCTCGGACGTGATGCGGGTCAACCCGGAACTGCGTACCGTCACCTCCCCGTACGCCGACGGCGAGGAGTTCGTCGCCGTCCCCGCCCTGCGCATGGACGCGGCCCTGGTCCACCTCAACCGCGCCGACCGGCTCGGCAACGCCCAGTACCTGGGTCCGGACCCCTACTTCGACGACCTCTTCTGCGAGGCCGCCGACGCCGCGTACGTCTCCTGCGAGCGGATCGTGGAGAGCGCGGAGCTGATCAAGGCGGGGCCGCCGCAGTCCCTCCTGGTCAGCCGGCACTCCGTCACCGGGGTCGTGGAGGCCCCGAACGGCGCGCACTTCACCTCCTGCGCGCCCGACCACGACCGCGACGAGGCCTTCCAGAAGCTGTACGCCTCCACCCCCTGGCCCGAGTTCGCCGCCCGCTTCCTGGCCGGCGCGAGCGAGCACGACTACCGGACGGCCGTCCGGACCTGGCACGAGGAGCAGCATTGACCGCCGCGACCGCCACCCGGCCGGAGTACTGCGTCATCGCCTGCGCCGAGGCCTGGCGGGACGACGGCGAGGTGCTGGCCAGCCCGATGGGGCTGATCCCCTCCTTCGGTGCCCGGCTCGCCAAGCGCACCTTCGCCCCCGACCTGCTGCTCACCGACGGCGAGGCCATGCTGGTCGGCCTGGACGGAACGGCCGAGGGCTGGTTGCCGTACCGGCGCCACCTGACGATGGTCACCGGCGGACGGCGGCACGTGATGATGGGCGCCAGCCAGATCGACCGGTACGGCAACCAGAACATCTCCTGCGTCGGTGACTGGGAGCGGCCCTCCCGCCAGCTCCTCGGGGTGCGCGGCGCGCCCGTGAACACCCTGAACAATCCGGTGAGCTACTGGATCCCTAGGCACTCCCCCCGGGTCTTCGTCGAGCGCGTCGACATGGTGTGCGGGGTGGGCCACGACCGGGCGGAGGCGGCGGGGGTGACCCGCTTCCACCGGCTGCGCCGGGTGGTCAGCGACCTCGGGGTGTTCGACTTCGCCGGGCCGGGCCGCTCGATGCGGCTGGTGTCGGTGCACCCGGGCGTCACGGTCGGGCAGGTCCGCGCGGCGACCGGGTTCGAGCTGGCGGTCGCGGACGGGGTCCCGTTCACGCGGGACCCGAGCGCCGAGGAGCTGCGGCTGATCCGCGGGGTGATCGACCCCCGGAACCTGCGCGACGGGGAGGTCCGGGTCTGAGCCGCCGGGGACGGGCGGGGACGAGGCGGGGACGGGCGGGGGCGGGGCGCGGAGCGGTGGAAGGGCGGTGGCGGGGACGGTGGAGACGGCGTTGACCCGGCTGGTCGGGGTCCGGTACCCGATCGTGCAGACGGGCATGGGCTGGGTGGCCGGGCCGCGGCTGGTGTCGGCGGCGGCGAACGCGGGGGCACTCGGCGTCCTGGCGTCGGCGACGATGACCACGCCGCAGCTGCGGGCGGCGGTGAGGGAGGTCCGGTCGCGTACGGACGCGCCGTTCGGGGTGAACCTGCGGGCGGACGCCGGGGACGCGGCGGAGCGGGTGCGTCTGGTCATCGACGAGGGCGTGCGGGTGGCCTCGTTCGCGCTCGCGCCTTCCCGGGACCTGATCGCCCGGCTGAAGGACGCCGGGGTGGTGGTGATCCCCTCGGTCGGGGCGCGCCGGCACGCCGAGAAGGTCGCGGCCTGGGGTGCGGACGCGGTGATCGTGCAGGGCGGGGAGGGCGGCGGGCACACCGGGGAGGTGGCCACGTCGGTGCTGCTGCCGCAGGTGGTCGACGCGGTGGACGTCCCGGTGGTGGCGGCGGGCGGCTTCCGTGACGGCCGCGGTCTGGTCGCGGCCCTGGCGTACGGGGCGGCGGGCATCGCGATGGGCACGCGGTTCCTGCTGACCTCGGATTCCACGGTCCCGGACGCCGTGAAGGCCGAGTACCTGAAGGCCACGGTCAAGGACGTCACCGTCACCACGGCCGTGGACGGGCTGCCGCACCGGATGCTGCGCACCGAGCTGGTGGCGTCCCTGGAGCGATCCGGCCGCGCGGCGGCGCTGGCCAGGGCGGTCCGGCACGCGGCGGGTTTCCGGAGGCTGTCGGGTCTGAGCTGGGCGCGGCTGGTGCGCGACGGCCTGGCGATGAAGCACGGCAAGGACCTGTCCTGGAGCCAGGTCCTGCTGGCGGCGAACGCTCCGATGCTCCTGAAGGCGTCCATGGTCGAGGGCCGTACGGACCTCGGCGTCATGGCATCGGGCCAGGTCGCGGGGGTGATCGAGGATCTGCCGTCCTGTGCGGAACTCGTCTCCGGCGTCATGGCCGAAGCACAGCAGGTACTGGAAGCACTGCACTCGCTCCGCACCCTGCCACCACCAGGGTGATCCCCCTTCTCCGTTACAGGAGTCGCACGATGAGCCGTGCCCGAACCCGTCTGGCCACCGCGGCGGTGGCCGTCGCCCTCGCCGTCGGGGCCCTGCCCGCCTCCGTGTACGCGGCGCCGGCGGACGGCGCCGCTTCCGCCAGTCACCCGCGCCACCATCCGGCGCGGCACCTGGACCCGCTGGCGGAGACGATCCGTCAGATCCCCCTCCAGGGCGCCGTCAACGTCCGGGACGTCGGCGGCTACCGCACCTACACCGGCGGCCAGGTCCGCCAGGGGCTGGTGTACCGCTCCGACGCGCTGAGCAGGCTGACGGCGGCGGACGTCACCGCCGTCGCGGGTCTCGGCCTGACGAAGGTCGTCGACTTCCGCATCCCGCTGGAGCTCCAGTACGACGGCGCCGACCGGCTGCCGTCGGGGCTCTCCGTCACCTCCCGTCCGGTCAGCGACCTGGGCCTGTACGGCACGCTGGTCGGTGCGATAGCCACGGGTGACCCGGTCAAGCAGGAGCAGATGCTCGGCGGCGGGCGCGCCGAGGCGTACATGCGGGACGTCTACCGCTCCTTCGTGAGCGGTCCCGAGAACCGGGCGCAGCTGGCCACGACGCTGCGGGAGATCGCGGACGGCAGCCAGGGGCCGCTGCTGTACCACTGCACGTCCGGCAAGGACCGGACGGGCTGGCTGAGTTACGTCCTGCTGCGTGCGCTGGCCGTGCCGCAGGAGACGGCCGAGCGCGACTACCTGGCCTCGAACACCTTCCGGGCGGCGTACGACGCCCAGGTGCGCGCGGTGCTCAAGCAGTCGGGGCGGATGCAGAACCCGGACCTGCTGATCCCGCTGCAGGAGGTCCGCCAGGACTACCTGGACGCGGCGACGGGACAGCTGGAGGCCGACTACGGGAGCTTCTACGGCTATCTGACGGACGGGCTGGGCCTGGACCTGCGGACGCTGGTGAGGCTCCAGGACAAGCTGGTCCGGTAGCGCCCGCCGGCCCGCCGGCAGCCACGCGGCGGCCGTCCGGGGCCGGACGTGCGGACGCCGGGCGGCACGTGCTGCGTGCCGCCCGGCGTCCTCGTCGTCGTGCCGGGGTCAGACCGCCCGGCGGCGGCCCTGGCCGCCGGTGCCGACGCGGCTGCGCGCGGAGGCCGCGGCGGCGCCGCCGGACACCGAGCCGCCGGAGCGGCGGCCCTGGGCGGGGGCGCCGCCGGTGCCCTGGGCGCCGCCCTGGCCGCGGCGGGCCTGGCCCGAGCCGGAGGCGGGGGCCTGCCCGGAGGCGGCGCCGCCGGAGCGCCGGCCGCGACCGCCGGCCGCGGGGGCGGAACCGGTGGCGGAGCCGCCGCGGGCGCCGCCGGAGCGGCGGCGCGAGGAGCCGGATCCGGAGCCCGAGGCGGTGCGCTTGGGCTGCGGGGGCTGCGGCACCTCCAGTACGACGGGGATGCCGGAGGGCTCGCGGGCGCCGGTGAGGCGGGACAGTTCCGGGTCGGAGGACTTGACCTGCGCGGTGCGCGGGCTGATCCCGGCGTCCGACATCAGGCGGGTCATGTCCCGCTTCTGGTCGGGCAGGACCAGGGTGACGACGCTGCCGGACTCGCCGGCGCGGGCGGTGCGGCCACCGCGGTGCAGGTAGTCCTTGTGGTCGGTCGGCGGGTCCACGTTGACGACCAGGTCGAGGTCGTCGATGTGGATGCCGCGCGCGGCGACGTTGGTGGCGATCAGCGCGGTGACCTCGCCGGTCTTGAACCAGTCCAGGGTCCGGTTGCGCTGCGGCTGGGAGCGCCCTCCGTGCAGGCCGGAGGCGCGGACGCCGTCGGCGAGCAGCCGCTTGACCATGCGGTCGACGCCGCGCTTGGTGTCCACGAACATGATGACCCGGCCGTCGCGGGCCGCTATGCGGGTCGCCACGGCCTTCTTGTCGGTCTCGTCCATGACGTACAGGACGTGGTGCTCCATGGTGGTGACCGCGCCGGCCGACGGGTCGACGGAGTGGCCGACCGGGTCGGTCAGGAACATCTTGACGAGCTTGTCGATGTTCTTGTCGAGGGTCGCGGAGAACAGCATGGTCTGGCCGCCGGGCTCGACCTGCTTGAGCAGGGCGGTGACCTGCGGCATGAAGCCCATGTCGGTCATCTGGTCGGCCTCGTCGAGGACGGTGACGGAGACCTGCGAGAGGTCGGCGTCACCGCGGTCGATGAGGTCCTTGAGGCGGCCGGGGGTGGCGACGAGCACCTCGGCGCCGCGGCGCAGGGCGCCGGACTGCCGGTTGATCGACATGCCGCCGACGACGGTCGCGATGCGCAGGTTGACGGCCGTGGCGTAGGGGCTCAGGGCGTCGGTGACCTGCTGGGCCAGCTCGCGGGTCGGTACGAGGACCATCGCGAGGGGCGCCTTGGGCTGTGCGCGGCGGCCGGCGGTGCGGGCGAGCAGGGCCAGGCCGAAGGCGAGGGTCTTGCCGGAGCCGGTGCGGCCGCGGCCGAGCAGGTCGCGGCCGGCGAGCGAGTTCGGCAGGGTGGCGGCCTGGATCGGGAAGGGTTCGGTCACGCCCTGGGCGGCGAGGGTCTTCAGCAGCGCCTCGGGCATGTCCATGTCCTCGAACGCGGCGACCGGCGGGAGCGCCGGGGCCTGCGGTTCGGGCATGGTGAATTCCTGGGGCCGGGCGACGGGTGCGGACTTCTGCCGTCCCGCGCCAGCCTTCGGACGTCCCTGGGCCGCACCTCGGCCCCGGGTGGGGCGGCGGCTGGGTCGTGCGGAGCTGGAGCTGGTCATGCGGAAAAGCCCTCCTGAAACCGGCAGGTCGAACAAACGGTGGAGACAGCAGACAAGCCGGGGCCCGCACCGTGCGGTGCGGACCCCGGCATGCTGAAGAACTTAGGCGGGGAGGATGTTCTCCGCCTGGGGGCCCTTCTGGCCCTGGGTGACGTCGAACGTCACGCGCTGACCCTCGGTCAGCTCACGGAAGCCCTGGGTGGCGATGTTCGAGTAGTGGGCGAAGACGTCCGGGCCGCCACCGTCCTGCTCGATGAAGCCGAAGCCCTTTTCCGAGTTGAACCACTTCACGGTACCGTTAGCCATTTGGATCTCCTGAATAGGCGGCAAGGGCCCCATCCGGGAGATTCCGGGAAAAACAATAAAAGCGCCTGCGGAGCAATCCCGTCAGGCGCACATAATGTTCATGGGTACCACAACTGCAACGGCCCCAAAGCTAGCACACCTCGGGCCCGCGCCGCTGCGACCTGCGCCACTCGAACCGCGACGGGCCCCGGCCGGAGCCGGATCAGGCCGGGCCGGAGCCGGGTCGCAGCCGGTTCGGGCCCTGGTCAGAGCGGGGTCGCGGCCGGGTCAGAGCCGCTCGATGACCGTCACGTTCGCCTGTCCGCCGCCCTCGCACATGGTCTGGAGCCCGTAGCGGCCGCCCGTGCGTTCCAGCTCGTGCAGCAGCGTGGTCATCAGCTTCGCGCCCGTCGCCCCCAGCGGGTGGCCGAGGGCGATGGCGCCGCCGTTGACGTTGACCCGGTCCGGGTCGGCGCCCGTCTCCTTCAGCCAGGCCAGCACCACCGGCGCGAAGGCCTCGTTGATCTCGACCAGGTCGATGTCGTCCAGGGTGAGGCCGCTCTTCCTCAGGGCGTACGCGGTCGCCGGGATCGGGGCCGACAGCATGCGGACGGGGTCCTCGCCCCGGGCCGACAGGTGGTGGACGCGGGCGCGGGGGGTGAGGCCGTGCTCGGCGACCGCCCGTTCGGAGGCGATCAGCAGGGCGGCGGCGCCGTCCGAGACCTGGGAGGAGACGGCCGCGGTGATGGTGCCGCCCTCGACGACCGGCTTCAGGGCGGCCATCTTCTCCCGGGTGGTGTCCCGGCGCGGGCCCTCGTCCACCCGGACCTCCCCGTAGGCGACGGTCTCGCGCAGGAAGCGGCCCTCGTCGATGGCGCGGACGGCCCGCCGGTGGGAGCGCAGGGCGAATTCCTCCATGTCCTGCCGCGTGATCCCCCATGTCCCGGCGATGAGCTCCGCGCCGTGGAACTGGTCGACCGGGGCGTCCCCGTACCGGGCGCGCCAGCCGCGCGATCCCGCGTAGGGGCCCTCGGTGAGGCCCAGCGGCTCGGCGGCCCGGCGGGAGGCGAAGGCGATGGGGACCATCGACATGTTCTGGGTGCCGCCCGCGACGACCAGGTCCTGGGTCCCCGACAGGACGCCCTGCGCGGCGAAGTGCACGGCCTGCTGCGAGGACCCGCACTGCCGGTCCACCGTCACCCCGGGCACCTCCTCCGGGAGGCCCGCCGCCAGCCATGCGGTGCGGGCGATGTCGCCCGCCTGCGGCCCGACGGTGTCCAGGCAGCCGAAGACGACGTCCTCCACGGCGGCCGGGTCCACCCCGGACCGCTCGACGAGCGCCTTCAGGACGTGGGCGCCCAGGTCGGCGGGGTGCACGGCGGACAGGCCGCCGCCGCGCCGCCCCACGGGGGTGCGTACGGCGTCGACGATGTAGGCCTCGGGCATGGCGGGCTCCTCCGGGTCAGGGGCGTACGGCGATCCCGTCCAGCACCATCGACAGGTACTGGCGGGCGATCTCCTCGGGGCTGTGCCGGCCGCCCGGCCGGTACCAGGAGGCCGCGACCCACACCGTGTCGCGGACGAAGCGGTAGGTGAGGCGGATGTCGAGGTCGGCACGGAAGACCTGGGCGTCGACTCCCCGCTCCAGCGTCCCCAGCCACGCCTTCTCGAACTTGACCTGCGAGGCGGAGAGGTAGTGGAAGCGGGGCTGCGCGGATAGGGTGCGGGCCTCCTTCTGGTAGATCGCGACGGCGGCGCGGTGCCGGTCGATCTCCCGGAAGGACTCGGTGACGAGGGCCTCGATGGTCTCCCTGGGGCCGAGGCCGGCGGCGAGGACGGTGTCGTACCCCGCCCACAGCTCGGTCAGGAAGGCCGAGAGGATCTCGTCGAGCATCGATTCCTTGGAGTCGAAGTGGTAGTAGAGGCTGCCGGCGAGCATCCCGGCGGCGTCGGCGATCTTGCGGACGGTGGTGGCGTTGTAGCCCTGGGCGGCGAAGACCTCGGCGGCGGTGGCGAGGAGTTCCCGTCGGCGTTCCGGCGGGGCGCTCGCCTGCGTCTTCTTCTTGGCGCCCGGCTGGGCGTCGGGCCGGGCGTTCGGCTGGTTCGTTGGCACGGGCCCATTCTCTAGGCGTGCTGGCTGCTGACCGACACCGTCTCGCCCGTCATGTACGAGGAGTAGCCGCTGGCCAGGAAGACGATGACGTTGGCGATCTCCCAGGGCTCGGCGTACCGGCCGAAGGCCTCGCGGGCCGTCAGCTCGCGCAGCAGTTCCTCGCTGGTGACCTTCGCCAGGTGCGGGTGCATGGCCAGGCTGGGGGCGACCGCGTTGACGCGTACGCCGAACCCGGCGGCCTCCAGGGCGGCGCAGCGGGTCAGGGCCATCACTCCGGCCTTGGCGGCGGCGTAGTGGGCCTGGCCGGTCTGGGCGCGCCATCCGATGACGGAGGCGTTGTTGACGACGACTCCGCCGCGTCCGGAGGCCTTCAGGGAACGCAGCGCGGCGCGGGTGCAGCGGAAGGTGCCGTTGAGGGTGACGTCGAGGACCCGGTCCCACTGGTCGTCGGTCATGTCCACGAGTTCGGCGGTGCCGCCGAGGCCGGCGTTGTTGACGACGACGTCGAGGCCGCCGTGGAGCCGTTCGGCGTGCGCGAAGAGGGCGTCGACCTGGTGGCCGTCGGTGACGTCGCAGGGCAGGGAGGCGACGCGGCCGGGCCCGAAGGCGGTGGCGAGGGCTTCCTCGGTCTCCTTCAGGCGGCGGGCGTGGGCGTCGCTGATCAGGACGGTCGCCCCCTCCTCCAGGAAGCGGCGGGCGGTGGCGCCGCCGATGCCCGCTCCGGCGGCGGCGGTGATGACGGCGGTGCGGTCCCCGAGCAGCCCGTGGGGCGGGACGTAGGGGGGCGCGTTCATCCCCGTACCCCCTCGGGAGGACCGGGGGGCCGTGCGGTGGCGGTGGCGCGGTGGGCGCGGAGCCGGGCGCGGGCTCCGGTGCGCGACTCCTCGACTCTGCTCATGGCCGTACGTTAACCTACCAAACACTTGTTAGGGAAGGATGTGCCGCCTCATGAACCTCGACCACTCCGCCGGGGTGGAGGCCTTCCGGGCCGAGGCCCGCGACTGGCTCCGCGCCCACGTCCCGGCCCGCCCGCTGCCCTCCCTGGAGACGGCCGGGGGTTTCGCAGCGCACCGGGAATGGGAGGCGCTGCTGCACGCGGACCGCTGGTCGGTGGTGTCCTGGCCCGAGGAGTACGGGGGCCGGGGCGCGGACCTCGAGCGGTGGCTGGTCTTCGAGGAGGAGTACTGGGCGGCGGGCGCGCCCGGCCGGGTCTCGCAGAACGGCATCAGCCTGCTGGCCCCCACCCTCTTCGAGCACGCCACGGCCGCACAGCGGGCGCGCCTGCTGCCGCCCATGGCCGGCGGCGAGGTGGTCTGGGCCCAGGCCTGGTCGGAGCCGGAGGCCGGCTCCGACCTGGCCTCGCTGCGCTCGAAGGCCGTACGGACGGAGGGCGGCTGGCTGCTGTCCGGGCAGAAGACCTGGTCCTCGCGGGCCGCGTTCGCCGACCGGGCCTTCGGCCTCTTCCGCACCGACCCCGGCGCGGAGCCGCACCGGGGGCTGACGTACCTGATGTTCGGCCTGCGGGCTCCGGGGGTTACGGTACGGCCCATCGGCCGCCTCGACGGCAAGCCGGCCTTCGCGGAACTCTTCCTGGACCGGGTCTTCGTCCCCGACGAGGACGTGATCGGCGAGCCCGGGCAGGGCTGGCGGATCGCGATGTCCACCACCGGCGACGAGCGGGGGCTGACCCTGCGCTCCCCCGGCCGGTTCCTGGCTGCCGCGGACCGGCTGCTCGGGCTGTGGCACGCGCAGGGCGACCCGGCCGACACGGCGCTGCGGGACCGGGTCGCGGACGCGGTGGTCGGGGCCCGCGCCTACGCGCTGTTCACCTGGGCGGGCGCCTCCCGCTCCGCGGCGGGCGAGCGGATCGGCGCCGAGTCCAGCCTGAACAAGGTGTTCTGGTCGCAGTACGACATCGCCCTGCACGAGACGGCCCTGGACCTGCTGGGCGCGGACGCGGAACTCGCGGACGGCGCGTGGGCGGAGCCGTGGCTCTTCTCGCTGGCCGGGCCGATCTACGCGGGCACGAACGAGATCCAGCGCGACATCATCGCCGAGCGGCTGCTCGGCCTCCCGAAGGGCCGCCGCTGATGCGCTTCCTGCCGACCGCGGAACAGTCGGAGTACGCCCGCACCCTGCGCTCCCTGCTGGCCGCGGCCGGGGTCCCGGCGACGGCCCGGGCCTGGGCGGCCGGGGAGCACGGGCCCGGGCGGGCGCTGTGGGCCCGGCTCGCCGGGACGGGCCTGTTCGCGCTGGCCGTGCCGCAGGCGTACGAGGGGGCGGGCCCTCTGCCGGTGGAGCTGGCCCTCGGCTTCGTGGAGCTGGGGCGGGCGTGCGTTCCGGGGCCGGTGGTGGAGACGGCGGCGGCCGCGGTGCTCCTGGCCGGGCTGGACGACGGGAAGCCGGCGGAGCGGTTCCTGCCGGGGCTGGCCTCGGGCGGGTCCTCGGCGACGCTGGTGCTGCCGGGCGGGTCCCCGTACGCCCTGGACGCGGACGCGGTGACGCACCGGTTCACGGTGACGGCGGCGGGCGAGCTGTGGCTGGCCGGCGGGCCCGGGGAGCCGCTGGCCTCGACCGACCCGGCGCGGCGGCTGTACCGGCCGGCCGCCGCCGGGGAGCTGCTGGCGGCGGGCCCCGCGGTGACGGCGGCGGCCGGGGCGGCCCTGCGCTGGGCGCGGCTGCTGACGGCGGCCCAGTGCCTGGGCGTCGGCGAGGCGCTGCTGGCGCGGACGGTGGAGTACGCGAAGGGGCGCACCCAGTTCGGGATGCCGATCGGCGGTTTCCAGGCGGTCAAGCACCGGCTGGCGGACACCCTGCTGGCGCTGGAGTTCGCCCGGCCGCTGGTGTGGGCGGCCGCGCTGTCCCTGTCGCGCCGGGACGTGGCGGCGGCGAAGCTGAGCGCCGGGGAGGCGGCGTACGGGGCCGCGCTCACCGCCCTCCAGCTGCACGGGGCGGTCGGCTACACCCGGGAGCTGGACCTGTCGCTGTGGCTGCTGAAGGCCCGCCCGCTGCGCGACGCGTGGGGCGGCCCGTCGCGGTGCCGGGCGGAGGTGCTGGCGTAGGGGTGGCCGGCGGTCAGGGCCGGGCCGGAATGCACTTCGGGCGGTTCCCGGTGAACCGGGAACCGCCCGAAGATCAGGTGCGCCGCCAGGGACTCGAACCCCGGACCCGCTGATTAAGAGTCAGCTGCTCTAACCAACTGAGCTAGCGGCGCCTTCCGACAGGAAAATACCCGGTCCGCCCCGGTGCGCCAAATCGTCCGGGGTCACCGGCGCCCGCGGCCGCCCGCCGGGGCGCGCCGGCCCCCGGTGCGCCGGCCCCCCGTGCGGCGGCGCCCGCGCAGCGACAGCCGCAGCAGCATGACCGTCTGGAGGAGCAGCAGCGCCCCGAGGCCCACCGCGGCCGGCGGGCCGTGCGCCTCCCAGACCGTGGCCCCCAGCCGGGCGGCGCCCACCGCCGTGAGCGCGACGAGGAAGCGGCCCGCGAACTCCGCCTCGGTACCGTGCGGTACCGCCGAACCGGCCACGAACACCGCCAGCAGTACGGGGATCCACGGCGTCCCGGGACCGCGCAGCAGCGCGGCGGCTCCGGCCTCCACGGCGAGGAGCAGGCAGGCGCGCAGCAGGAAACCAGGCATGGACACATCATGTCGGGAATACCCGGGTGCGGGGCCCGTACGGCGGCGGCTAAGATCACTCGCAAGCGGGGTCGTAGCACAGAGGCAGTGCGCCTACACAGCATGGAGGAGGACGCCGGTTCGAATCCGGCCGCCCCGCCCCTCTCCCTCAGCCGGTGCCCGCCGGCCAGGCCGCCGCTCCCGCGACGGCCGCCTCCGCGGCCGGCAGCGGCAGGCCCAGGAAGCCGTGGAAGACCCCGGCCAGGCCCCGGCCGGCGCCCAGCTCGGCGGCGACGGCCCTGCCCTCCTCCTCGCGGACGTCGGGCGTTTCCTGGAACTTCACGGCAGGTCCCTCCGACGGGGGATCGGCAAAAGACGCGTGAGCACGGCGACATGACGAACAGAAATACTTCTAGCAGTCATACGCAGCACGGGAAGGGTCTCGCACGACCGGTCGTAGACTGCGCTGCGTGGCAGACGACACGGCCGAGACGGCAGACGACACGTCGGCGGGAGCGCGGCCGCGCACCCTCCCCGCGACCAGCTGGGCGGTCCTCGGACTGCTCTCCTTCGGCGAGGAGCTCTCCGGCTACGACCTGAAGAAGTGGTCGGACCTGTCGCTGCGCTTCTTCTACTGGAGCCCCTCCTTCAGCCAGATCTACAGCGAGCTGAAGCGCCTGGAGAAGGCCGGCTACGCGACCTCGCGGATGATCTCCCAGGAGTCCGGCACCCGGGACAAGCGCGTGTACCGCATCACCGACGAGGGCATGGCCGCCGTACGCGCGTGGGCGCGCGAGGCGCCGGTCGACCCTCCGGTCCTCAAGCACGGACCGATGCTGCGGCTGTGGCTGGGTCATCTGCTGGAGCCGCGGCAAATGCGCGAAGTGCTCCTCGCCCACCAGGAGTTCGCGGAGGGCATGCGCCGCCGCGCGGAGGCCGACGCGGAGGGCGCCCAGGCGGAGGCCGCCTGGGCGTACCCGGCGCTCACCCTCCGGTGGGCCGAGCGGTACTACACCTCCGAGCGGGACCTGGCGGCCGCGATGCTGGAGGACATCGACACCCTGGAGGCGGCGCGCGCCGCCTCCGAAGGCGCGGACGAACGCCCGTAGGGGTACCGGGCCCCCGCCGCGCGTCCGCGCCTCCGCGGCCCAGAAGCGAAATCCGAGCGCCCGCTTCACGGAAGATGTCCCCACGCCCCACGAGGGGGCCCGGCCTGCGACATCACGCGAGGAGACCGAGATGACGACGAACAACTGGGCGGCGTTCGAGAAGGCGGAGCCGGAATTCGCGGCGGCCGTGCGGGCCCGCTTCGCCCGGTACCCGCACCACGTCCTGGCCACCCTGCGCAAGGACGGGTCGCCCCGGGTGGCGGGGATCAACGTCGAGTTCCGGGGCGGGGAACTGTGGCTCGGCATGATGGCGGGCTCGATGAAGGCCAGGGACCTCCAGCGCGACCCGCGCTTCGCCCTGCACACCAACCCGGGCGGGGACGACACCATGCCCGACGGCGACGTACGCGTCTCGGGGCGCGCGGTGGAGGTCGTGGAGCCGCCGGAACTGCACCGGTACGCGGAGGAGACCGACGCCCCGGCGCACCCCTTCCACCTCTTCCACGCCGACCTGACCGAGGTGGTCCACATCGCCGTCGACGGCGACGACCTGGTGATCCGCTCCTGGACCCCGTCCCACGGAACACGCACCCTCCGCCGCGGCAACGACGACGAACCCCCGCGCGAGGACCCGGTCGGCTGAAGCGGGAACCCGGCGGGCCCACCGAGTTGACGGACGCTACTACCCGGCGGACATCGCAGCGGGCACACCGGTGTGCGGATCGTCGAGGACGTGACCGCCCGGGCGGCCGACGACGGTGAACGCGAGCAGGTGCGCCTCGGCGCGGACGAACCGGTACGGCAACTCGCCCGCACCACGTACGACGCGGCGGACCGCGCCATCCAGGCGGTACGACTCCAGCACGCCACAGCGCCCGCCATCCCTGGTCGGGGACATGGCGGGCGCTGCGTCGGGTTTCCGTACGCCGTTGTACGGACCGTATGAGGGGACCCACCGTTCACACGGCGGGGGTACTACCGGGGACACGGGCCGTGCACCGACGGCCGGAGGCCGGCGCAGCCGGGCGAAGCCCGGGAGACCGCCTGCGGCCGAGCGGTGCGAGCCCGGCATCCCAAAGGAGCCGTGGCGGGCGCTGCGTCGGGTTTCCGTACGCCGTTGTACGGACCGTATGAGGGGTCCTCCCGGGGGAGGGGTACCGCCCCGGCGCTACACCATCAGCGAGCGGTCCGTCGGCTTGACCGGGTACGGGAGGGTGCTGGTGCCCGTCAGGTAGCGGTCCACGCCGCGGGCGGCCGAGCGGCCTTCCGCGATGGCCCACACGATGAGCGACTGGCCGCGGCCCGCGTCACCGGCGACGAAGACGCCGTCGGCGTTGGTGGCGTACGAGGCGTCGCGGGCGATGTTGCCCCGCTCGTCCAGCTCCACGCCGAACTGCTCGACCAGACCGTTGGCCTGGTCCGTGCCGGTGAAGCCCATCGCCAGGGTGACCAGCTGGGCCGGGATGACCCGCTCGGTGCCCGGCTTCTGCACCAGCTTGCCGTCGACGAACTCGACCTCGACCAGGTGCAGGGACTGCACGTTGCCGTCCTCGTCGCCCTCGAAGTGGGTGGTGGAGACGGAGTAGATCCGCTCGCCGCCCTCCTCGTGGGCCGAGGTGACCTTGTACAGCATCGGGAAGGTCGGCCACGGCATGGACGCGGGGCGGTCCTCCGACGGGCGCGGCATGATCTCCAGCTGGGTCACCGAGAGGGCGCCCTGGCGGTGGGCGGTGCCGACGCAGTCCGCGCCGGTGTCGCCGCCGCCGATGACGACGACGTGCTTGCCCTCGGCGGTGATCGGCGGGGCCAGGAAGTCGCCCTCCTGGACCTTGTTCGCGAGGGGCAGGTACTCCATCGCGAAGTGGATGCCCTTGAGGTCGCGCCCCGGGACCGGCAGGTCGCGGGAGACCGTGGCGCCGGCGGCGACGACGACCGCGTCGAAGCGCTTGCGCAGGTCGGTGGCCGTGATGTCGCGGCCGACCTCGATGCCGGTGCGGAACTTGGTGCCCTCCGCGCGCATCTGCTCGATGCGGCGGTTGATGTGCACCTTCTCCATCTTGAACTCGGGGATGCCGTAGCGCAGCAGGCCGCCGATGCGGTCGGCGCGCTCGTACACCACCACGGTGTGGCCGGCCCGGGTCAGCTGCTGGGCGGCGGCCAGGCCGGCCGGGCCGGAGCCGATGACGGCCACGGTCTTGCCGGACAGGCGCTCGGGCGGCTGCGGGGTGACGTCGCCGTTGTCCCAGGCCTGGTCGATGATCGAGACTTCGACGTTCTTGATCGTGACGGCCGGCTGGTTGATGCCGAGGACGCACGCCGACTCGCACGGGGCGGGGCAGAGGCGGCCGGTGAACTCCGGGAAGTTGTTCGTGGCGTGGAGGCGCTCCGACGCCGCCGTCCAGTCCTCGCGGTACGCGTAGTCGTTCCACTCCGGGATCAGGTTCCCGAGGGGGCAGCCGTTGTGGCAGAACGGGATGCCGCAGTCCATGCAGCGGCCGGCCTGCTTGCTGATGATCGGGAGCAGCGAGCCCGGGACGTAGACCTCGTTCCAGTCCTTGACGCGTTCGGCGACGGGACGGGTGCAGGCGGTCTCGCGCGGGGTGGTGAGGAAGCCCTTCGGGTCAGCCATGGGTCGCCGCCTCCATCATCTTCTCGGTGGTCTCGGACTCGGAGAGTCCGGCCAGCTCAGCGGCGTCCTTGGCGGCGAGCACTGCCTTGTACGTGGTCGGGATGATCTTGCTGAAGCGGGCCGCGGCGGCGTCCCAGTCAGCCAGGAGCTTCGCGGCCACCGTCGAGCCGGTCTCCTCCTCGTGGCGGCGCACCACATCGTGCAGCCACAGCTTGTCGGCCTCGGAGGGGGCCTCGATGGCCTCCTTGTTGCCGACGTTGACCTGGCGGGGGTCGAGGTCGATGACGTACGCGACACCGCCCGACATGCCGGCCGCGAAGTTGCGGCCGGTCTCGCCGAGGACGACGGCCGTTCCGCCGGTCATGTACTCGCAGCCGTGGTCGCCCACGCCCTCCGAGACGACCAGGGCGCCGGAGTTGCGGACGCAGAAGCGTTCGCCGGTGCGGCCGCGCAGGAACATCTCGCCGCCGGTGGCTCCGTAGCCGATGGTGTTGCCGGCGATGGTGGAGTACTCGGCGAGGTGGTCGGCGGCGCGGTCCGGGCGGACCACGATCCGGCCGCCGGAGAGGCCCTTGCCGACGTAGTCGTTGGCGTCGCCCTCCAGGCGCAGGGTCACGCCGCGGGGCAGGAACGCGCCGAAGGACTGGCCGGCCGAACCGGTGAAGGTCAGGTCGATCGTGTTGTCGGGCAGGCCCGCGCCGCCGAACTTCTTGGTGACGTGGTGGCCGAGCATGGTGCCGACGGTCCGGTTGATGTTGCGGATCGCGACCTGGGCCCGGACCGGCTGGGCGCTCTCGGCGGATTCGGCGTTCAGCGCGTCGGCCGCGAGCTCGATGAGCTCGTTGTCGAGGGCCTTCTCCAGACCGTGGTCCTGCTCGATCAGGGCGTGGCGGACCGCGCCCTCGGGCAGTTCAGGCACGTGGAAGAGGGGCTCGAGGTCGAGGCCCTGTGCCTTCCAGTGCGTGACGGCCTTGCTGGTGTCGAGGAGTTCGGCGTGGCCGACGGCCTCCTCGATCGTGCGGAAGCCCAGCTCGGCGAGGATCTCGCGCACCTCCTCCGCGATGAACTCGAAGAAGTTGACGACGAATTCGGGCTTGCCGGAGAAGCGGTCGCGCAGGACCGGGTTCTGGGTGGCGATGCCGACGGGGCAGGTGTCCAGGTGGCAGACGCGCATCATGACGCAGCCGGAGACGACGAGCGGCGCGGTCGCGAAACCGAACTCCTCGGCGCCGAGCAGCGCGGCGATGACCACGTCGCGGCCGGTCTTGAGCTGGCCGTCCGTCTGGACCACGATGCGGTCGCGCAGGCCGTTGAGCAGCAGGGTCTGCTGGGTCTCGGCGAGGCCGAGCTCCCAGGGGCCGCCCGCGTGCTTGAGCGAGGTGAGCGGGGAGGCGCCCGTTCCGCCGTCGTGGCCGGAGATGAGGACGACGTCCGCGTGGGCCTTGGAGACACCGGCCGCGACCGTGCCGACGCCGACCTCGGAGACCAGCTTCACGTGGATGCGGGCCGCCGGGTTGGCGTTCTTGAGGTCGTGGATCAGCTGGGCCAGGTCCTCGATGGAGTAGATGTCGTGGTGCGGCGGCGGGGAGATCAGACCGACGCCCGGGGTGGAGTGCCGGGTCTTGGCGACCCACGGGTAGACCTTGTGGCCGGGCAGCTGGCCGCCCTCGCCGGGCTTGGCGCCCTGCGCCATCTTGATCTGGATGTCGTCCGCGTTGACCAGGTACTCGCTCGTGACGCCGAAGCGGCCGGAGGCGACCTGCTTGATGGAGGAGCGGCGCGCCGGGTCGTACAGGCGGTCCGGGTCCTCGCCGCCCTCACCGGTGTTGGACTTGGCGCCCAGCTGGTTCATGGCGATGGCGAGGGTCTCGTGCGCCTCCTTGGAGATGGAGCCGTACGACATGGCGCCGGTGGAGAAGCGCTTGACGATCTCGGAGACCGGCTCGACCTCGTCGAGGGGGATCGAGGGGCGGTCGGACCTGAAGCCGAACAGGCCGCGGAGCGTCATCAGGCGCTCGGACTGCTCGTTCACGCGGTCCGTGTACGTGCGGAAGATGTCGTACCGGCGGTTGCGGGTCGCGTGCTGGAGGCGGAAGACCGTCTCCGGGTCGAACAGGTGCGGCTCGCCCTCGCGGCGCCACTGGTATTCGCCGCCGATCTCCAGCGCGCGGTGCGTGGCGGCGATGCCGGTGGCGGGGTACGCCTTGGCGTGGCGGGCGGCCACCTCCGTGGCGATGACGTCCAGGCCGGCGCCGCCGATCTTGGTGGCGGTGCCGGCGAAGTACGTGCCGACGAACTCCTCGTTCAGGCCGACGGCCTCGAAGACCTGGGCGCCGCGGTAGGAGGCGACGGTGGAGATGCCCATCTTCGACATGACCTTCAGGACGCCCTTGCCGAGGGCGTAGATCAGGTTCCTGATGGCCTGCTCCGGCTCCAGGCCGGACAGGAAGGTGCCGGCGCGCAGCAGGTCCTCGACGGACTCCATGGCCAGGTACGGGTTGACGGCCGCCGCGCCGTAGCCGATGAGCAGGGCGACGTGGTGGACCTCGCGGACGTCGCCGGCCTCGACGAGCAGGCCCACCTGGGTGCGCTGCTTGGTGGCGATGAGGTGGTGGTGCACGGCGGAGGTGAGCAGCAGCGACGGGATCGGCGCGTGCTCGGCGTCCGAGTGGCGGTCGGAGAGGACGATCAGGCGGGCGCCGGCCGCGATGGCCGCGTCGGCCTCGGCGCGGATCTCCTCGATCCGGGCGGCGAGGGCCTCGCCGCCGCCGGAGACCCGGTAGAGGCCGGAGAGGGTCGCGGCCTTCATGCCGGGCATGTCGCCGTCGGCGTTGATGTGGATGAGCTTGGCCAGCTCGTCGTTGTCGATCACCGGGAAGGGAAGGGTGACGCTGCGGCAGGACGCGGCGGTCGGCTCCAGCAGGTTGGACTGCGGGCCGATCGAGGACAGCAGCGAGGTGACGAGCTCCTCGCGGATGGCGTCCAGCGGCGGGTTAGTGACCTGCGCGAAGAGCTGGGTGAAGTAGTCGAAGAGCAGCCGGGGGCGCTCGGACAGGGCCGCGATGGGCGAGTCCGTGCCCATGGAGCCGAGGGCCTCGCCGCCGGTGCGGGCCATGGGCGCGAGGATGACGCGCAGCTCTTCCTCGGTGTAGCCGAAGGTCTGCTGGCGGCGGGTGACCGAGGCGTGGGTGTGGACGATGTGCTCGCGCTCGGGGAGGTCCGTCAGCTCGATCTCGCCCGTCTCCAGCCATTCGGCGTAGGGGGCGGCGGCGGCCAGCTCGTCCTTGATCTCGTCGTCCTCGACGATCCGCTTCTGGGCGGTGTCGACGAGGAACATCTTGCCGGGCTGGAGGCGGCCCTTGCGGACGACCTTGGCCGGGTCGATGTCGAGGACGCCGACCTCGGAGCCGAGGACGACGAGGCCGTCGTCGGTGACCCAGTAGCGGCCGGGGCGCAGGCCGTTGCGGTCGAGGACCGCGCCGACCTGGGTGCCGTCGGTGAAGGTGACGCAGGCCGGGCCGTCCCAGGGCTCCATCAGCGTGGAGTGGTACTGGTAGAACGCGCGGCGGGCCGGGTCCATGGAGGCGTGGTTCTCCCACGCCTCGGGGATCATCATCAGCACGCTGTGCGGCAGCGACCGGCCGCCGAGGTGGAGCAGCTCGAGGACCTCGTCGAAGGAGGCCGAGTCGGAGGCGTCCGGGGTGCAGATCGGGAAGATGCGGTCCAGGGCGCCCTCGCCGAAGGCGCTGGTCGCCAGCTGGGACTCGCGGGCCTTCATCCAGTTCCGGTTGCCCTTGACCGTGTTGATCTCGCCGTTGTGCGCGACGAAGCGGTACGGGTGGGCGAGCGGCCAGGACGGGAAGGTGTTCGTCGAGAACCGGGAGTGGACCAGCGCCAGCGCCGAGGCGAAGCGGCGGTCGGAGAGGTCCGGGAAGAAGGGCTCGAGCTGGCCGGTGGTCAGCATGCCCTTGTAGACGATGGTGCGGGCGGAGAGCGACGGGAAGTAGACGCCGGCCTCGCGCTCGGCGCGCTTGCGCAGCACGAACGCCCTGCGGTCCAGCTCGATCCCGCTGCGTCCTGCCCCGGACTCCGTCCGGGAGATGCCCCCACTCACGAAGAGCTGGCGGAAGGCCGGCATGGTGGCGCGCGCGCCGTTGCCGAGCAGGTCGGGGGTGACCGGGACCTCGCGCCAGCCGAGGACCGTGAGGTCCTCCTCGGCGGCGATGGCCTCGATCCGCTCCGCCGCGACGGCCTGTGCGGTGCCGTCGGCGGGGAGGAAGGCGATGCCGACGGCGTACGCGCCGGCCTCGGGCAGCTCGAAGCCCGCGACCTCGCGCAGGAAGGCGTCCGGCACCTGGGACAGGATGCCCGCGCCGTCGCCGGAGTCCGGCTCGGAGCCGGTGGCGCCGCGGTGCTCGAGGTTCCGCAGGACGGTCAGGGCCTGCTCAACGAGAGTGTGGGTGGCCTCGCCGGTGAGGTTCGCCACGAATCCGACGCCACAGGCGTCCTTCTCGTTGCGGGGGTCGTACATGCCCTGCTGGGCGGGGCGACCGTCCATGGGCGACCAGGCGGTGTTGCTGGGGCCGGTCGCGGAGTGCGTGGATGCGGAACGCATCGGCTCTCCCGTCGTCGTCGTGGCAATGTGCTGGCCGAGGGACGACGTTGGCCCTCTGCGAAATTTCGTGCAGGTTACATGATGACGGCAATCCCGAGAACCGGATATCACATTCCAGCATGCGGACACTGCGCGAGGCAGAAGAAGGGACCTTCAAGGTGTCGCGGAGGCTTCTACGAGGACTGCTGCGGCTCTGCAGGGACGTCCGCGGAGGCTTCCGCTGGGTACGGCACGGGGCGAAGGTCCCGGCGCGCGAAACGGGCATCGTTGCCCGGCGCCCTGGGGTGATGCCCAGCGGTCTCGGAATCGAAACCACCGGGTAACGGACTACTTATGTTGCGCTCTGCATAGTGTCTCACTCCCGCGGCCGTTAGCCTATGGCGCTGCCCAGCCAGGTTCCCAGGATGTACGTCACACCCGCGGCGGCGCCACCCAGGGCGAGCTGGCGCAGGCCGCTGTACCACCAGGACCGGGCCGTGACCCGCGCGACCACCGCACCGCAGGCGAAGAGCCCGGCGAGCGCCAGCAGCACGGCCGGCCACAGGGCGGTCGCGCCGAGCAGGTAGGGCAGTACGGGCAGCAGCGCGCCCAGCGCGAAGCTGCCGAAGGACGACACCGCGGCGACGAGCGGCGAGGGCAGGTCGTCGGGGTCGATCCCGAGCTCCTCGCGGGCGTGGATCTCCAGCGCCTGGTCGGGGTCGCGCGAGAGCTGCATCGCGACCTCGCGGGCCAGGGCGGGCTCGACGCCGCGCGAGACGTAGAGCTCGGCCAGCTCCTCCATCTCGTCGACGGGGTGCTTGCGCAGCTGCTGGCGCTCCACGTCCAGCTCGGCGAGGACCAGCTCGCGCTGCGAGGCGACGGAGGTGTACTCGCCGGCCGCCATCGAGAACGCGCCGGCCGCGAGACCGGCGAGACCGGTGATCACGACGGTGTGCGGGGCGACGGCGCCGCCGGCCACGCCGGTCATCAGGGCGAGGTTGGAGACGAGCCCGTCCATGGCACCGAAGACGGCCGGCCGCAGCCAGCCGCCGTTGACGTCGCGGTGGGTGTGGTTGTCGCGGTGCGCGGTGTGCAGCGGCGCTTCGACGTCGATGATGGACATGCGGCGTATCTCCCCTTCTGTGCGAGTGGGTACGGGTGGGTACGCGCGAGCGACGCGCAGCTGTGCCCCGGCACGGGACACTCCCCCTCAACACCTCGAAAGTACGCACGATTTCGGGCTCCCGCCAGCAAGGAAGGCCGTACTTACCTGGGCTTTCGCGGGTCGGCGACCGGGTGACGGGGGTGCGCGTGGGGCGTTTCGCGGCGACCGGCAAACCTCATGCCGTGGCACAAATCCCCCAAGGGCTCATGATGAGCCCCCCACCAAGTGGAGAGGCGCGCCATGGAGCTGACCACATGCGGTCCGCAGGTCCTCCTCGAACGGGCCAGGGGCGCACTTCTCGGCCTCGCGGTGGGTGACGCGCTGGGCGCCCCCGCGGAGAACATGAAGCCGTCGGAGATCCGGGCGAAGTGGGGCCGGATCGAGGGCTTCGTCTCGGACGACCCGGCGGGCACGGACGACACGGAGTACGCGATCTTCTCGGGCCTGCTGCTGGCCCGGCACGGCTCCGCCCTCACCGTCGCGCACGTGGAACGGGCCTGGCACCACTGGATCGCGGACCTGGACGAGGGGCCCTTCCGCGGTGCGGGCTTCTCGGAGCGCGGAACGCTGGAGAACCTCCGCCGGGGCCTGGCGGCGCCCATCTCCGCGCAGCACCGGCACGCCTGGTCGGACGGCCTGGCGATGCGCGCGGCCCCGTTCGGGGTCTTCGCCGCCGGCCGGCCGGCGGAGGCGGCCCGCCTGGTCGCGATCGACGGCTCCGTCAGCCATGACGGGGAGGGCATCTACGGCGGCCAGGCGGTGGCGGCCGGCGTCGCCGCCGCCATGGCCGGCGGCTCGCCCGTCTCGGTGGTCTCGGCGGCGCTGTCCGTGATCCCGTCCGACTCCTGGACGGCGCGCTCGCTGCGCCGCGCGGTGACCGCCGCCCCGCGCGGGGAGCGGGCGGTGCGCTCGGCGGTGGTCATCGGCGGCTATCCCTGGACGGATCTGGCGCCGGAGGCGGTGGGCCTGGCGTTCGGTGCCTTCGCCGCCTGCGCGGGCGACTTCCCCGGCTCCGTCCTGACCGCCGTCAACATGGGCCGGGACGCCGACACCACCGCGGCGGTGGCGGGCGCCCTGGCCGGCGCCCTGTCGGGGGCCGCGGCCATCCCCGCCGCCTGGGCCTCGGCGATCGGCCCGGTCCGGGGCAGCTGCCTCCCCTCGATGCGCGGCTACCACGTCCTGGACGTCGCGGACCT
The DNA here is from genome assembly GCF_055575515.1 of Streptomyces sp. NPDC034086. Taxonomy (NCBI): domain Bacteria; kingdom Bacillati; phylum Actinomycetota; class Actinomycetes; order Kitasatosporales; family Streptomycetaceae; genus Streptomyces; species Streptomyces sp. NPDC034086. Next base: position 7,971 of record NZ_JBVISM010000011.1, on the reverse strand, counting down.
CCTCACCCCCGAAACCGAGCCCGCCCGATGACCCCCGACTCCCTCACCGGCCGCGCCGCGCCGGACCGCGCCCCCGCACCGGACCTCCCCCGGGCCACCACCCCGGCACCCCCCGCTCCCTCGGTCCCCGACGGCCCGGCCGCCCCGGGGTCCCCTCCCCCGCCGGGCCGGGAGCCCGGCCCGGGAGCCGGGACCGCCCGCGGGGGCACGGCCGCCGCCGCGGGGGACCCGGCCCCCGCCGGCGGGCCCGCGCCCGGACCCGCCGCCCCGGCGGTGACCTGGACCGCGCACCCCTGGCCGGGAGCCACAGCACCGGCCCGGGGTCCGGCCGCCGGACCCGGCGGGCCGCCCCCGGCCGGCGTACCCGGACCGGCGGCCGTGCTCACCGCCCCGCCGGGCGGGGCCACCACCGCGCCCGTCCCGGCCGGCCCGGGCCGGGACGCGGCCCCGGGGGCCGGGAGGCCGCCCCGGGCTGCGGGGAGGGGCGCGGCGGGGGAAACCCCCGGCCCGGGCCGCGTCCCCGGAAGGCCGTGGCCCACGCCCCGCGCGGAGCCCCGTACTCCCGCCCCGCCGGCAGAAGCGGGCCGGCGGATCGAGGGGCTGCTCCTCGGGCTCGCGGCGGGCGACGCCGCCGGCTGGCCCGCCGCCCGGCACCGGGCGAGCCGCATGCCGGAGTGGACCCGCCGCCTCACCCGCGAGCTCGACACCTTCGCGGAGCAGAACGCCACCACCACCCTCCCCGTGCCCATCGCCCTCAACCAGCCGCCCGAGCCCCTGCGCCTCGGCCCCTCCGACGACGCCGAGTGGGCCGCCTTCGCCGCCGAGTCCGTACTCACCGCCGCCGGGGCCCTGCTCAGCGACCTGTCCCGGTCCCGCCGCATGCGCGCCGCCATCGACCTCGCCTGGAACGCCCTGGCGAGCGAGGTCGCCGCCGCCGCCGAACGCGCCCCCGAGGTCGAGTCCGCGGTGCTGCCGATGCGCGCCCGGATCTCCGTACGCGCCGGGCTCGGCAACCTGGCCGCGGGCCTGCGCCCGCCCGCCACCGGCCACGACAACCCGCACTACTTCGACGACGCCGCCTGCGTCCGTGCCTGCGTCCTCGCCGTCGTGCACCCCGGCGACCCCCGGGCGGCCGCGGACCTCGCCGAGTTCGACGCCCGCTACACCCAGGACGGCGACGGGGTCCACGGCGCCCGGGCCATGGCCGCCGCCGTCGCCGCTGCCCTCGCCGGGGCGGACGCCGACACCGCCGTCGACGCCGCGCTGGCCCAGCTGCCCGCCGCCACCGAGATCGGCCGCAACGCCCGGCACGCCGTCGGACTGGCCCGGGCCCGTCAAGGCGCGGAGGGGGAAGGGGCCTTCGCCCTCGTGCCCCTGCTGGAGCACCAGATCGTCGACCACGTCTACAGCTACGGCATCGCCGCCGCCGAGACCGTCCCGGTGGCCCTCGCCCTCACCACCGCCGCCCGCGGCGACGTCTGCGGGGCCGTCCCGGCCGCCGCCTGCCTCTCCCGCGTCGCCGACTCGGCCCCCGCCCTCGCGGGCGCCCTCACCGGCGCCCTCGGCGGCGGCGGTTCCCTGCCCGCCGCCTGGCGCGAGGCCTGCCGCACCCTCTCCGGCTGCGCCCTGCCCCGGCTGGCCGGAACCGACCTCGTCGAACTCGCCGCGCTGCTCTCGCGTACGGAACTCACCTCACCGAAGGGATGATTCGGGCATGACCCTCACACTGGAGGACCGGTTCTCGGGCGCCCTCGTCGGCGCCGCCGTGGGCGACGCCCTCGGCGGCCCGGTGGAGGGCTGGTCCCCGGAGCAGATCGCCGAGCGGCACGGCGGCCGCGTGCACGGCATCGTCGGCCCCTGGTACGAGGACTGGCGGACCGCCCGCCCCATCGCGCCGTACCACAAGGGCGACGGGCACGTCACCGACGACACCCTCATGACGCACGCGCTGGTACGCGTCTACACCGCCGTACGCGACCACCTGGACGCGTACGCGGTCGCCGAGCACCTCGTGCCGGACCTGATGGGCACCCCCCGCTGGATCCCGGAGCTGGAGGCCGAGGCGCTGCCCCTCCAGCGGATCTTCCTCGCCGAGAAGTGGATCGTGACCCGGCTGCACTACGCGCACGCGGACCCGCGCGAGGCGGGCACCGGCAACATCGTCAACTGCGGTGCGGCGATGTACATGGCACCCGTCGGCCTCGTCAACGCGGGCAACCCGGCCGCCGCGTACGCCGAGGCGCTGGACGTCGCGGGCGCGCACCAGTCCTCGTACGGGCGGGAGGCGGCCGGGGTCTTCGCGGCCGCGGTCGCGGCGGCGTGTGCTCCGGGGGCCACGGCCGCGTCGGTGGTGGACAGCGCGCTGGCCCTGGCCAAGGACGGCACCCGCGCGGCCATCGCGGCGGTCCGCGAAGCCGCCCTGCGGCACCGGGACTTCGAATCCGCGCTCGCGCCGCTGCGGGCCGCCGTGGCCCCGTACGACTCGGTCGGACCGGACTACCGGGCGCCCTCGCTCGGCGCCCGCCGCCCCTCGCGCCTGCACTCCGTCGAGGAACTCCCGATCGCCCTCGGGATGCTGCTGGTCGCGGACGGCCGGTACGAGACCTCGGTGCTCGGCGCCGTCAACTACGGCCGTGACTGCGACTCCATCGCCACCATGGCCGGGGCGGTCGCGGGCGCCCTGGGCGGGGAGTCCGCCGTGCCGGCCGAGTGGGCGAAGCGGGTCGCGGAGGCCAGCCGGCTCGACCTGCGCGCCCCGGCGGCCGCGCTGGCCGCCGTGGCCCGGGAGGTCTTCGACCGGGACCTGTCCCGCCGGCGCGCCCACGAGGACGCCTTCGCCGCGATGGCCTCCCCGCGGTGACGGGCCCCCGCGCCGCAGGCCCGGAGCCCGCCGCCCCGGACCGCGTACGGCTCACCTGGGTCCAGCCCGAGGACCTGGTCGGCCACGAGCTGCGCCAGGCCGAGGAGGACGGCCGGGACCCCGGCCCGGCCCGGCGCGCCTGGCTCGCGGCGGGCGGCCGTCCCGCCCCCGCCCGGGCCGGGGCCTCCCCCGCCCCGGCCGCGCCGGAGCTGCGCGCGCTCGCCACCCGCCTGCTGGCCGGGCTCGCGGACCTCCCCGTCCCCTCCGCGGCCGCGGAGCCCACCGCCTGGCCGGCCCTGCGCGCCACCTGGCCCGCACCGCCGCCGCGAGCCGCGGGCCGGGAGCCCGCGGCCGCGGCCCGGGAGACGCGGCGGGCGCCCGCGACGGCCTCGGGCAGCCGGACCCCGGCCGGCGGGCCGCACCCCGGCCCGGACACCCGCGGACCGGCCGGCCCGACCACCGCGCCCGGCCCCGTGGACCCCGGGCTGCGGCGCAGGCTGGAGGCCGCCTGGACCGGCCGGGCCGTCGGCTGCGTGCTCGGCAAACCCGTGGAGAAGCTCCCCCTGGACGGGATCCGGGCCCTCGCCCGCGCCGCCGGGAACTGGCCGCTGGACGACTGGTTCACCGCACGCGGCGTCCCCGCCGGGCTGCTGGCCGCGTACCCGTGGAACCGCCGCTCCGCCGCCACCTCCCTCGCCGAGAACATCGACGGCACGCCCGAGGACGACGACCTCGACCACCCCCTCCTCGGCCTGCTGCTGCTCCAGCGCCACGGCAAGGGCTTCGCCACCGCCGACCTGGCCCGCCTGTGGCTCGACGAGCTCCCCGCCGGCCGCACCTTCACCGCCGAGCGCGTCGCCTACCGCAACCTCCTCCAGGGGCTGGAACCCCCGCTCACCGCCACCCACCACAACCCCTTCCGGGAGTGGATCGGGGCCCTCATCCGCGCCGACGTCCACGGCTGGACCCATCCCGGCGACCCGGCCGCCGCGGCCGAGCAGGCCTGGCGGGACGCCACGCTCACCCACACCGCCAACGGGGTCTACGCCGCCCTCTTCGCCGCCGCCGCCATCGCCGAGGCCGCCGGCGGCCGGGCCGACGTGCACGCCGCGCTCCGGGCCGGGCTGGCCGTCGTACCCCCCAGCTCGCGCCTCGCCGAGGCCGTCCGCTTCGGTATCCGCGCGGCCGGCGAGGAGGCCCGCTTCGACCGGGTCGTGGACCGGCTGCACGCCCGCTACGGCCACTACCACTGGGTGCACGCCGTCCCCAACACCGCCCTGATCGCCGCCGCCCTCACCCATGCCGACGGGGACTTCACGCACTCCGTGTGCCGGGCGGTGTCCGGCGGCTGGGACACCGACTCCAACGGCGCCACCGCCGGGTCGGTCGCCGGACTCCTGGCCGGATCCCCCGACCGGATCCCGGAACGCTGGACCGCCCCGCTCAAGAACCGTCTCGCCACCACCGTCGCCGGCTTCGACGGCGTCGGCTTCGACACCCTCGCCCACCTCACCGCCCAGGAGGCATCCCGACCATGACGGCCATCGCCGTGCTCGGCAGTACCAACATGGACCTCGTCGCCTACGTGCCCAAGGCCCCCCGCCTCGGGGAGACCGTCACCGGGCGGGAGTTCCGCACGGTCCCCGGCGGCAAGGGCGCCAACCAGGCGGTGGCCGCCGCCCGCCTCGGCGGGGAGGTGGTGATGATCGGCGCGGTCGGGGCGGACCAGTTCGGCGTACGGCTGCGGGCCGCACTCGCCTCGGCCGGGGTCGAGACCGCGGCCCTGCGCACCGTCGAGGGCGCCAGTGGCACCGCGCACATCACCGTCGACGACGAGGGCGGCAACAGCATCATCGTCATCCCCGGCGCCAACGCCCGCGTCACCGGCCTGGAGGCGGGCGACGCGTCGCGGATCGGCGCCGCCGACTGCCTGCTGCTCCAGCTGGAACTGCCCCTGGAAGCCGTCCTCGCCGGGGCGCGGGCCGCCCGCGCGCAGGGGGTCCGTACGGTCCTCACCCCGGCCCCCGCCCAGCCGCTCCCGGCGGGGCTGCTCGCCGCCACCGACCTGCTCGTCCCGAACGAGCACGAGGCCGCCGCCCTGACCGGGCTCACCGACCCGCACCGGGCCGCCGAGGCGCTGCTGCGCGAGGTCCCGGAGGTGGTGGTCACCCTGGGCGGAGCCGGCTGCCTGTACGCGGCCCGGGGGTGCGAGCCCCTCGTGGTGGCGGCCCCCCGGGTCCGGGCGGTGGACACCACCGCCGCCGGGGACACCTTCGTCGGGGCGCTCGCGGTGGCCCTCGGGGAGGGCCGCGCCATGCCGGAGGCGCTGCGCTGGGCCTGCGGGGCGGCGGCGCTGTCCGTCCAGCGGCCCGGTGCGCAGGACTCCATGCCCACGCGGGCGGAGACGGACGCCTTCGCCGCGGCCGCACCGGAGCCCGGCCCGCCGGCCGCGCCGCTCGACGGGGCCGGCGCATGACGCCCCCCGGCACGGAGCCCCGGACACCGCACGCGGACGCGGGCCCCGCGCCCGGCGGCGGCCCGCTGGCCGGGCTGCGGGTGCTGGACCTGGCCACCCTGTTCGCCGGGCCGCTGGCGGCGACCCTGCTCGGGGACTTCGGCGCCGAGGTGGTCAAGGTCGAGCACCCGCGGCGGCCCGACCCCTCGCGCGGACACGGGCCGGCCAAGGACGGCGTCGGGCTGTGGTGGAAGCTGCTCGGGCGGAACAAGCGGACGATGACCCTCGACCTGTCCGCGCCCGGCGGCCGGGACACCCTGCTGCGGCTGGCCGCCACCGCCGACGTGGTCGTGGAGAACTTCCGCCCCGGCACCCTGGAGCGGTGGGGCCTGGGCTGGGAGGCCCTGTCCGCCGCCAACCCCCGCCTCGTCCTGGCCCGCGTCACGGCCTTCGGCCAGCACGGCCCGTACGCCCACCGCCCGGGCTTCGGCACCCTCGCCGAGGCCATGAGCGGGTTCGCCGCGATCACCGGGGAGCCGGACGGGCCGCCGACCCTGCCGCCATTCGGCCTCGCGGACTCCATCGCCGCCCTGACCTGTGCGTACGCGGTGATGACCGCCCTCGCGGGGCGGGACCGCACGGGGCGGGGGCAGGTCGTCGACCTCGCGATCGTCGAACCGATCCTCACCGTGCTGGGCCCGCACCCGCTCTGGTACGACCAGCTGGGCTACGTCCAGCCCCGCACCGGCAACCGTTCCGCCCACAACGCCCCCCGCAACACCTACCGCAGCGCGGACGGCCGCTGGCTGGCGGTGTCCGCCTCGGCCCAGTCGGTCGCCGAGCGCGTGATGCGGCTCGTCGGCCGCCCGGAGCTGATCACCGAGCCGTGGTTCGCGACCGGTTCCGGGCGGGCCGCCCACACCGAGGTCATCGACGGGGCGGTCGGCGGCTGGGTCGCCCGCCACAAGGCCGACGACGTCGTCGCCGCGTTCGAGGAGGCCGAGGCCGCCGTCGCCCTGGTGTACGACGTCCGGGACGTGATGGCCGATCCGCAGTTCGCGGCCCTCGGCACGGTCACCGGCGTCGAGGACCCCGAACTCGGCCCGCTCCGCATGCAGAACGTCCTCTTCCGGCTGTCCGGGACCCCCGGCGGGATCCGCTGGGCCGGCCGCCCGCACGGCGCCGACACCGAATCCGTCCTGACGGAGCTCGGCCTCACCGGGGCTGAGATCTCCGCTCTCCGCCTGGAGGGGGCCCTGTGATCCTGACCTGGCTGTACGCGCCCGGAGACCGCCCCCAGGTGGTGGCGAAGGCCCTGCGCAGCGGGGCCGACGCCGTCATCGTCGACCTGGAGGACTCGGTATCGGCCTCGCGCAAGGAGTACGCCCGCGCGGCCACCGCCGAACTCCTGACGGAACGGCCGCCGCTCCCCGTCCACGTCCGCGTCAACGCCCTCGGCTCGCCCTGGTCGGGCGCCGACCTCACCGCGCTGGCCGGGCTGCCCGGGCTCGCGGGGCTGCGGCTGCCGAAGATCGACGCGCCGGAACAGGTCACCCGGGTCGCGGAGCGCACCGGAGGGGTGGCGCTGTACGCGCTGCTGGAGTCCGCGCTGGGGGTGGAGAGGGCGTACGAGATCGCCCGCGCCCACCCCTGCCTGCACGGGCTGACGCTGGGCGAGGCGGACCTCTGCGCCGACCTCGGCGTCCGCGCGGAGAGCGGGCTCGACTGGCCGCGCTCCCGGGTGGTCGTCGCGGCCCGCGCGGCGGGGCTGGCGCCGCCCGCGCAGTCGGTGTTCCCGGACATCCGGGACCTGGAGGCGCTGGCCGCGTCGTGCGCGCGGGGCCGGGCGCTGGGTTTCCTCGGCCGGGCGGCCATCCACCCCCGCCAGCTCCCGGTGATCGAGCGGGCCTACCTCCCCGGGCCGGAGGAGGTCACCGCCGCCGAGGAGGTCGTCACCGCCGCCCGCGCCACGCCGGGTGCCCTGGCCCTCCCGGACGGCCGCTTCGTGGACCCGGCAGTGGTGGCCGCCGCCCACCGGACCCTGGCGCTGTCCCAGCGCACCCCTTCCTGACACGGCCACGGAACCCGTGACGGGACCCACGCCTGCGGCCACGCCCCTCCAGACGCACCACGCGCGCCGCCGCACGGAGCCCGCCCCACCCCGCCCTTTCACCCGTCCCCGCCTCAGCCGCCGCCGCGCCCCACCCCCGACGCGGCCCACTCAGGCGCAAGCCACCGCCCAGCACCCCTCACCGCAGGCGCGGCTTACCGCAGGCACGTCCCACTACCGACGCGAGCCACCGCAAGCGCGGGACACCGCCCAGCGCGGCCCCCACCGACCCCGACCACCTCAGGCGCGGGGCACCGCCGGGACACCGCGAGCGCGGGCCACCACACAGCGCGGGCTGCCGCACGGCGCGCCGCGGGTGCGGGGCAGCGTACGGGGTTGGCGGGTGCGTGTCGGCACGTCCAGCCCCGCCGGCGTTCGGGGCGCGGGGTCCGGGGCCTAGTGACCTGAGTCGGAGATCTGCTGGTGGATCTCCGACTCAGGTCACTAGGTTGTGTCCGGCGGATCATTCGCGGAGCCAGAGTCTGATGGCTGCGGTGGTGATGGTGCCGTGGAAAACGTAGGCGCGTTTGTCGTAGCGGGTGGCGA
>NZ_JBVISM010000010.1:0-246236 GCF_055575515.1 Streptomyces sp. NPDC034086 | reverse complement strand
AGCAGCGTGCCCTCGGCCATCATCTCGTACAGACGGTGCACACCCGTCGTGGTCTCCTCCGTCACACCCCGGATCTCGGACGCGAGCTGCGTCCACTTCTGCGGGGACTCGGCCAGGGTGCGGTTGAGGAGCGTGAGGATGTGGGCGTACTCCTCGGAGTCCGCGGTGGACGGGTCCGGGGCCGCGCCGGCCTTCTCGAACTCGACGCCCTTGTGGACGAGGAGGGTGGCGTCACCACCGTCGTCGAGGATCATGTTGGGGCCGCCGGTCGGGGTGTTCGGCCAGGTCAGCGCCTGCTCCGTGCACCACCAGTACTCCTCCAGCGTCTCGCCCTTCCAGGCGAAGACGGGGACGCCCTGCGGGTCCTCCGGGGTGCCGTTCGGGCCGACCGCGATGGCGGCGGCCGCGTGGTCCTGGGTGGAGAAGATGTTGCAGGAGGCCCAGCGGACGTCGGCGCCGAGGGCGACGAGGGTCTCGATGAGCACGGCCGTCTGCACCGTCATGTGCAGCGAGCCGGTGATGCGGGCGCCGGCCAGCGGCTGGGCCTGCGCGTACTCCTTGCGGATCGACATCAGACCCGGCATCTCGTGCTCGGCCAGGGTGATCTCCTTGCGGCCGAAAGCGGCAAGGGAAAGGTCGGCGACCTTGAAGTCCATGGGTGCTGCTCCTCATGGGTCGAGAGGTTGGGTACGGCTGGGCCGTGCACGACGGGCTGGCCGGTGCACTGAGCACAGTCCGCCGCGGGGCCCTCTCTCCCCTCGGCCGGTCGCGAGGACCGCCCGACCGCCATCAGCGGCGACGCCTGACACTGATGACGAATCTACACCGATCGGCGCAGCGGACCCCAGTGGGGACGGGAAGAAGTCACGCTTCGTTTTCGGACGGCGCACCGGAACGGGGCGGTCACGCCACCGCCGGGGGAAACGCGGTCACTCCGGGCACCTTCTGGAACGGTCCGCGCCGGACGGCCCGGCCGTGCTGGAGGTGCTGGGCGGGATCCGGTAGCTCCCGCGGGGCGTACGGCGAAGGCCCCCGCGGCCGGTGGAGCCGCGGGGGCCTTCTGGTGCTGTCGGGGGGCCGGTCAGCGGGCGTCGGCCTTGCCGAGGTCGACGGCCGCGGGGCGGTAGATGTCCGGCTCCAGGTAGATCACGCGGGCGATCGGGACGGAGGCGCGGATGCGGGCCTCGGCGGCGTTGATGGCGTTGGCCACCTCGGTCGCGGTGTCGTCGCCCTGGACGGCGATCTTGGCGGCGACGAGGAGTTCCTCGGGGCCCAGGTGCAGGGTGCGCATGTGGATGATGCCGGTGACGGTGTCCCCGTCGACGAGCGCGGCCTTGATCTTCTCGACCTCGGCGGTCCCGGCGGCCTCGCCCAGCAGCAGGGACTTGGTCTCCAGGGCCAGGACGACGGCGATGACGATCAGCAGGACCCCGATGCAGAGGGTGCCGATGCCGTCCCAGACGCCGTTGCCGGTGAGCAGGGCCAGGCCGACGCCGCCGAGGGCGAGGACGAGGCCGACGAGGGCGCCGAGGTCCTCCAGCAGGACCACCGGAAGCTCGGGGGCCTTGGCGCTCTTGACGAACTGCCTCCAGCTCTGGCTGCCGCGGCTCTCGTTGGACTCCTTGATCGCGGTGCGGAAGGAGAAGCCCTCCGCGACGATCGCGAAGACGAGCACGCCGACGGGCCAGTACCAGGCCTCGATCTCGTGCGGGTCGTGGATCTTCTCGTAGCCCTCGTAGATGGCGAACATGCCGCCGACGGTGAAGAGCACGATGGAGACGAGGAACGCGTAGATGTAGCGCTCCCGGCCGTACCCGAAGGGGTGCTGCGGGGTCGCCTCGCGCTGGGCCTTCTTCCCGCCGAGGAGCAGCAGGCCCTGGTTTCCGGAGTCGGCGACCGAGTGGACGCTTTCCGCGAGCATCGACGAGGAGCCGCTGAAGAGGAATGCCACGAACTTGGCTACAGCGATGGCGAGGTTGGCGGCGAGTGCCGCCACGATCGCCTTGGTACCGCCCGACGCGCTCATGGGTGCTGGGTGTCCTTCCTGGCCACTGGCTTACGGCCGCACATTGTTGCAGCTGTCGATTCGGTCGGCGCTACGTCAGATGACGACCGTGGCCCGGAAGACGGTGCCGCTACCGGACAGTTCGGCCTTTTCGCCCGCCGGTACGAAGACCGACTCGCCCGGGGCGAGGGTCAGGTCGCCGACGCGGGGCGCGCCGGCGGTGCAGAGCAGGATCTGCGCGGTGCCGTCGGGGAGGGCGCGGGGGGCGCCGCCGGGGGCCAGGACGTGCCGGGAGAGCCGGAACTCGTCGATGGGGGTCTCGTAGACCTCCTCGCCGTCGCCCTCGGGGCGCAGGACGCCCGGGGCGCTCGGCTCGAAGACGACCACCTTCAGCAGCTCGGGCACGTCCACGTGCTTGGGCGTCAGCCCGCAGCGCAGCACGTTGTCCGAGTTCGCCATGAGTTCGACGCCGAGGCCGTCGAGGTAGGCGTGCGGGATGCCGGCGCCGAGGAACATGGCCTCGCCGGGCTGGAGCCGGACGTGGTTGAGCAGCATGGCCGCGATCACGCCCGGGTCGCCGGGGTAGTCGTGGACGAGTCCCGCGTAGGGCCGGTACGGGCCTTCGAGGCGCTCGGCGGCGGCCGCGGTCTCGGCGACCGTCCGGGCCATCTCCTCGCGGTCGGCGGTGAGGACGGCGGTGAGGACCTCGCGCAGGGCCGCCTCCTCGGGGTGGGCGCGCAGGAGGTCGACGTACGGCTTGAGGGAGTCGACGCCGAGGCCTTCGAGGAGGTCCGCGGCCTCCAGCGGCGGGCGGAAGCCGCACAGGCCGTCGAAGGGGGTTAGGGCGCAGATCAGTTCGGGCTTGTGGTTGGCGTCCTTGTAGTTGCGGTGGCCCGCGTCGATCGGGACGCCCCGGCGCTCCTCGTCCTCGAAGCCCGCCCGGGCCTGGGCCAGGTCGGGGTGGACCTGGAGGGAGAGGGGGGCGCCGGCGGCGAGGAGCTTGAGGAGGAAGGGCAGGCGGGGGCCGAACTTGGCGACGGTGGCGGGACCGAGCTCGCCTTCGGGGTCGGCGGCGATGACGGCTGCCAGGGTGGTCTCGCCGGCTCCGCGGTCGAGGCGGGAGGGCGCGCCGGGGTGGGCGCCCATCCACATCTCGGCCTGGGGCTCACCGGTCGGCTCGACTCCGAGGAGGGCCGGGATCGCGGTGGTGGATCCCCACGCGTAGGGGCGGATCGTGTTGGTCAGGCGGTCCATCGTCGTCGTCTTCCTGGATCTGGATGTGGTGCGGGCACAGGTTGTGCCTCAGCCGCGTCCCCGGCCGGCCAGCGCCAGGTAGGCGGTGGCGAAGTCGGTGACGGCGAGGAGTTCGGCGAGCTGTTCCAGCTCTCCGCCCTCCTCCGGTTCGAGCTCGCTGACGGCCGTGTCGTGGCCGGCGGCGAGCTCGCGCGCGGCCGGGGCGGCGGTGAGTCCGCCGGCCGGCCGGTCGCGCAGCAGGACGATGCGGGCGCGCAGTGCCTGCGGCTCTTCGACGCGGTCCCGGAAGAAGTCGTCGGTGTCGGCTCCGGCGGCGAAGGAGCCGGCGAGCAGCACGCCGTGGGCGGTCAGCGCCTCGGGGAGGGCCGCGGCGAGCGCCGGGCGGCCGGCCAGCTCGGCGAGGGTGGCGGCGAAGCGGCGGCCGGCGGGACCGGCGGCCTCGCCCTCGGTCCAGATGAGGGGGAGCGAGTCGGCGAGTTCGGCGGCGAGGGTCTTGGCCGGGTTGGAGTAGGTGGCGATGGCCGGGCCGCAGCGCTCGGCGGTGCGGTCGAGCCGGTCGGCGGCGCGCTGGAGGGCGTCGGGGGCGGCGCTGACCATGCCGACCTTGTCGAGGAGGACCAGCAGCGGGGTCAGCAGGGCCCAGAGGGCGCCGGGGCCGGCCACGGCGGACTCGTCGTACTCCTGGTACGGGGCCTTGGCCATCGGTACGAGGATCCCGTGCGCGCCGTCCACCGCCTCGCTCAGCGGTGAGCGTTCGGGGGCCACGGCGACCACGGTGCAGCCGCGGCGGTAGGCCTGCTCGGCGAGGGCCGCGAGGCCGGGCTCGGTGCCGTCGGTGGTGGCGAGGAGCAGCAGGTCGACGGGGCCCGCCCAGCCGGGCAGGACCCAGCGCAGGGCTCCGGCGGCGTGGGCGACGCCGGTGGGGTTCAGGCGGGTGACCGGGGCGGAGGCTCCGGCGAGGGCGCCGAGCAGGTCGGCCACGCCGGTGGCGGCGGTGCCGGAGCCGGCGATCAGCACGGCGCGGGGGCGCCCGTCGGGGCGCAGGTCCCCGAGGCCGGCCTCGCCGGCGTGGCGGGCCGCGGTGCGGACCCTGGCCCCGGCCTCGGCGGCGCCGCGGAGCAGGCCGCGGCGGTCGGCACGGGCGAGATCGTCCGGTGCGTCGAGGAGTGACTCGTCGAGCATGGGGGCCTCCGGCGGTGTTGACGGATCCAGGCTGGTCGAGCGGCGGGGCCGGTCAGGCGGGGCGGCGGGCCTCGTCCACGAGGAGGACCGGGATGCCGTCGCGGACCGGGTACGCGAGACCGCAGTCCTGGCCGGTGCAGAGCAGCTCGGGGGAGGTCTCGTCCGCCGATTCGTCCCGGAGCGGGGCGTGGCAGGCGGGGCAGGCGAGGATCTCCAGCAGGCCGGCTTCGAGCGGCATGGGCGGTTTCCCTTCGGGGGTACGGATCGCGGATCGCGGATCGGGCGGGGTCAGCGTACCGCCGAGTCACCTGCGGTGCGGTGCGGCTCCGCGGCGCCCCGGCCCGGGGCTCCGGGCGGGGCGGCCGCGGCGCCGTCGTACGGGGGCCTCTGCCCCGGATCCCGCACCTCGAACGCCGGCGGGGCTGGTTTCCGCTCCGCCGGCGCCGGGGGTGGGGTCAGGCCCGGACCAGGGCCAGGACCTCGTCGCGCACCTTGGCCAGGGTGGCCTCGTCGCGGGCTTCGACGTTGAGGCGCAGGAGCGGCTCGGTGTTGGAGGGGCGCAGGTTGAACCACCAGTCGGCGGCGGAGACCGTGAGGCCGTCCAGCTCGTCGAAGGTGACGCCCTCCTGGCCGGCGTAGGCGGCCTTGACGTCGGCGGTGCGGGCGGCCTGGTCGGCGACGGTGGAGTTGATCTCGCCGGAGCCGACGTAGCGGTCGTACTCGGCGACGAGCTCGGAGAGGGTGCCCTGCTGGCCGCCGAGGGCCGCGAGGACGTGGAGCGCGGCGAGCATGCCGGTGTCCGCGTTCCAGAAGTCCTTGAAGTAGTAGTGCGCGGAGTGCTCGCCGCCGAAGATGGCGCCCGAGGCGGCCATCTCGGCCTTGATGAAGGAGTGGCCCACGCGGGTGCGGACGGGGGTGCCGCCGTGCTCGCGGACGACCTCGGGGACCGACCACGAGGTGATCAGGTTGTGGATGACGGTGCCGGTGCCGCCGTTGCGGGCCAGCTCGCGGGCCGCGACCAGGGCGGTGATCGCGGACGGGGAGACGCCCTCGCCGCGCTCGTCGACGACGAAGCAGCGGTCGGCGTCGCCGTCGAAGGCGAGGCCCAGGTCGGCGCCCTCGGCGATCACGCGGGCCTGGAGGTCGACGATGTTCTTGGGGTCGAGGGGGTTGGCCTCGTGGTTCGGGAAGGTCCCGTCGAGCTCGAAGTACATGGGGACGAGGTCCAGCGGGAGGCCCTCGAAGACGGTGGGGACGGTGTGGCCGCCCATGCCGTTGCCGGCGTCGACGACGACCTTCAGCGGGCGGATGGCGGTCAGGTCGACCAGGCCCTTGAGGTGCTCGGCGTACCCGGTGAGGGTGTCCTGCTCGGTGATGGTGCCGGGGACGGTGCCGGCGGGGATCTCCGGGGCGCCCTCGTCGGTCCACTTCTCGGCGAGTTCGCGGATGGTGGCGAGGCCGGTGTCCTGGCCCACGGGCGCGGCGCCGGCGCGGCAGAGCTTGATGCCGTTGTACTGGGCCGGGTTGTGCGAGGCGGTGAACATGGCGCCGGGCAGGTCCAGCTTGCCGGAGGCGTAGTACAGCTGGTCGGTGGAGCACAGACCGATCAGGGTGACGTCGACGCCGCGGGCGGCCGCGCCCCGGGCGAAGGCGGCCGACAGGCCGGGCGAGGAGGGCCGCATGTCGTGTCCGACGACGATCGCCGTGGCGCCGGTGACCTCGACGAACGCGGCACCGAACAGCTCTGCCAGGGTTTCGTCCCACTCGTCGGGTACGACGCCACGGACGTCGTACGCCTTGACGATGTTCGAAAGATCTGCGGCCACTGCCTGCCCTCCTGAAGGTTCCGTGCGGTGGAGCAAACCTACCTTGTACGGAGAGCGGCTTTTCAGACGATCCGCGTGTCAGGAGTCGGGCGACCGCAGGACGCGCAGGTGTCCGCGGCGTGTCTCGCCGGCCACCGGGGCGCCGGGGCCGGACCCGCCGGCCTCGGCCGCGCGCCCGGGCGGGCGCGCCGCCTCACGGACGGCGTTGGCCAGGGCTTCCAGGTCGTCACCGGTGGGCCGCGACGGTCCGGAACCGTCCGACAGACGTACGACTTCCCAGCCGCGCGGAGCGGTCAGGCGCTCGGAGTGCTCGGCGCACAGGTCATAGCAGTGGGGTTCGGCGTAGGTGGCGAGCGGGCCGAGAACTGCGGTCGAGTCGGCGTAGACGTACGTCAGTGTGGCGACGGCAGGGCGGCCGCACGCGGTGCGCGAACAGCGACGTACAAGGCTCACGACGTTGGACGGTACCGCACTCTTGACCGGGCCGCGACGACTCTCCCCCCGGCCACTCCCCCGTGTCGTGCTCCGCGGGAGCGGCGAAGGGGGCGACGCGTCCGTAATGCGGCCCGATCCCGGCCGGATCGTGCGGGCGGTGACACCGTCGTGACACCTCGTCGTGACCGTATCGGGTCCTGGCGGAGGCGTGCGGGCTACCCTGCGGGGGTGACGGACAGTGCGCTTCCTCCCCGCCCCGCCGCCTCCGCCGGGGCCCCTTCCGAGCCGCGGCCGCGGCGGCGCGACCGGCACGGCCGGGGGATGCGCGGACCGCTGGCCCCGCCCCAGGTGCCGCTGTCGGCGAGCCGGGCGGAGCTGTTCGGCGACCTCGTACGGGATTCCGTGGAGCGGCTGGAGCGGCGCTGGGCGCAACTGGCCGAGGTGGAGTTCGTGGTCGCGGACGTGCCGGGGCCGCCGGGCGGTCCCGACGCGGGCTGGAACGACGAGGCGGTGCCGCTGGGCGGCCTGGTGGAGGCCCGGGAGGGGAAGCCGGCACGGATCGTGGTGTTCCGGCGGCCGGTGGAGATCCGGGCCAAGACGCGCGACGAGCGGGCGATGCTGGTGCACGAGATCGTGGTGGAGCAGGTCGCGGAACTGCTCGGGCTGTCCCCCGAGACGGTGGACCCCCGGTACGGGCAGGACTGACCCGGCCGCGCGGCCGGGCCTTCCGCCGGGCCTTCCGGCGGGGCGGCGCCGGCGGGCTCAGCGCAGCAGGATCGAGGGGTCCTCGGCGGCCCGGGGGACCGAGACCGTGGAGCGGTCGTCGCCGAAGGCCTGGACGGTGAACATCGGGATCCCGTCGTGCGGCAGGGTCAGGGTGCGGGCCGCGTGGACGGGTCCCCCGGACAGGGTCTCGACGGTCAGGGCGTAGGGCCCCTTGCCGCCGGAGGGGGCCGGCGGGGCCAGCGCGCGGGTGGTGCCCGCCTTGACGGTGATCTCCTGGACGGCCGGCTGACCGCCCTCGGTGCCCGGGGAGGCGGTGACGCGGACCTCGGCGTCGGCGCCGGAGGCCGTCAGCGTGAGGACGGTCGACCCGTCGCCGGCCCGGTTGTCGGCGACCGTGGCCCGCTCCCCGACGGGGGTGCTCGCCGGGACGAAGCCCAGTTCCTGCTTGGCGGCGGTGCCGCGGACCACGCGCAGCGCCGCGACCACGGGTACGGCCTTCGCCGGATCGGCGGGGGCCAGCAGCAGCGAGCCGGCCTCGCCGCGGGTCACGTCGCCCAGGTCCAGGCTCGCCGTCATGCCGCCCTTCACGTGGAGGCGTTCCTTGCCGGCGGGGCTGAGGGGGCCGGTGGGGCCGGACAGCCTGACGGTGAGGTCGGCGTCGTCCTCGCCGGGGGCGAAGGCGACCAGCCGTACGGAGGTGGCGTCGGCCGGGATGCCGGGCAGCACCAGCGTGTCGGCCGGGCCCGCGGAGGCCGGGAGCCAGTCGGTGCCGGTGCCGTCCTCGGTGACGTGCGTGGAGGCGCCGACGCGGCCCGAGCTCGCCGTCACGTGGGCGGTGACGTCGGTGAGCCGGCTGTCGGGGGCCAGCGGGGACAGCCACACCTTGGTGGTGGAGCGGGGGTCGACCCGGATGACGGGGTCGGCGCTGCCCGGCTTGTCCTTGAGCATTCCGTCGGGGCCGTACAGCGTGATGGTCACCTCGGCGGTCGTGTCGTCGGGGTTGGTGAGGTGGACGTAGTCCTGCCGGCCCTTGGCGGTGCTGACGCCGGGGAACCAGAAGTCGGTACCGGGGGCGGTACAGGCGAGCCCGAGCAGGCCGCGTGCCTGGCCGACGGACACCTTGGTGGTCTGCTGGGCGGTCCAGCCGGGGGCCAGGGCGCCCTCGGCGGCGCCCGTCAGCGCGGGTGCCTCCGCGCCGGAGGCGGTGGCGGCGACGGGCGTGCCGGGCTCCCTGGGCTCCAGGACCGTCTTGCCGTCCCTGCCGGCCAGCCGGGCCGTGCCCTTGCCGCCGCCCTTGCCCGGGGTGAGGGAGGTGTACGTGGTCTCGGCGATGTCGGAGGAACTGGGCGCGGGGCACACCAGCACGGACCGCTCCACCGGCATCCGGGCCGCGGCCGTCCGCCCGGTGCCGCCGCCGGCCGGGGTGGCGGCGGGGGCGGTGAGGAAGGCCAGGCCGGTGGCGGCGGCCAGCGCCGCCGTCACGGCCGCGAGCGTCAGGGGGGCGCGCTGCTTCACTGCTGGTGGCTCCCGTCCGGGCGCGGCTGGTGCTGTCCGTAGGTGTCGTACTGCTGCTCGTGGGCGTACGGGTGGGGCTGCTGTTGCTGCGGGAAGTGCGGCTGGTCCTGGGGAGGGGGGTACGGCCCGGCGTACTGGCCGTACGGGTCGTACGGCTGCGGCTGGGCCGGCTGCTCGTACGGATAGGGCTCCTGGTAGGCGTACGACTCCTCGCCGGGGACCTGCTGCGCCGGGATCCGCGCGTACGGGTCGACGACGGCGTCGGCGGGCGCCGGCTCCGCGGCGGGCGCGGCGGGCCCGGCGGTGCGGCGGGCCCGGCGGCCCCCGCCGGGCTCGCCGGGGCCGTCCCCGGCGGCGCCGGAGGGAGTCTCCTCCGGAAGGTCGTCGTCGAGCCGGGCGCGGCGGCCCGGCAGGGCCATCACCAGCAGCACCAGGACGAGGAACCCCTGCGCCCAGTGCCAGGCGTCCCGGGGCAGGGAGTCCCGGTGGACCAGGTCGAGGCGGCCGCCCTCGGGGGGCAGGACGAAGCCCTGTGCCCAGCCGTCGACCGTCCTGGGCGTGAGGGGCCGGCCGTCGAGGGTGGCCCGCCAGCCCGGGTCGGCCCGGTCGGCGATGCGCAGCGTCCGGCCTTCCGGGCCCTCGGGGATGTCGGCGTGGACCTCGACGGGCCCGGCGTCGACGGTGATCGGGGCGGCCTGGCCGTGGCCGGGGAGGATCGCCACGCGGGAGGTGAGCCGCTCGACCTCCCACAGGGCGGTGCCGTCGTTCTGGTGGCGCTGTTTGAGGCCGGGGGTGCCGTCGAGGACGCGGCGCATGGGGGCGGAGCCGCCGGGCGGGATCATCACGTAGCGCACGGCGAAGGCGCTGAGCTGCTCGGACTGGTTGGCCCCGGAGCCGGAGGCCAGACCGGCGACGGCCTTGGCGAGGCGGGGGTCGGGGCCGGCCGCGGCGAGGAGTTCGCCGTCGCCGAGGCGGGCGCCGGAGCCGCGGACCAGGACGTAGGAGACGGTGGCGGGCGAGTCGCCGCCGAGGACCAGGGTGCGGGTGCGGTTGGTGTCGCCGGAGTGCTCCGCGACGACGGCCGGGACCTGGACGGGATCGCGGCGCCCGAGCGGCCCGTCGGCCCCGGCCACCGCCCAGGCGGCGGCGAGGAGCAGGGGGCCGGCGGCGGCGGCGAGGGCGGTCAGGGCGGCCAGCGGCTGGCGCCAGCCGAAGCTGCGGGCGGCGACGCGTTCCCTGGCGCCGTCCGCGCCGAGCACGGCGGCCGCGAGCAGGGCGAGTCCGTACAGGAGGGTGCCGGGGCCGGCCCAGCCGGTGCGGTTCAGCAGGACGGCGAGGAGCAGGCCGGCGAGGGCGGCGCCCCAGGCGGTGCGGACGGCGAGCCGCCGGTCGGCGCGGAGCAGGGCGGCGAGGGCGGCGAGCAGGGTGCCGGCGAGCAGGAGGTGCCCGGTGGTGCCCGGTCCGCCGGGGTCGGCGCCGAGGAGGCCGAGCGGCGTGGCGGAGCCGCTGCCGTAGGGCAGTCCGGCCTCGCGCAGGAGGCGGGCGGGGTGGCTGAGCAGGCCCAGGGACCAGGGCGCGAGGACGGCCAGGGGTACCGCGAGGGTGACGAGCAGGCGGGCGGCGTACGTCGTGCGGTGGGCGCGGCGCGCGAGGAGCGCGGCGGTGCCGAGGACCGCGGCGAGGGGCCACACGACGGGGGTGAAGGCGGTGGCCAGGGTCAGCAGCAGGGCGTACGTCCACATCGCGCGCCGGCCGCCGGCCGCCCCGGTGCCCGCGAAGCCGTGGGCGGTGACGGCGGAGCGGGCGAGGACGGGCAGGAGCACGGCGAGGACGGCGGTGCCGAGCCGGCCGCCGGCGAGGGCGCCGGTGACCGCGGGCAGGAAGGCGTAGGTGACGGCGGCCCAGGCGCGCAGCAGCCGGGAGGTCACGAGCGGCCGGGAGGCGAAGTAGGCCGTGAGCCCGGCGAGCGGGACCGAGCCGACGAGCAGCAGGGTCAGGGCGGTCCGGGTGGAGCCGAGGAAGGGGAGGGACAGGCCGGCCAGGATCGCGAGGTAGGGGGGCGCGCCGGCGGTGGTGCCGGTGCCGACGGGCTGCCAGTCGCCGGTGTAGGCGCGCCAGAGGCCGAGGCCGCCGGCGGGGGCGGGGAGCAGGGCACCGCCCATGAGGCTGCCGCCGCCGATGAGCGCGCGGCAGGCGACGAGGGAGACGAGGAGCAGGCCGGCGAAGAGGACGGGTGAGGGGTTGCGTGCGATCCGGCTGAGCCGGCCGGGCGCGCCGGTGTCGAGGTAGTCGGCGTCGTCGCCGCCGGGTCCGGTCTCCAGGGCGCCGCCGTGCCGGCCGGAGGGGGCCGGGTCGCTGTCGCGGCCGGAGCCGAGGTAGGCGGCGAGCTGTTCGGCGCCGGCGCGCAGGGTGGCGCCGGGCGGCGGGAAGAGGGGGCGCAGCTCGGCGGCGGGCACGGCGGGGCGGCGGCGGGCCTTGCGGGCGGCGAGGAGCCTGCCGGGGCGCAGCAGGGTGGCGAGCAGTCCGGTGATCTCGTCGACGGCCTGTCCGGGGGTTTTTCCGACGAGGTAGCCGAGGGCGCGCAGCAGGGTGCCGAGGATCAGGCGCGGCAGGACGTAGGGCAGGGCGCGGCCGGGGGTGTTGGCGAGCATGGTGTGGACGGCGCCGGCCTTGTCGACGCGGTGGGGGCTGACGGCGGAGCGGCCGGCGCAGTCGACGGTGCGGCGTTCGCGGGCGGCGGCTTCGGCGTGCCGCAGGACGGCGTCGGGCGCGACGAGGACGGTGTGGCCGGCGTTGTGGGCGCGCCAGCAGAGGTCGACGTCGTCGCGCATCAGGGGCAGCCGGCGGTCGAAGCCGCCGAGGGCGTCGTAGACGTCGCGGCGTACGAGCATGCCGGCGGTGGAGACGGAGAGGACGGGGCGCACCTGGTCGTGCTGGCCCTGGTCCTGTTCGCGGCGGTCGAGGCCGGTCCAGCGGCGGCCGCTGCGGGCGATGGTGACGCCGGCCTCGAGGAGTTGTTTGCGGTCGTACCAGCCGCGGAGTTTGGGGCCGATGACGGCGGCGTCGGGGTTCTGGTCGGCGACGCGCAGGAGTTCGGTGAGGGCGTCGGGTTCGGGTGCGCTGTCGTCGTGGAGCAGCCACAGCCACTGGACGGGTTCGCCGTGGGGGAGCTCGGGGAGGTCGTAGGCGTCGTCGCGCCAGGTGCGGCTGACGGGGTCCCAGCCGCTGGGGCGCTTGAGGTACGGGAGTTCCTCGGGGGTCAGGACGCCGGCGCTGCGGGCGGCTTCGTCGACGGCGGTGCCGAATCCGGTGCGGCGGGCGAGGTGCAGGACGCGGTCGTCGCCGAAGGCCTCGGCGAGGAGGCGGGCGGAGTCGTCGGCGCTGCCGGTGTCGGCGGCGACGTGGTTCTGCGCGGGGCGTTCCTGGGCGAGGAGGCCGGCGAGGGTCTCGGGCAGCCAGCGGGCTCCGTCGTGGGCGACGAGGACCGCGGTGACGACGTGCCGGGGGAACTCGGGGGTGGCGGCCGCCTGGTGCGAGGCCGTCGAGTTGCTGTGCAGGGACATCGCGTACGGGCCCTCCGGCCTGGGGGTGCCCCCGGACGGAGTCCGGGGGAGGATCCGGGGTGCGGGGGCCCTCGGAAGCTGCTGGACAGCGCCCCACACTAACGGCTGCGAGGGGGAGGGTACGCCGTGTCCGGAGAAGGCCCGGAACGCGACGGTCCGCCTCCTGCGGGGAAGGTGCGGGAGGCGGACCGTTTGCTCAGTCTGCTGTGGTGTCAGGTGCGTTTTCGTGCTGCTCCGCGACCGTTTCGGACCGCCGTCTCAGACCGCCGCCTTTTTCAGCCGGCGCCGCTCGCGCTCGGACAGTCCGCCCCAGATGCCGAAGCGTTCGTCGTTGGCGAGGGCGTACTCGAGGCACTCGGAGCGGACCTCGCAGGCGAGGCAGACCTTCTTGGCTTCGCGGGTGGAGCCGCCCTTCTCGGGAAAGAAGGATTCGGGGTCGGTCTGCGCGCACAGTGCGCGCTCCTGCCAACCGAGCTCCTCGTCCGCCTCTTCGACCAGCAGTTCCTGAAACAGCTCGGTCATGTGCGCCCCTCGCTCTGTCTGTGCGTCCCCGTGATGTTGCCGTTACTGATCACCGAGCAACGACACGAGTGAAATTACAAGTGTGTGGCTCCTGTGCAGTCAAGCCGAGATCTGCTATTGGGGCCCTTATTCACTCTGCGGAACCAAGCGTATACAGAAAGTGTTCATATCGCCAAAAATCGTGACACAAGCCACAGGCTGTCCGCGAACGCCTCCCTCGTCCGGGGTCGACGCGTCACCCTGAGGAGGGGTTGCGATTCGGCCGAAGATGCAGCCGGGATCACATTCCGATCACGAGTGACGCCAACGGGTTTGAGGCTGGTTCCCGCGGGCTCGGAGCGCACATCCCCGGAGATCGCTTGCACAAACCTTTCTCCGCGCACAGCAACCGGATGTGGTGAAAGTTTTCCCACAAACCGGACATTGGGTTGACACTCCGGCCCACACCCCGGTCTCCTTGTCCTCATGTCAGCGCCCGCAGCCGCCACCCGGACCCCCATTCGTGGGTTCCTGCGTGCTGCCCAGGTTCGCTGTTGCTGTTGCAGCTGTTGATGCCCCCGGAGCCCCGGCTCCCCCGAGCACCGGCCACACCCCACAGCAACCGCCCCGCACGACTGACATCCGTCGAGGACACCCCACGATGAACAGCGCCCCCCAGGCCTCCGCCGCTCCCGCGACCGCCCCGTCCGCCGTCGCCGCCGTCACCGAGAGCGACCTCCAGATCGCCGGCGACATCCTCGCCGTCCAGCACCTCCTCCAGCCCGCCCGCGAACACCCGTCCACCGTCGCCGAGTTCGCCGGCCTCGCCCGGTCCATCGCCGAGGACCGCGGAAGCTGGGAACACCTCGTCCGGTACGACGCCACCACCCGCTGGTACCACCGCCTGCGCACCGGCCCCGGCTACGAGGTCTGGCTGCTCAGCTGGGTCCCCGGACAGGGCAGCGGCCTGCACGACCACGGCAGCTCCTCCGGCATCATGACCGTCCTCGAGGGCGAACTCGTCGAACACACCCCGCGCGCCGGCCGGCTCGGCCACCGCGCCGGCGCCCAGCGCGTCTTCGCCCCCGGCCACGTCCACGAGGTCGTCAACGACAGCCTCGAAGGAGCCGTCAGCCTGCACGTCTACTTCCCCGGCCTGACCGAGATGCCGATGCACAGCTGCTCCCCCGCCCGCCAGGAGCACGTACCCGCCTGACGGCGCCGCCCGGGCACCACCCCCCGAGGGCGGCCCGCGGCCGGCTGACAGACTGGCCGCATGCGCATTGTTGTTCTGGCCGGCGGCATCGGCGGCGCCCGTTTCCTCCGCGGACTGAAGTCCGCCGTCCCCGACGCGGACATCACCGTCATCGGCAACACCGGCGACGACATTCACCTGTTCGGGCTCAAGGTGTGCCCCGATCTGGACACGGTGATGTACACCCTCGGCGGTGGCATCAACGAGGACCAGGGCTGGGGCCGCGCCGACGAGTCCTTCACCGTCAAGGAAGAACTCGCGGCGTACGGGGTCGGACCCTCCTGGTTCGGCCTCGGCGACCGCGACTTCGCCACCCACATCGTCCGCACGCAGATGATCGGCGCCGGCTACCCGCTCAGCGCCGTCACCGAAGCCCTCTGCGACCGCTGGCAGCCGGGCGTCCGGCTGCTGCCCATGTCCGACGACCGCGTCGAGACCCACGTCGCGATCACCGACCCGGAAACCGGCGAACGCCGCGTCATCCACTTCCAGGAGTACTGGGTCAAGCTGCGCGCCTCCCCCGACGCCGAGGCCGTCGTCCCCGTCGGCGCCGACCGGGCCGAGCCCGCCCCCGGCGTGCTCGACGCCATCGCCGCCGCCGACGTCATCCTCTTCCCGCCCTCCAACCCCGTCGTCTCCATCGGCACCATCCTCGCCGTCCCCGGCATCCGCGAAGCGCTCGCCGCCTCCCCGGCACCCGTCGTCGGCCTCTCCCCCATCGTCGGCGGAGCACCCGTACGGGGCATGGCCGACAAGGTCCTCGCCGCGGTCGGCGTCGAATCCACCGCCGCCGCCGTCGCCCGCCACTACGGCTCCGGACTCCTCGACGGCTGGCTCGTCGACACCTCCGACGCCGGCGCCGTCGCCGAGGTCGAGGCCGCGGGCATCGCCTGCCGGGCCGTCCCGCTGATGATGACCGACACCGCCGCGACCGCCGCCATGGCCCACGCCGCGCTGGACCTCGCGCGGGCCGCCCGGTGACCGTCCCCTCCTACACGGTGCGGGCCCTCCCCGGCATCCCCGAGGTCCGGCCCGGCGACGACCTGGCCCGCCTCATCGCGGCCGCGGGACCGGACCTGCGCGACGGGGACGTCCTGCTGGTCACCTCGAAGATCGTCTCCAAGGCCGAGGGGCGGACCGTCCGCGCCGACTCCCGCGAGGAGGCCATCGACGCCGAGACCGTACGGGTCGTCGCGCGCAGGGGCCCGCTGCGGATAGTGGAGAACCGGCAGGGCCTCGTCATGGCCGCCGCCGGTGTCGACGCCTCCAACACCGCGCCGGGCACCGTACTGCTGCTGCCCGAGGACCCCGACGCCTCGGCCGCCGCGATCCGCGCCGGCCTGCGGGCCGCGCTCCGCGTCGACGTGGGCGTCATCGTCACCGACACCTTCGGCCGGCCCTGGCGCTCCGGACTGACCGACGTCGCCATCGGCTCCGCCGGAGTGCGCGTACTGGACGACCTGCGCGGCGGCACCGACGCCCACGGCAACCCGCTGAGCGCGACGGTCGTGGCGACGGCCGACGAACTGGCCGCGGCCGGCGACCTGGTCAAGGGCAAGGCCGCCGGGCTGCCGGTGGCCGTCGTACGCGGGCTGGGACACGTGCTCGGCGAGGGCACCACGGCGGCCGACCTGGTCCGCGCGCCCGCCGACGACATGTTCCGCCTGGGCACCTCGGAAGCCGTACGGGAAGCCGTCACCCAGCGCCGCACCGTACGCGCCTTCACCGGCGAACCCGTCGACCCGGGCGCGGTACGCCGCGCCGTGGCGGCGGCGGTCACCGCCCCCGCGCCGCACCACACCACACCGTGGCGGTTCGTCCTCCTGGAGTCGGCCGCCGCCCGCCTCGAACTGCTCGACGCGATGCGGGACGCGTGGATCGCGGACCTGCGGCGCGACGGCAGGTCCGAGGAGTCCATCGCCCGGCGGATCAAGCGCGGGGACGTCCTGCGCGACGTCCCCTACCTGGTCGTGCCGTGCATGGTGACCGACGGCGCCCACGACTACGGGCACGCCCGGCGGGACGCGGCCGAACGGGAGATGTTCGTCGTCGCCATGGGCGCCGGCGTGCAGAACTTCCTGGTCGCGCTGGCCGGGGAGCGGCTCGGCTCCGCATGGGTGTCCTCGACGATGTTCTGCCGGGACGTGGTGCGCGAGGTGCTCGCGCTGCCGGACGGCTGGGACCCGATGGGGGCCGTCGCGGTGGGCCACCCGGCGGCGCCCGCCGCCGCACGGCCGGACCGCCCGGCGGAGGCGTTCATCGAGGTGCGTTAGAGCAGGCCGATGTCGCCGCGCGGCATCCGCGGCACCCGGCGGGGCGGAGTGCGGCCCGCCAGGAGCACCAGCCGGGCCGCGCGGTGCCGCTGGCCCTCGTACGGGGCCAGCAGCTCCAGCATCCGGGCGTCGTCGGCGTCCCGCTCGTCCGCGAGGGCGTAGCCGATGATGCCGGGCAGGTGCAGGTCGCCGGTGGTGACGGCGTCCGGCGCGCCGTTGCTGCGCTGGAGGGTCTCGGCGGAGGTCCAGGGGCCGATGCCCGGCACGGCCTCCAGCCGGGCGGCGGCCGGGCCGGGCTCCATCGAGGCCGCCTCCTCCAGGCGGTGAGCCACCCGGGCGGCGCGGACGATGGTGGCCGAGCGCTTCATGTCCACCCCGGCCCGGTGCCAGTCCCAGGAGGGGATCAACGCCCATTCCCGGGCGGCGGGCATCACGTACAGCTCCCCGCCCAGCGGCCCGGGCGCGGGCTCCCCGTACTGGCGGACCAGGCGCCGCCAGGCGCGGTACGCCTCGTCGGCGGTGACCTTCTGCTCCAGGACGGTCGGGATCAGCGACTCCAGCACCAGCCCGGTGCGGGTCAGGCGCAGGCCGGGACGGCGACGGTGGCTGGAGTGCACCAGGCGGTGCCGGGGGACGAAGGCGGCGGGGTCGTCGTCGGCGCCGAGCAGCGAGGGCAGCGCCTCGAGCAGCCAGTCCCGGCCGGGACCCCACGCCTCGGCGTCCGCCCCGTCGGGGGTGGCGGCGACCCGCAGCGCGGCGGGGCCCTCGGGGGTGCGGGTGCCGCGCCAGACGGAGCCGTCGGGGGTGGTGCGGAAGGTGGGGTCGCCGGGGCCGCGGCGGAGCGGGCCGAGGACCAGCCCCAGGTCCACCGCCGCCCCGGGCCGCCAGCTGCGGACCTTCCCGCCTCCGGTGGCGCTGCCGGCGCCGGGCCCGGCCGGGGGCACGGCGGTGTGGCCGCCGCGGACGGTGGTGCGGGTGGAGGGGGTGAAGCGGCCGGCCATGCCTCGAGCGTAGCCCGCCGTCCCGCGCGGGCCGGTCCCCCGCCCGCCCTTCGCCCGCCCCGCCGGCGCCCGGGCCCCTCCGGCGTGCCGGCGGGCCCGGCCCGGACGCCGGCGGGGCGGGGGCGCCCGGACGCGGACCGGGACGGAACCGCCCGGCCAGGGCAGGGGTCAGCGTCAGCGTCCCTGGAGCCTCGCCGAGGACGTGCGGGTCGGGGGGAGCTGCTTGTAGAGGAGGCGGCCCGGGCATTCCGTCGCGAAGCCGTCCCGGTGGCCCGAGATGACGTGCAGCTTCACCTTCCTGCCCTTCGGGTAGCGGTTGCCGCCGCCCGACTTCAGGGTGGTCTTCGCCCGCGGGTCCGCCCCGAAGAGGCCCAGCTTCCAGGCCGTGAGCCGCGCCACCGCGTTCACCGCCGCCGCCGGCGGCGCGGCCGAGGAGTAGGTCCCGATCACCGCGATGCCCATGCTGTCCGTGTTGAACCCCATGGTGTGGGCGCCGAGCACCGGCTTGGCGACTCCGCCCGCCCGGCCCTCGTAGACGGTCCCGCACCGGTCGACGGCGAAGTTGTAGCCGATGTCCCGCCAGCCGCTGCTCACCACGTGGTAGCGGTACAGGCTCCGCAGCACCGCCGGGGCGTCCTTGCAGGCGTACTTGTTGCCGGAGGCCGTGTGGTGGACGAAGGCGGCCTTGACGGTGCTGGTGTAGACGAAGCCCGTCTCGCGCAGGGACTCGTCCGCGCCCCAGCCGCGCCGCGTCACGATCTTCGGGCGGGGTCCGATGTACGGCCGGGCGGCTGCGGCCGCCTGGAACTCGCCCTCGCTCGCGAAGGCGGCGTCGGCCGTGGAGTCCGCCTTGTCCAGTTCCGGGATCTCCAGCGCGCCGAGCGGGGCGTGCGGGAGGTTGACGGAGGAGGACTCCGCCGTCTCCATGGTCATGCCGGGCTGCGCCACGGCGTCGCCCTTGTCGTCACCCGCGGGCCGGCGCGCCGGGCGGGTCAGACCGCCCGGGCCGCCGTTCTTGCCGTCCAGGACCGCCACGGGCCGTTCCGCCCCGGGGTCGACGAGCTCGATCCGCATGCCCGACGGCAGTCGCGAGGCGGCCCGCGTGCCGGCGCTCTCCGCCTGGACGCGGACCTCCACCCCGTCGGAGGCCCCCACCCACAGCGGGGCGGTGCTGCCGCGGACGCGGCCGGTGCCGCGTTCGGGCGCGTCGGGGT
This sequence comes from Streptomyces sp. NPDC034086, assembly GCF_055575515.1. Classification (NCBI taxonomy): domain Bacteria; kingdom Bacillati; phylum Actinomycetota; class Actinomycetes; order Kitasatosporales; family Streptomycetaceae; genus Streptomyces; species Streptomyces sp. NPDC034086. The sequence goes on along the minus strand of NZ_JBVISM010000010.1, from coordinate 227,486 downwards.
CGGCGGCGTGTTCGCCGTTGTGGGTCTCGACGTCCTGCCAGTCCGACCACTGCCGCGTGCCGACCGCACGGGTGCGGACCTGGACCCGGCCGACGAGCGGGGTGCTCGCGTCGTCCCAGACGACGCCGACCAGCGAGAACGTCTTGACTTCGCGCGCCGCCAGTCCCCGGGTCTCGGCCGGGTCCGGTGCGGTGCTCATGCCGGGCACGCCGGGGATCCGGGCGCCCGAAGGGGCCAGGGGGACGAGCGGCAGTGACTGGGTGGAGCCGGCGGGGACCGCCGGGATCGACTCGGCCAGGGCAGGAGTGGTCAGCGCGAGCGGCAGGGCCAGTGCGGCAGCCGTCGCGACTCCGATGGAGGAAGCAAGGAATCCGCGCATGGAAGCGATGCTGAGCACAGCCACCACGGAGCGCCATCGGAGAACTGACGATCCGTCCGACGATCCGTACGGCCGCCCTACGCCGTACGGGCGAGCCGCGGCCCTCCGTCCGGGCGACGGGCCCGCGTACGCTGGGCCGGGTGAACGCCACTGACCGCACCCCTGCCGACCTGCTGCGATCCGCGCTCGCCGCCGATCCGGGCCGCCCCCTCGTCACCTTCTACGACGACGCCACGGGCGAGCGCGTCGAATTGTCCGTCGCCACCTTCGCCAATTGGGTGGCCAAGACCGCCAACCTGCTCCAGGGCGACCTGGGCGCCGGGCCGGGCGACCGGCTCGCGCTGCTGCTCCCCGCGCACTGGCAGAGCGCCGTGTGGCTGCTCGCCTGCGCCTCCGTCGGGGTGGTGGCCGAGGTGGGCGGCGATCCCGCCGGCGCCGACCTGGTGGTGAGCGGCCCCGGCACCCTGGACGAGGCCCGTGCCTGCTCCGGGGAGCGGGTCGCGCTCGCGCTGCGGCCGCTCGGCGGGCGGTTCCCGCAGCCGCCGGCCGGGTTCGCGGACTACGCCGTGGAGGTGCCCGGGCAGGGGGACCGGTTCGCGCCCTTCGTCCCCGTCGACGCCGACGGCCCCGGCCTGGTGATCGGCGGCGAGGAGCTCTCGTACGCGGACGTGGTCGCGCGGGCGCGGGCGGACGCGGCCGCGCGGGGCGCCGGTGAGGGCGCCCGGGTGCTGTCGGGCCTCGGCTACGACACCTGGGAGGGGCTGTCGGCAGGTCTGTACGGGCCGCTGGCCACGGGCGGCTCCGTGGTGCTGTGCCGCAACCTCGACGCGCTGTCGCGGGACGCGCTGGAGCAGCGCGTCGAGAGCGAGCGGGTCACCCTCCGGGTCTGACCTCCCCCATCCCGCTCCGAGCGGGGGTCCCGCCGCGAATTGTCACCCGCATGGCCCTTGTCCCGCCCCTGCCCCCGAGCCCGCGGCGCCACCCGGGGGCAGGATCGGCTGGAGGCCGTACTCACCCGTACGGCTGGTCGCCCGGGGTGAGGGGACGGAACGCGAGTGACGGACAGCGCGGGCATACGGGACGGCGCGGGACCGGCCGGAGGCAGTGGGAGGCCTCCGGCCGGCCGCCGGCGCCGGCTCCTGCGCTGGATCGGGCTGGGGCTCGTGCTGCTGGTCATGGCGGGGACGGCGGCCGGCTGGTGGGTGTACGCCAAGCTCGACGGGAACATCACCGAGGACAGCTCCGCCGAGGCCGAGCTGCGCCGCTACGAGCGCGAGCGCCCGGCGCGGTTCGGGACCGGCGTCCGGAACATCCTGCTGATCGGCTCGGACTCGCGCTCGGGCCGGGTGAACTCGCGCTACGGCCGGGACAAGGGCACCCAGCGCTCGGACACCGCGATCCTGCTGCACCTGCCGGCGGACCGCCGCAGCGCCACGGCCGTCTCGATCCCGCGGGACCTGATGACGCGGATCCCGAGCTGCCTGAAGGGGGACGGCTCCCGCACCGGCGAGCGGTTCGCGCAGTTCAACTGGGCGTTCCAGTGGGGCGGTGCCGCCTGCACGATCCGTACGGTCGAACGGCTGACCGGGATCCGGATCGACCACCACATGGTGGTGGACTTCGGCGGCTTCAAGAAGATGGTCGACGCGGTCGGCGGCGTGGAGGTGTGCCTGGAGCGGCCGGTGGTGGACGAGGAGGCGCACCTCAGGCTGCCGGCGGGCCGGCAGTTGCTCCGTGGCGAGCAGGCGCTCGGTTTCGTCCGGGCCCGGTACGGGCTGGGGAACGGCAGCGACACCGAACGGATGGAGCGCCAGCAGCAGTTCCTCGGTTCGCTCGTGGACAAGGTGCAGAGCAACGGGGTGCTGCTGAACCCGGCGAGGCTGTATCCGGTGCTGGACGCGGCCACCTCCTCGGTGACCACCGACCCGGGGCTGGCGTCGCTGCGCGGGCTGTACGAACTCGTACGGGGCGTACGGGACATACCGACCGAGCAGGTCAAGTTCCTGACGGTGCCGCGTCGCCCGTACGCGGCCGACCCCAACCGGGACGAGCTGGTGGAGCCCGACGCGGCCCGGCTGTTCCGGCAGCTGCGGATGGACCGGCCACTGACGGTCACCTCTCCGCAGCCCCCTCCGCGGAAGGATCCGGAGCCCCATCCGGAGCCGCGCACGGGGCCCTTGGAGGCTTCCCCGAAGGGCACCGGACCTGCCACGGCGCCGGGGCGGACGGCGACCCCGGAGGGGCCCGGGCCGAGCGAAAGCGGAAGGTCCGTCCCGCCCGCTCCGGTGCCGACGTTCACGGGAACCACGGCGGCGGAGGCGCGTTGCCGGTAAAGCAATCCAAAAGCCGGGGGTCCGGCCGAGCCGGATGGGCGCTTTGGGCCGTTATGGGGGGAGTGGATTTTGTCACGCGCATGGTTTGCGGCTGACCAGGCCGGATAAGGTGAGCGATCCGGTGCACCGGCCGTGAAGAGGCCGTGCACCAGCAGCCGGATCGTTGACCGCGTGCCTGGGGGGAGGCGCGTCGCGAAGCACCGACGGAGGATTCGAGCAACCGTGGATGCGCAAAGCCGTGGGCGGGCGGACGAGATCGACCCCGCAGACCAGTGGGTCCTCAATCCCCGCACTGGCAACTACGAACTGCGACTGGGCCATTCCGCTGCGCAGCAGCCCACCGTCGCCGCTCCCCGCAGATCGCGCAGGACCACCACCGCCCCCTCCGCGCCGGCCGTCCCCTCCCCCGCCGTACCCAAGCCCCGCCGCGGTGAGGGCCCGCCGGGCGGACGGCGCGGCGGACGCCGCCCCCGCCGGGGCGGGGGCCCGCCCCGGCGCCGCAAGGTCCTGGTGGCGACGGGCGGGACGCTGGCGCTGCTGCTGATCGCAGGCGGGCTGGGCTCGTACCTCTACTACGAACACCTGAACGGCAACCTGAACGTCATCGACACCGGCGGCGCGGGCGGCGGTTTCAAGAAGGACCAGCCGATCGACATCCTGGTCATCGGCACCGACAAGCGCAGCGGCAAGGGCAACGAGGGCTACGGGGACGCGGAGAGCGTCGGCCACGCCGACACCACGATCCTCTTCCACGTCTCCAAGGACCGCACCAACGCCACGGCGCTGTCCATCCCGCGCGACCTGATCACCGACATCCCGGCCTGCCCGACGAAGCAGCCGAACGGCTCGGTGAAGGAGATCGCCGGCACCAAGGGCACCCGCTTCAACAACAGCCTGGGCCAGGAGGGACGCGACCCGGGCTGCACGATGCGCACGGTCAAGCAGCTGACCGGCATCGAGGTCGACAACTTCATGATGGTCGACTTCAACGCCGTGAAGAACCTCAGCACGGCCGTGGGCGGGGTACCGGTCTGCGTGGAGAAGGACGTCACCGACCGCGATTCCAAACTGGACCTGAAGGCGGGCGAGCACCGCCTCCAGGGCGAGCAGGCACTGGCGTTCGTACGGACGCGGCACGCCTTCGGCAACGAGAGCGACCTGGACCGGATCAAGACCCAGCAGCAGTTCCTGGGTTCGATGATGCGGGAGATGAAGTCCAAGGAGACGCTGACCAGTCCGAAGAAGTTCTTCTCGCTGGCGGAGGCGGCCACCAAGTCGCTGACGGTCGACCAGGGACTGGGCTCCATCGGCAAGCTCACCGACCTCGCCGGCGAGCTGAAGGACATGAACCTCAAGAACATCACCTTCACCACGCTCCCGGTCCTCGACAACCCGAACGAGCCGCCGAACCGCAAGGCGACGGTCGTCCTCAACGCGGCGCAGGCCGAACCGCTGCTCCGGATGATCCGCGGGGACGTCTCCCTCACCGAGGTCGAGAAGAAGGAGACGGCGGCGAAGGAAGCGGCCGACGCCGACGCCAGGAACCGGCAGGACGCGCTGCTCCAGGGCAACCGCGCGCCGGCCGGGGACGTACGCGTGGACGTGTACAACGGCGGCGGCCCGCCGGGATCGGCCTCCACTACCCTGACCTGGCTGCAGAACAGCAAGGGTGTCCACAAGGCCAGCAACCACGGCAACGCCTCCGCCCGGCTGGGCGCCACCCAGCTCGAGTTCGCCCCCAACCAGGCCGATCAGGCCCGGGCCCTGGCGGACATGATGGGGCTGTCCGGTGCCGCCCTGAAGGTGGGCTCCGTGGACGCGGGTCCGCGGACGCCGATGAAGCTGACGCTGGGCGCCGACTTCAAGGAGCCCGGGGCGCCGCTCGGCGCGCAGGAGACCCCGCAGCAGGCACCCGAGGGCGTCCAGCGGGTCGAGGCGGACAAGGCGGTCTGCGCGAAGTGAGCGGCCCGCGCCCCGGGGGCGGGCGGCTGTTACGGCACGGCACCACCAGCACCAGCACCAGCACCAGCACCAGCACGAGGCATCTCGTTGACCGGCCGGCGTATGACGGGCGGTAGCCGGCAGGACCGGCACCACACCGACCAGCAGTGATCTTGAGGGGGGTACGCGTGAAGCACAGCAGCGTGCGGGGGGAGGGGGCGCCCGACCGGGCCGCGGACGGCATATCCGACGGCGACGGGAGAGCGGCCGCTTCGGTTCCGCCGCCCCGGAAGGGCTCGGGCACGGCCCAGCCTCCGGAGGGTGGGCTTCCGGTCCGGCGGCGGCGCCGCCGGGTGCTGTTCTGGGTGGCGTCCGTCATGGCGTTCCTGATCCTGGGAACGTCAGCGGCCGGGTACCTCTACTACCGTCATCTCGACGGCAACATCCGCAGCGGTCAGCGCCTGAGCGGAGAGAGCGGCGTGGAGAAGACCCACGCCAACGCCAAGGGCCAGCGCCCGCTGAACATCCTGCTGATCGGCTCGGACAGCCGCAACAAGCCGGAGAACGTCGAACTGGGCGGCAGCCGCGACACCGTGGGGAACCCCCCGCTCGCGGACGTGCAGATGCTGTTGCACGTGTCGGCCGACCGGGAGAACGCCTCCGTGGTGAGCATCCCGCGCGACACCCGGGTCGACATACCCGAGTGCACGGACCCGAAGAGCGGCGAGAAGTTCAAGAAGACCAGGGCGATGATCAACGAGTCGCTCGGCCGCGGCGGCCCCGGCTGCACGCTGGCCACGTGGGAGAAGCTGACGAACGTCTACATCGACCACTGGATGATGATCGACTTCTCCGGTGTGGTGCAGATGGCCGACGCGGTCGGCGGCGTCCCGGTCTGCGTCAAGGACAACGTCTGGGACCGGCCGATAGCCACCTCCGGCGGCGGTTCCGGCCTCAAGCTCCAGAAGGGCACGACCCGGATCAAGGGCGAGCAGGCCCTCCAGTGGCTGCGCACCCGGCACGCGTTCAGCAGCGACCTGGGCCGGGCGCAGGCCCAGCACATGTACATGAACTCGATGATGCGCGAGCTCAAGGGCCAGAACGCCTTCACCGACGTCGGCCGGATCACGGCCCTGGCCGAGGCGGGCACCAAGGCCCTGGAGGTCTCCGAGGAGATCGGCTCGGTCAAGAAGCTCTACAACCTGGCCATGCAGCTCAAGGACGTGCCGACCAACCGCATCACGATGACGACGATGCCGACCTTCCAGGACCCCGCCGACCAGGACCGGCTCATCGTGAACCCGACGGACGCCGACAAGCTGTGGACGATGCTCCGCAAGGACGTGCCCTTCGACAAGAACGGCGCTCCGACCGCCCCGCAGAGCCCCTCCGCCTCGCCCTCCGCGTCCGCACCCGCACCGGGTGCCTCGCAGCCCGCGCAGCCGGGCCAGGAGCCGTCCACGGCTCCGGCGACCGCCCCCGACAGGATCCAGGTCAACGTCGTCAACGGCACCGCCGTCGAGAAGATGCCGCTGGCGCCGCGGCGGGCGAACGTGGTGGCGGAGGCCCTCGTCTCCAAGGGCTTCACCGGGGCCCGGGCGGACAGCGCGCTGACCCCGGAGAAGACCACCGTGGTCCGCTACCCGACCCCCGACCTGGCCGACGAGGCGCAGACCGTGGCGGCGGCCATGGGCGTCCCGGGCACCGCCGTGCAGCAGTCGGCCGACGTCTCCCGGATCACCCTCGTGGTGGGCGCAGACTGGCGCGACGGCACCGTCTACCCGCAGCAGGCGCCGCCGGAGCCCGGTTCCGTGCCGGACACGGCCGACGCCCTCAACGGTTCGGACACCGGGGCCTGCATGGAGGTCTACAAGCCGTACCGCTGGTGAGCGGGCCCGGCCGGACGTGAAGGGGTGACCCGGTCCCGTACGGACCGGGTCACCCCTTCGCGCGCGTCGGACCCGCGAGCGGTCCCGGCGGGTAGCGTGTCGCGTTACCGCGTACGGGGGAAACGGCTGCGCGGCGGACGAGCGGTACGGACAGCGGCTGATCGTATGGGCCTACTGTTCTGACGAATCCGCCCGATGTGCCGGCCGGTCCGCACCGTGATCGAACCGCCGGCTCCGTCCCCGTGCTGTCCCCGCGGAGGTGTCCACCGTGCCCCAGCCGCACCGTCCCACCCCAGCCGCCAGGCCCTCCCGGCCGCGGCGTGCGCGGAGCGGCGGCCCTCGGGGCCGGCACCGGGACGGCCGTCCCCGGTGGGGGGTGCGGATCGCGGCCGGGCTGTCGCTGCTGGTCCTGGGGTCGGGGGCCGTGGGGCACGCCGTGATGACGGGCCTGGACACCGGGATCGAACGGGTCGACCCCTTCAAGGACATGAAGAACCGCCCGCAGGCCGGGCACGGACTGAACTTCCTGCTCGTCGGCACCGACGGCCGCGACGGGATCGGCCCCGAGGACAAGCGCGCGTACCGGCTCGGCGGCGCGCCCTGCCACTGCACGGACACCATCATGCTGGTGCACCTGTCCGCCGACCGGGAACGGGCCAGCGTGGTCAGCCTGCCCCGGGACAGCTACGCCGAGCTGCCCGCGCACCGCGACCCCGTCACCGGAAGGCCGCACCGGCCGCACCCCGTCAAACTCAACGCGGCCTACGCGGAGGGCGGGCCGAACCTGACCGTGCGCACCGTGGAGAACATGACCCGGGTCAAGATCGACCACTATCTGGAGGTCGACTTCACCAGCTTCATGAAGACCGTCGACGCGATGGGCGGAGTGGAGATCTGCACCGCCAAGGCCCTGCGCGACCGGAACACCGGTCTGGAACTGCCGCCCGGCAGTCACCGGCTCACCGGCGGCCAGGCCCTGCAGTACGTGCGCTCCCGCCATGTCGACGGAGCCTCCGACCTGGGCCGCATGCAGCGCCAGCAGCGCTTCGTCGCGGCCCTGATCAAACAGGCGACCGGGGGCGGGGTGCTGCTGAACCCGGTGAAGTTCAAGGAGCTCAGCTCCACCCTGCTGGGTTCGGTCCGCGCCGACCGGGGCTTCGGTTCGGAGCAGCTGCTGGCCCTGGGGCAGGCCATGCGGGACTTCACGCCCGCCTCGTCCGAGTTCGCCTCGGTACCGGTCGGGAACCCCTCGTACCCGGTCAAGGGCATCGGCTCGACGGTCAAGTGGGACGGGCCGAAGGCCGCCCGGCTCTTCGAGTCGCTGCGCCAGGACCGGCCGCTCGCCCCGGCCCGGCCCGGCCGGGTCGGCGGACAGCAGCGGCCCGCCGCCGTGCCGGTGGACGTGCCCCCGCAGCAGGTCCGGGTCCAGGTGGAGAACGGGACGCGGATCGACGGGCTCGGCGGCCGGGTGGACGAGGCCCTGCGCGCCACCGGCTTCGACACCACCCGCGCACCGGGCAACGCCGCCAGCCGCGACGTCCGGCGCACGGTGATCGCGTACGACCCGCGCTGGGACCGCTCCGCCCGCACCGTGGCGGCGGCACTGCCGGGCAGCGTGCTGCGCGCCGTCGCCGGGCAGGGCCGCACGGTGCTGGTGACGGCCGGCTCGGACTACCGCAAGGTGGTGCCGGTGCGCGGCGAGGACCCCTACCAGGGCGGGGAGGCGCGGGCGGTCACCGGAGACCAGGTGGTGTGCGGCCCCTGAGGTCCCGCCGCGGTCAGCGGACGCGTTCCAGCAGGGAGACGCTCAGGCCGCGCACCGTCTTGCTCTCGGCCACCCGGTAGTGGCGCTCCAGGGCCTCGGCCTGGTCGTCGGGGAGCTTGTGGTACGGGTTCTTCGTGCCGCTCCAGGTCACCACCCACACCCGCTGGGTGGAGCCGAGGCACCGCACGGGCTGGGCGCACTCCCGCGGGAAGAGGTCGTCGCTCGCCAGCGCCGAGCGCTCCGCGAAGACGTCCTTCAGCTGGACGCGCTGCGGCAGGAAGTACTCCACCTGGAAGTCGATCATGAACACGCGGTCCGCGCCGCGCACCGGCACGAACCCGTCCCCCGGCCGGTAGCCCTGGGCGATGACCCGCGCCGCGGCCTCGCCGTCCAGGCCGACCCTGGCCCACTCGGTCCGCATCTGGCGCTGGTCAGGAAGGCCGAGCAGGATCAGCGCGGCCAGGGCGAGCGAGCCGGCCCGCGACGGCCGCAGCGCGGCCAGCCCGGCGGCCGCCAGCACCACCCAGGCGGGCAGGGTGAAGAGCAGGTAGCGGTCCATGAAGTACGAGGTGCTGCCCTGCGAGACCACCCAGGCGGCCCCGATCGGGGCCGCCCCGGTCAGCAGGAGCTCCACCGCGGGACGCCGGCCCCGGCTCCAGGCGAGCGGGAGCAGCGCCACCGCGGCGATGGCGAGGCCGATCATCGGGGAACCGAAGAGGTTGCTCCAGAGGTCGGCGACGCTCCGCAGGTGCGGGGTCTTGATCCAGCTGATCTGGCGGCCCACCTGGCGCTGCCCCAGCAGCACCAGCGGGACCACCGGGACCAGGGCGACCGCCGCCGTCACCGCGAACGCGATCACGGTGCGCCCCCGGCGGTCCTGCCACCAGCGCAGCAGCACGATCAGGGCGTGCGGCAGCAGGAAGAGCAGCGACACCACGTGGAACAGCCCGGCCGCCGACACCGCGACGGCGTACGGCGCCCAGCGCCGCGGGGCCGGCCGCTCCAGCGCCCGCAGCAGCAGCCAGGTCGCGGCGCTGACCGCCAGCACGACGAAGGCGTACGACCGCGCCTCCTGGCCGTACCGGGAGACCGCCGGCACGAACGCGAACAGCAGACCGGCGAACACGGCCGTCCGGCGGTCGAAGAGCGTACGGGCCGTCAGCACGGCGAAGGCGGCGGCACCGGCCATGGCCAGCGCCGACGGCAGCCTGAGCATCTCGACCGAATCCCCGAAGACGGAGGTCCAGCCGTGCAGCAGCAGGTAGTAGAAGCCCGAGACGGCGTCCACGTGGCCCAGCATGTCGACCAGCTCGCCGGTGCCGCGCGTGGCGGCGTTCCAGCTGGCCAGCTCGTCCCTCCAGGGCTGCGCGCGCCCGCTCCCGAAGACACCGACGGCAAGGGTCAGCAGGGCGGCCCACAGCCAGTCGTAGCGGGCCGGGAGGGCGGCGCGCGGGACCTCACGGCCGCTCGTGCCCCCGTCCGGCACGGACCGGCCGGAGCCTGCCGCGGCCTCGGTCGCCGTACTGCTGCTGGTCATGCTCGTACCTTCCGGATCCATCGGATCGGCTGAGGGGGGTGGCGTCGGCGAAGGAACGTTCCGGGCCGCGCTCGACGTCACAGGGTACGTCGCGGCCCGGGACCCCACCCAATTCCCCTCCGGGCCCCGGCGGGCGCCGTCAGCGGGACCGGACCGCCGGGTCCGTCCTCGGCAGCGAGAACGTGCCGCTCTCCAGCATCCGCTTGAGCCATGCCGATCCGGGGCGTTCGACGAAACGGTGGACCAGCCAGGAGAGCAGCAGGATCGCCGTCAGGCACAGCGCCAGCAGGGGGAACGGCGCCAGCCCGTGGTCGCGGCCCCACCGGATCAGCGCCCAGCCGATTTCCTGGTGGAGCAGGTACAGGGGGTAGGTGAGGGCTCCGGCGACCGTGAGCCACTTCCACTGGATCCGGTTGAAGACACCGGTCGCGGCGGCCAGCATCACCAGGAAGAACACGGCCGTGACGGTGGCGGCGACCGGCCACGACAGGGCGTGACCCACCTCGTGCCGGTAGGCCCCCACGGTGACGTGCAGCCGGTTCTGCGCGATGAGCCACGAGAAGGCGACGACCGCGATCAGCAGCGGGTTCGCGCCGAACCGGTAGATCAGGTACATGGCCACGCCCGCGATGAAGTACGGGGCGTCGTTCGGCAGGAACAGCAGGTCCATCAGGCCGAGCTGGGTGTACGGGGCGATCACGGCCAGGATCGTCCAGATCCCGCAGAACGCCAGGACCCGGCGGTAGGTGAGGCCCATGACGGCGACGACCGCGAAGAGCAGGTAGAAGCGGAGCTCGACCCACAGGGTCCAGTAGACGCCGTCCGCGTCGGGCACCCACAGGGGCTTCTGCAGCATCGTGAGGTTGGCCAGCAGGTCGCTGAAGCCCAGGGGCTTGCGGGAGGCCCGCACCGTGGCGGCGAAGTTCACCACGAGGGCGGTGGCGATGACGGCGAACCAGTAGCCGGGGTAGAGCCGCACGACGCGGGAGATGAAGTACTCCCGCGGGGAACGCCCCCAGCACGACATGCAGATGACGAAACCGCTGATCAGGAAGAAGAGCTGGACTCCCATCCAGCCGTAGGCGGTGATGCCGCTGACGGTGGGCATCAGCGCCTCGGGTTTGCGTCCCCACACCTCCGGGTGGAGGTTGACGCCGGTCCAGTGGAAGGCCACCACGGCCAGCGCGGCCATGAGGCGCAACGCGTCCAGGACGTACAGGCGCGGGCGGCGCGCACGGCTCTCGCCCTTCTGTTCCTTCTGCTGCGGTATGGCACCGAGCAGTGCGGGGACTTGTGTGGCAGGCGTCGTCATGAGGGGAACAGCTCCACGAAGTGTCCGGCGGGGAATCCGACGTCCCCCCGGCCGTCGCCCGACACTCTAGGGGGTGTCCGGGCCCGGGCGCCGCCCCTGATGGCCGTTCAGTGGCCGCCGCCCGGCCGGACGTCAGTCGTCGAGCCCCTCGGCCGCCCTGCGTGCGCGCAGTTCGGTGATGGCCTGGCGGCGGGCGAGCCGGTGGGTGCGGCGGATCTGGGCCTCCTGGTAGCGGCGCTCGTCCTGCTCGGTCTCCGGGATCACGGGAGGGACCTGGCGGGGCTTGCCGTCGGAGTCCACCGCCGTGAAGACGAGGTAGGCGCTGCCGACCTGGGTGGCGGGGGTGGACTCGTTCCACCGCTCCGCGAGGACCCGTACGCCGATCTCCATCGAGGAGCGGCCCGTCCAGTTGACCTGCGCCCGGACGTGCACCAGGTCGCCGACGCGGACGGGGGCCAGGAAGGCCATCTCGTCCATGGACGCGGTGACGGCGGGCCCGCCGGAGTGGCGTCCGGCCACGGCGCCCGCCGCGTCGTCCACCAGCTTCATGATCACCCCGCCGTGGACGGTGCCCAGGAGGTTGGTGTCGTTGGCGGTCATGATGTGGCTGAGGGTGGTCCGGGACGCCGAGATCGGCTTGCCCTCGGGTGCCTCCGGTATCTGTGTCATACAGCCACCTTAAGTGCGTCCCGGAGGCATCAGCTGTGCAACAGCCCCGGTACGAAGACCGGCCCGGGGTGTCGTGCGGCACTCCCGGCCAGGCATCCTTGTCGGCATGAGTGACTGGGACGGGTGGAACGGCGAGCGCGACGCGCGAGGCCGCCGCGATGACGGGTACGGGCGCGGCAGCGGGCAGCCGCAGCCGGAGGGGGCGCAGCGGATGCGCCACGTCCAGCGGCAGCCCCAGCAGCGGCAGCCGCAGCGGCCGGCCCAGCCGCCGCAGCGCCCGGCACGGCCCCCCGTCCCGCCGCAGGCCCCGCCGCCGGGCGGCCGCCCGGGGCGCGCGGTGCCGCCGCGGCAGGCCCAGGGCCCCGACGCCGCGTACGACAGCGGGTACAACACCGGGCAGGTCTACGGCCGCCCCGCCGGTCCCGGCGGCCCGGGACAGCGTCCGCCGGGCGGCCCCGGCCGTCCGCAGGGGCCCGCCCCGGACTGGCGCAGGCGGATCAAGATCGGCTCGATCGCGGTGGTCTCCGTCCTGCTCGTGACCGGGATCGGCACCTACTTCTGGGCGGACTCCCAGGTCCGCCGCGAGGTCGACCTGTCGAAGGTCATCGAGCGCCCGAAGGAGGGCGACTGCACCACGTATCTGATCGTGGGCTCCGACAGCCGCGAGGGGATGTCCGACGAGGAGAAGAAGAAGCTCCACACGGGCTCCGCCGACGGCAAGCGGACCGACTCGATGATGATCCTGGCGAAGTGCTCCAGCGGGAACACGATGATCTCCCTGCCCCGTGACTCGGACGTGGAGATCCCCTCGTTCGTCGGCTCCCAGTCGGGCAAGAAGTTCCCCTCGCAGGGCCGCCGGGTCAAGCTGAACGCCGCGTACGCGGAGGACGGGCCCGAGCTGCTGGTGCGGACGGTGGAGTTCAACACCGGCCTGCGCATCGACCACTACGCCGAGATCGGCTTCGCCGGTTTCGCGAACATCGTGGACGCGCTCGGCGGGGTGGAGCTCGACATCGAACAGGGCTTCAAGGACGAGAAGTCGGGTGCCGACTTCAAGGCGGGCCGCCAGACCCTGAACGGCGAGCAGTCCCTGGCCTTCGTGCGCACCCGGTACGCCTTCGCCGAGTCGGACCTCCAGCGGACGAAGAACCAGCAGAAGTTCCTCTCCGCGCTCGCGAGCCAGGCCGCTACCCCGGGCACGGTCCTCAACCCCTTCTCCCTCTACCCCGTCCTGGGCGCCGGCCTGGACACGCTGATCGTGGACAAGGACATGGGACTGTGGGACATGGGGCAGATGTTCTTCGCGATGAAGGGCATCAGCGGCGGTGACGGCGTGTCGATGAACATGCCGATCTCCGGCCAGCGGGGCGGCAACCTCGTCTGGGACAAGGCGAAGGTGCAGCAGCTGGTCAAGGAGATCCAGAACGACCAGAAGGTGACCGTCAGGGGCCAGTGAGCCGGCCGCTGAGGGCCCGCGGACGAAAAGGAGGAGGGGCGCCCCGTCGGGGGCGCCCCTCCTCCTCGCGTGCCGCTACTTGCCGGCGCGGGCGCGGAGCTTCCACGGCATGGCGATGGACTCCAGCTGGACGGCCAGGTTCATCTTGGACTCGCCGACGGTGCGGTCCTCGAAGTGGATCGGGACCTCCATCACCCGGAAGCCGCGGCGCAGGGCCTTGTACTTCATCTCCACCTGGAAGCTGTAGCCGGCGCTGCCGATCGACGCCAGGTCGATCGCCTTCAGCGCGGCGGCGCTCCACAGGTTGAAGCCGCCGGTGATGTCGCGGACCCGGGTGCCGAGGATGGTGCTCGCGTACGCGTTGGCCCAGCGGGAGAGCAGCTTGCGGTGCGCGCCCCAGGCGTCGGAGAGGGTGCCGCCCGGCACGTAGCGGGAGCCGACGACGAGACCGGCGCCGGTGGAGCGGGCGACGCCCAGCATCTCGGCGATCTTGCCGGCGGGGTGGGAGCCGTCCGCGTCCATCTGGAGCACGTACTCGGCGCCGTCCTCGACGGCCTTGGCCATACCGGCCGCGTAGGCACGGCCGAGGCCGTCCTTGGCGGTGCGGTGCAGGACCGACATGCGGGGCTTGCCGTCCTCGGTGACGAAGCCCTCGGCGAGCTCGTCGGCGATCTTGCCGGTGCCGTCGGGCGAGGAGTCGTCGACGACCAGCAGCCGCAGGCCCGGCTGCTCGAGACCCATGAGCAGCTCCACCATGCCCGGCAGGTTGCCCGCCTCGTTGTAGGTGGGCATGACCACGGTGAGCGGCGTGTCCGCCCAGGCGTCGGGGAGCTTCGTGGTTGCGACGTCCGTCGCGGGGGGAGTCTGCTGCTCGCCTATCACAGGTTGTGCCTCACTGAAGTTGGTCACCGGTCGGAGGAGAAGCGGACGGCGGCGTCGGGCAGTTCAGCCTCGCACCACACCCGCACCCCTGCGCGAAGTTCGTTGTCAGCCCCCACGACGGCACCGTCGCCGATGACCGCGCCCGTCACGACCGTGCGCGTACCCACCGAAGCGCCCGCGCCGATGAGGCTGGCGCTCACCACCGTGTCCGCGCCGAGGATCGCGCCGTCCAGCACGATGGAGCCCTGGACGACAGCACCCGATTCGATCCGGGCGCCGGCACCCACAACGGTACCGCCCGACAGTTTGGCGCCTTCCGCCACCTCGGCGCCGGGGAGCACGAGGGCCTCGCCGCGCGGCCCGGGGACGGCCGGGGAGGCCACGACGCCGCGCACGAGGTCGGCGGAGGCCTGGACGAAGGACTCGGGCTTGCCGAGGTCCAGCCAGTAGGTGTCCTCGGTGACGCCGTGGAGCCTGGCACCGGAGGCGAGCAGACCGGGGAAGGTCTCGCGCTCGACGGACACCGGACGGCCGGCCGGGATGGAGTCGATCACGCTGCGGCGGAAGACGTAGCAGCCGGCGTTGATCTGGTCGGTGATGATCTCCTCGGGCGTCTCCGGCTTCTCGGTGAAGGCCAGCACCCGCCCGTCGGCGTCGGTGGGGACCAGGCCGAAGGCGCGCGGGTCCTCGACGCGCACGAGGTGCAGGGAGACGTCGGCGTCGGCCGCCCGGTGGGACTCGACCAGGCCGGCGATGTCGAGACCGGTGAGGATGTCGCCGTTGAACACGAGGACCGGGGAGTCCGGACCGCCCGTCAGACGCTCGGCGGCGTTGCGGATGGCGCCGCCCGTACCCAGCGGCTCGTCCTCGACGACGTACTCGAGGGTGATGCCGAAGGCGGAACCGTCGCCGAAGTACGGCTCGAAGACCTCGGCGAGGTAGCAGGTGGCCATCACGATGTGCGTGACACCGGCGGCTGCGGCCCTGGCTATCTGGTGGGCGAGGAACGGGACGCCCGCTGCCGGAACCATCGGCTTGGGGGTGTTCACCGTCACGGGGCGCAGTCGCGTCCCCTGCCCGCCGACCAGCAGGATCGCTTCCGTCATTTTGTTCTCTCCCCAACCGGTTCGGGCGTACGAAGCTTCAAAGTTAGCCCATCCCGGGCGGTGCGAAGCCCGGAGGCGGGCCGTGCGGGCCGCCTCCGGCAACGTTCCGGTTACGGCGGGTTCCTCACTCTGCGCATGCGGGGCGTCCCGCCGTCCCCTCTGTAGGAGCGGCGTACGCCGCCGGGGCGGCGGAGCCGCTGCTCACCGCCGGAACCCCGTCCGGGACGTCCGTGGGGCCGCCGCGCGGCCGGCCGGCGTCCCGGCGCGCGGCGCGGAAGGCCCTGCCGTGGGCGCGGGCACCGGCGGGAGCGGCCCGCTGGATCGGAATCGTTACAAAGGAAGGGGCATGCGGAAAGGCCCCCGGCGGACGCGGGGGCCTTTCACACGCCTGCGGGCCGGGCGGTGTTACGGCAGGTTCCTGGCCATCACGATGCGCTGGACCTGGTTCGTGCCTTCATAAATCTGCGTGATCTTCGCGTCGCGCATCATGCGCTCGACCGGGTAGTCGCGGGTGTAGCCGTAGCCGCCGAGGAGCTGGACGGCGTCCGTGGTGACCTCCATCGCGACGTCGGAGGCGAAGCACTTGGCCGCGGCGCCGAAGAAGGTCAGGTCGCCGTCGACGCGTTCCGACTTGGCGGCGGCCGCGTAGGTCAGCTGGCGGGCGGCCTCGATCTTCATGGCCATGTCCGCGAGCATGAACTGGACGCCCTGGAAGTCGCCGATCGGCTTGCCGAACTGCTTGCGCTCCTGGACGTAGCCCTTGGCGTAGTCCAGGGCGCCCTGGGCGATGCCGAGGGCCTGGGCGGCGATGGTGATGCGGGTGTGGTCGAGGGTCTTCATCGCGGTGGCGAAGCCGGTGCCCTCGGCGCCGATCATGCGGTCGGCCGGGATGCGGACGTTGTCGAGGTAGACCTCGCGCGTCGGGGAGCCCTTGATGCCGAGCTTCTTCTCCGGGGCGCCGAAGGAGACGCCCTCGTCGGACTTTTCGACCACGAAGGCCGAGATGCCCTTGGAGCGCTTCTCCGGGTCGGTGACGGCCATGACCGTGTAGTAGTCGGAGACACCGGCGTTGGTGATCCAGCGCTTGACCCCGTTGAGGACCCAGAAGTCGCCGTCGCGCACCGCGCGGGTCTTCATGCCGGCCGCGTCGGAGCCCGCGTCGGGCTCGGAGAGGCAGTACGAGAACATCGCGTCGCCCTTGGCGAGCGGGCCGAGGTACTTGGCCTTGAGCTCCTCGGAACCGGAGAGGATCACCGGGAGCGAGCCGAGCTTGTTCACGGCCGGGATGAGGGAGGAGGAGGCGCAGACGCGGGCCACTTCCTCGATCACGATGACGGTGGCCAGGGCGTCGGCGCCGGCGCCGCCGTAGGTCTCGGGCACGTGCACGGCGTGCAGGTCGTTGGCGACCAGGGCGTCGAGGGCCTCCTGCGGGAATCGGGCCTCCTCGTCGACCGCGGCCGCGAACGGGAGGATCTTCGCCTCGCAGAGCGCGCGGACCGACTCGCGGAGCATGTCGTGCTCCTCGGCCGGGCGGTACAGGTCGAAGTCGGCAGAACCCGCCAAGATCTCTCACTCCCCAGGGTGACGCGCCGTGGGACACCGGCAGCGGTGTGTCGCTGGGGTGCCCTTGGCGCGGGATGCTAACTACCGTTAAGTAACCCAAATTCTAGTTCCCGGCGCCCGCGCAGCGATATGCGGCACGTACGTGAGCTGCGTGACAGCCGGTTCCTCGGGGGAACGTCCCCGCGGACCGGCCCGACTATGCTCGGGGCCGCAAACGGCCCCGCACCTCTGGAGCATCCATGGCCCCCCTGAAGATCACCGTGATCGGCACCGGCTACCTCGGCGCCACCCACGCCGCGGCCATGGCGGAGCTCGGCTTCGAGGTGCTGGGACTGGACGTGGTCCCGGAGAAGATCGAGATGCTGGCCGCCGGCCGCGTCCCCATGTACGAGCCGGGGCTGGAGGAGCTGCTCGCGCGGCACGTGGCGGGGCTGCCGGGATCCACCGGGCGGCTGCGGTTCACGCAGTCGTGGGAGGAGGTGGGGGAGTTCGGCGACGTCCACTTCGTCTGCGTGAACACCCCGCAGAAGCACGGTGAGTACGCCTGCGACATGTCGTACGTGGACTCGGCGCTGGAGTCGCTGGCTCCGCACCTGACCCGCTCCGCGCTGGTGGTCGGCAAGTCGACGGTGCCGGTGGGCTCCGCGGACCGGCTCGCCGCGAAGCTGGCGGCGCTGGCCCCGGCGGGTGCGGACGTGGAGCTGGCGTGGAACCCCGAGTTCCTGCGCGAGGGCTTCGCCGTGCAGGACACCCTGCACCCGGACCGGATCGTCATCGGCGTCCGGGGCGAGCGCGGCGAGAAGCTGCTGCGCGAGGTGTACGAGACCCCGATGTCCGAGGGCACCCCGCTGGTGGTCACCGACTTCCCGACCGCGGAGCTGGTGAAGACCGCCGCCAACTCGTTCCTGGCGACCAAGATCTCCTTCATCAACGCCATGGCGGAGGTCTGCGAGGCCGCCGGCGGTGACGTGGTGAAGCTGGCGGAGGCCATCGGCCACGACGAGCGGATCGGTTCGAAGTTCCTGCGCGCCGGCATCGGTTTCGGCGGCGGCTGCCTGCCCAAGGACATCCGCGCCTTCATGGCCCGCGCCGGCGAGCTGGGCGCCGACCAGGCGCTGACCTTCCTGAGGGAGGTCGACTCCATCAACATGCGCCGCCGCGGCCACATGGTCGAGCTGGCGCGGGAGGCCGTCGGCGGCTCCTTCCTCGGCAAGCGGGTCGCCGTCCTCGGCGCCACCTTCAAGCCCGACTCCGACGACGTCCGCGACTCCCCGGCGCTCAACGTCGCCGGGCAGATCCACCTCCAGGGCGGCCAGGTCACCGTGTACGACCCCAAGGGCATGACCAACGCCCGCCGCGTCTTCCCCACCCTCGGCTACGCCGACTCCGCGCTCGAGGCGGCCCGCGGCGCCGAGGTCGTCCTGCACCTCACCGAGTGGCGGGAGTTCCGCGAGCTGGATCCCGCCGCGCTCGGCTCGGTGGTGACCGACCGCCTCGTCCTCGACGGGCGCAACGCGCTCGACCCGGTGCGCTGGCGCGCGGCCGGCTGGACGTACCGGGCGATGGGGCGCCCTCAGGCCTGAGGCGTACCGGGCGGCGGGCGGTCCGGCGGGGCGTGCGGGGTCGCCCGGTGCCGAGGGCCTCGGCCGGGGAGGCGTGCGGGCGGCTGGGTAGACTTCGCGCCGATGTCCACGACCAGCAGCCCCCCGGCCGGCCTCACCGCGTCCGCGACGGCGACGCCCGCCGCGCACCACCGGCGGGGATCCTTCGAAGCGGCCCTGCGCGGACGCGGCGCCCTGCTCGGCATCGCCGGCTTCTGGCTGGCCAGCCGGGCGGCGATGCTGTGGATGCTCGTCAACGACTTCTTCAGCTCGAACGTCGTACGGGTGGAGGTCACCGCGACCTACCACAACTGGTACGACGTCCTCGTCACGTGGACGCTGCCGCAGGACGACATCATGTGGCAGTACCCGCCGGCGGCCGCGGCGGTCTTCCTCTCCCCCGACCTGCTGCCGTTCCTCACCTACTTCCAGGCCTTCGTCGCCCTGACGGTGCTGTGCGACGGGGTGGTCCTGCTGGGTCTCGTCCGGGCCGCGCGCCGCAGCGACGGCAGCATGGCCGGGGCCCTGCTGTGGCTGGTGACCCTCCCGATGATGATGGCGACCCCGTTCGCCCGCTACGACATCCAGGTCACCCTGCTCGCGGTCTTCGCGCTGCTCGCCCTGGGGCGCCGCCCCGTGCTCGGCGGGGTCATCGCCGGCATCGGCGCGATGGTCAAGGTGTGGCCGCTGCTGACCCTGCTCGGCACCCCCCGCGGCAGGTCGACGCGGGAGGCGGTCGTCGCCGCGGCGCTGTCCTGCGCGGCGCTGCTCGCCGTCTTCGCGGCGCTGTTCCGCGACACGTTCGGCTTCCTCGGCAACCAGGGCGACCGCGGGGTGCAGATCGAGTCCCTCGGCGGATCGGTGCTGATGGCGGCCCGCCTCCTGGGCCTGTGGCCCGGGGAGATCGACTACCAGTACGGCGCCTTCGAGTACGTCGGCCCGTACGTGCCGGGCATCGCGCGGGCCTCGCTCGCCCTGACGGTGGCCGGGTTCCTGCTGCTCCTGCTGTGGCGGGTGAGGGCCAACCGCTGGTCGAGCGCGACGCCCTTCGACGCCGCGCTGTTCGCGATCCTGGTCTTCACCGTCACCAGCCGTGTCATCAGCCCGCAGTACATGATCTGGCTGCTCGGTCTGGCCGCCGTCTGCCTGACCTCCACGCACACCACCCAGCGTCCGGTCGCCTGGCTGCTGGTCGCCGCCAACCCGCTGACCACGCTGGTCTTCCCGGTCCTGTACGGCACGGACGTCCTCGCCACCACCACGCTCGGCACGGTGCTGCTGTGCGCGCGCAACGGCCTGCTGCTCTGCGCCACCGTGTGGTCCGGGGTCCGGCTGTGGAGGGCGACCGTCCTGCCGGAAGGGGCCCTGGCCGCCCGTTCCGCCTAGGGGACCGTCCTGCGGTGCTGTGCGGCGCGGGCCGTGAACTCCGCGTCGCGCAGGACGCGTTGGGCGTTGCCCCAGGTGAGCAGGGCGATGTCGGCTTCCGGCCAGCCCCGCTCCAGCAGTTCCGCGATCAGGTGCGGGTAGCCCGAGGGGTCGGTGAGGCCGGCGGGGCGGGGGCCGCCCCGCTCGGCGCCGAAGGACGCGCCGAGTCCGACGCCCTCGGGGCCCGCGATCGCCCGTACGTGCTCCAGGTGGTCGGCGACCGCGTGCAGGGAGTCCCCGGTCCGGGCGGCGTCGAAGGTGACCATCGCCAGGCCGTTCGCGGCCCGCAGGGCGAGCAGTACCTCGTCGGTGACGTTCCCGGGGTGCGGGTTGAGGGCGGCCGCGCCGGTGTTCGAGATGATGACCGGTGCCTTGGACGCCGCGGCGAGCTGGCAGGCCGCGGCCGGGGTGCAGCCCGTCAGGTCGAGCAGCATCGCCAGCCGGTTGACCTCTTTGACCACCTCGTGGCCGAAGGCCGTCAGGCCCTCCTCGGCCCAGGGGGCGCCCGCGGGCGCGAGGATGCGGACGCCCAGCGCGTGGAAGGCCCGCAGCGCGCCGAGGGAATCGGTGAGGGTGCTGCCGGGGACGGGTCCCAGGAACGAGGCGATCCGGCCCCGGTTGCGGGCGTCGGCCATGTCGTCGGCGGTGAGCGCGAGGCACAGGCTGTCGGCGTAGCGGCGCATCACGGACCGGGCCACGTCGATCTGTTCGAGGGTGTCGGAGACGACCTGGTCGGCGGCGGCGTCCTCGCGGGCGGGCCCCGGGGGCACGAGCAGCGTCCAGAACTGGGCGCCGACCCCTCCGGCGCGCAGCCGGGGGATGTCGGTGTCGACTCCGGTGTCCGGGGTGTCGATGTCGTGGTACGGGCTCTGGCGCAGGGTCCACACGAGGGTGTTGCACCCGTCGGCGACGGGGTGGTCCGCGAGCAGCGCGGCCGCCCGGTCCAGGGCGTCGCCGGCGGGGGCGGGGACGTCTTCGGCTCCGACGCCCACGGAGTGGGGTTCATCCTGCAGGTCGGCCATGGCGTTGGCTCCGGTCTCGGCGGCAGCAGGGAGAGAAGATGGTGCCACGGTGACACGTGGGGCGCCGGGGCCGCCCGGCGGATGTGGCGTTCGGGTGGTGACCCGGTCCGGGGCGGGCTCGGGGGCGATCACGGCCCGGACCGGGGGCCCCGGACCGGGGCCCGGGCCGGCGCCCGGGCCGGGGCGGCCCCGGGGGCCGGGTCCGGTGTTCGGCCCGGCCCCGGTCGCGGCCGCCGGGGCGTCAGAGGCAGGCGTTGGACGGGCCCCGGGCCGCCGAGAGCTCCCGGGCGGCCGATTCCGCGTCGCGCAGGACCCGTACCGCGTTGGTCCAGGTCAGCTTCGCCAGGTCGGTCCGGGACCAGCCGCGCCCGAGCAGTTCGGCGATCAGGTTCGGGTAGCCCGACACGTCGTCCAGCCCGGCCGGGGTGAAGGCGGTGCCGTCGTAGTCCCCGCCGATGCCGATGTGGTCGACGCCCGCCACCTCGCGCATGTGGTCCAGGTGGTCGGCGACGGTGGCGGCGGTGGCCACCGGGCGCGGGCGTCCCGCTTCGAACGCGCGGTGCAGGGCCATCGCCTCGGGGGTGGTGTCGAGGTGGTGGAAGCCGTGCGCGCGCAGGTTCTCGTCCGCGGCAAGCGTCCACTCGACGGCCTCGGGGAGGATGAACTTCGGCACGAAGGTGGCCATGGCCACCCCTCCGTTGGCGGGCAGCCGTTCCAGCACGTCGTCGGGGACGTTGCGCGGGTGGTCGCAGACCGCGCGCGCCGAGGAGTGCGAGAAGATCACCGGCGCCCGGGAGGTGTCGAGGGCGTCGCGCATCGTCGTGGCGGCGACGTGCGAGAGGTCCACGAGCATGCCGATGCGGTTCATCTCGCGTACGACCTCGCGGCCGAAGTCGGTGAGGCCGCCGTGGCGGGGTTCGTCGGTCGCCGAGTCCGCCCAGTCGATGGTGTCGTTGTGGGTGAGCGTCATGTACCGCACGCCCAGCCGGTGCAGGGCGCGCAGGGTGGCGAGCGAGTTGTTGATGGAGTGGCCGCCCTCGGCGCCCATCAGCGAGGCGATCCGGCCGTCGGCGCGGGCCGCCTCCATGTCGTCCGCGGTCAGCGCGCGCACCAGTGATCCGGGGTACCGGGCGATGAGCTGGTCGACGGCGTCGATCTGCTCCAGGGTGGCGCTGACCGCCTCGTCGCCGCTGTAGTCGGAGCGGACGTAGACGGACCAGAACTGCGCGCCGACCCCGCCGGCGCGCAGCCGGGGGAGGTCGGTGTGCAGGTGGCCGGACTGGTCGCCGGCGATGTCCCGCTGGTCGAGGTCGTAGCGGACCTGCTGGCGCAGCGCCCAGGGCAGGTCGTTGTGCCCGTCGACGACCGGGTACTCGGCGAGCAGCTCCCGGGCCCGCGCGAGCAGGTCCGCCGTGCTCACTTGCCGAACCCGAAGGAGTCCGCGCCCGCGACCTTGGTGCGCAGCCGCTTGCCCTTCTCGGTGGCCTGGTCGTTCAGCTCCTGCTGGAAGTCCCGCATCCGGCCCAGCAGCTCCGGGTCGTGCGCGGCCAGCATCCGTACGGCGAGCAGGCCCGCGTTGCGCGCGCCGGCGACGGAGACGGTGGCGACGGGGACCCCGGCGGGCATCTGGACGATCGACAGGAGGGAGTCCATGCCGTCGAGGTACTTCAGCGGGACCGGCACGCCGATGACGGGCAGCGGGGTGACGGAGGCGAGCATCCCGGGCAGGTGGGCGGCTCCGCCCGCGCCCGCGATGATCGCCTTCAGGCCGCGGTCGGCGGCCTGCTCGCCGTACGCGACCATCTCGCGCGGCATGCGGTGGGCGGAGACGACGTCGACCTCGTAGGGGACCTCGAACTCGGCCAGCGCCTGGGCGGCGGCCTCCATGACCGGCCAGTCGGAGTCCGAGCCCATGACGATGCCTACGACGGGGGAGGTGCTCATTCGGTGATCGTTCCTCTGAGGTAGCCGGCTGCGTGACGTGCGCGCTCCAGCACATCGTCCAGGTCGTCGCCGTAGGTGTTGACGTGGCCGACCTTGCGGCCCGGTTTCACGTCCTTGCCGTACATGTGGATCTTCACCTGCGGGTCGTGGGCCATGCAGTGCAGGTAGGCCGCGTACATGTCGGGGTAGTCCCCGCCGAGCACGTTCGCCATGACCGTCCAGCGGGCGCGGGGGCGCGGGTCGCCCAGGGGGAGGTCCAGGACCGCGCGGACGTGGTTGGCGAACTGGGAGGTGACCGCGCCGTCCATGGTCCAGTGGCCGCTGTTGTGCGGGCGCATGGCCAGTTCGTTGACGAGGATGCGGCCGTCGGTGGTCTCGAACAGTTCCACGGCGAGGTGGCCGGTCACGTCGAGTTCCCGCGCGATGCGCAGCGCCAGGGCCTGCGCCTCGCCGGCGAGGGCTTCGGAGAGGCCCGGGGCGGGGGCGATCACCGTGTCGCAGACGCCGTCCACCTGGATGGACTCGACGACGGGGTAGGCCACCGCCTGGCCGTGCGGGGAGCGGACGATGTTGGCCGCGAGCTCGCGGACGTAGTCCACCTTCTCCTCGGCGAGGACCGGGACGCCCGCCTTGAAGGGGGCCTCCGCGTCCTCGGGGGTGCGGACGAACCACACGCCCTTGCCGTCGTACCCGCCGCGCACCGTCTTGAGGATGACGGGGAACCCGCCGACCTCCCGCGCGAAGGCCGCCGCGTCCGCCGGATCGCTGACGATCCGGTGGCGGGGGCTGGGCGCGCCGATCTCGTCGAGCCTGGCGCGCATCACCCCCTTGTCCTGGGCGTGGACCAACGCGTCGGGCCCCGGCCGGACGGGAATGCCGTCCGCCTCCAGGGCCCGCAGGTGCTCGGTGGGTACGTGCTCGTGGTCGAAGGTGACCACGTCGCAGCCGCGCGCGAAGGCGCGCAGCGTCTCCAGGTCGCGATAGTCGCCGATGACGACATCGCTCACGACCTGGGCCGCCGAGTCCTGTGGGGTGTCACTGAGGATCTTGAACCTGATGCCGAGGGGGATACCCGCCTCGTGGGTCATGCGGGCGAGCTGACCGCCGCCGACCATGCCGACTACCGGAAACGTCACGCCTCCAGGGTATCCGGCGGTATTCCGCCATTCGGACGTGACCCTGGCGCGGATGTGCCGCCGGGCCGCGGGGCCCCGTGTGCCGTGCGTCGCACGGGGTGCCGGGGCGCGGACTCCCGCCGCGGGGGACACTTAGCATGGTGGGGTTGACGAGATCGGGTGACGCGCGGCCGCGGGCGGCGACGACGGACAGGACTGGACCATCCATGAGCAGCACGCCGAAGGCCGTACCCCTGTCCGAGCGCTTCCGCGGTCTGGCCCGGGAGGTCGTCAAGTTCGGAGCGGTCGGCGGGGCGGGGGTCCTCGTCAACTTCGGCGTCTTCAACCTGCTGCGGAGCACGACCGACCTGCAGACGGTCCGCGCGAACGTCATAGCCATCGTGGTCGCGATCATCACGAACTACATCGGCTTCCGTTACTTCACCTACCGTGACCGCGACCTGGGCAGCCGGCGCCGCGAGATGATCCTCTTCGTCCTGTTCAGCCTGATCGGCATGGTCATCGAGAGCGGTGTGCTCTACGTGGCCACGTACGGCTTCGGCTTCGACGGCTCGCTGGCGAACAACGCCTTCAAGTTCCTCGGCATGGGGGTGGCCACCGTCTTCCGCTTCTGGTCCTACCGGACCTGGGTCTTCAAGGCCCTGCCCACGCCGGCCGCGCACTCGCTGGTCGTCGAGCAGCGCGACGGGCACGAGGTGCCGGTCGTCCCCCGCGCTCCCGAGCCCGCGGCCAACCAGGGCTGACGGCTACCTGACCGTCCGCTCCGGCTCGGCGCGTTCCGGGGCGGTGCGGCTGAGGAAGAGCGCGAACACCGGCGGCCGGCCCTGGAGGAGTTCCAGGCGGCCGCCGTCGGCTTCGGCGAGGTCGCGGGCGACGGCCAGGCCGATGCCGGTGGAGTTGCGGCCGCTGATGGCCCGCTCGAAGATCCGGTTGCCGAGGTCGGGCGGGACCCCGGGGCCCTCGTCCGTGACCTCGATGACGGCCTGGTTGCCGGTCACGCGGGTGCGCAGGGCGACGGTGCCGCCGCCGTGCATGAGCGCGTTCTCCACCAGGGTCGCCAGCACCTGCGAGACCGCCCCCGGGGTGCCGACGGCCCGCATGCCGGTCTTGCCGGAGCGCACGACGGCCCGTCCGGCGCTGCGGTAGGCCGGCCGCCACTCCTCCAGCTGCTGCTTGACGATCTCGTCCAGGTCGAAGGGGACCGCCGAGCCGGTCCGGGGGTCCCGGGAGTTCGTCAGGAGCCGCTGGACCACGTCCGTGAGCCGCTCCACCTGGGTGAGGGCGATGGTCGCCTCCTCCCGTACGGTCTCCAGGTCGTCGGTGACGGTGATCTCCTCGAGCCGCATCGACAGGGCGGTGAGGGGGGTGCGCAGCTGGTGCGAGGCGTCGGCGGCCAGGCGCCGCTCGGCGGTCAGCATGCGGGCGATCCGCTCCGCGCTGGAGTCCAGTACGTCGGCGACCCGGTCCAGCTCGGGAACGCCGTAGCGCTTGTGCCGGGGCCGCGGGTCGCCGGAACCCAGCCGTTCGGCGGTCTCGGCGAGGTCGGTGAGCGGGGAGGCCAGCCGGTTGGCCTGGCGCACGGCGAGCAGTACGGCCGCCACGACGGCCAGCAGCGCCACGGCGCCGACCACGGCCAGCGTGCGCCCTACCTCCCTGGTGACCGTGTCCCGGGTCTCCTCGACCACCACGAGCACGCCCTGCTCCCCGCGCGCGGTGCCCCGGATGACGCTTCCGTCGATCCGGTCGCCGACCTCGACGGCGGGCCGGCCGGGGATGGTGATGCGGGCGTACGTGCCGAGGTCGAGCTGTTCGGCGAGCGCGCCGGCGTCGACCGGCTCGTGCTCCAGGACGTCCGCCTCGACGATGCCGAGCAGCCGCAGCGCCTCGGAGCCGATGCGGTCCTGGGCGCTGCTGGTGATGGTCCGGGTCTCCACGATGACGAGGGAGACCCCGAACACGGCGATCACGACGAGCACCACGGCGAGCGTGGAGTTGATGAGGCGGCGGCGCATGCCCTAGAGCATGCCCGATGCCCCGGGGGGCGGGGGGTCAGCTCCTCTCGAAGCGGAAGCCGACGCCCCGGACGGTGGCGATGTAGCGGGGGTTGGCGGCGTCGTCGCCGAGCTTCTTGCGGAGCCAGGAGATGTGCATGTCGAGGGTCTTGGTGGAGGACCACCAGGTGGTGTCCCAGACCTCGCGCATCAGCTGGTCGCGGGTGACGACGCGGCCGGCGTCGCGGACCAGGACGCGCAGCAGGTCGAACTCCTTGGCGGTGAGCTGGAGCTCCTCCTCCCCTATCCACGCGCGGTGCGATTCGACGTCGATGCGCACGCCGTGGGTGGCGGGGGCCTGGCTGGCCTCGGTGGCGCCGCGCCGCAGCAGGGCCCGGACGCGGGCCAGCAGCTCGGCGAGGCGGAAGGGCTTGGTGACGTAGTCGTCGGCGCCCGCGTCGAGGCCGACGACCGTGTCGACCTCGTCGGCCCGGGCGGTGAGCACCAGGATCGGGAAGCCGTGGCCTTCGGCGCGCAGCCGCCGGGCCACTTCCAGGCCGTCCATCCCGGGCAGGCCCAGGTCCAGGACGACGAGGTCGACGCCGCCCTGGAGTCCGGCGTCCAGGGCGGTGGGGCCGTCCTCCCGGACCTCGACCTCGTACCCCTCCCGGCGCAGGGCGCGGGCGAGGGGTTCCGAGATGGATGCGTCGTCCTCGGCGAGCAGTACACGCGTCATGTGGGTGATGGTAGTCCGCGGCGGCTGGAAGCAGGCCCTTGCCCGCACACCCCTCTCGAACAGGGGTTATTGACTACTATCCGCCTTCGAACATGATGGATCGGTTCCCTGAAAGCCTGTGATCCATCTCTCAAGTCCTTCCATATGCGGCGGTGTCCTGTCGTATGGTGGCGAGACGCCTGATGCACTACCCAGGGGATCTTTGTGCCGAAATCCGCGCCGAAGACCTCAAATTCTGCTCTGGTCGGTTGATCCGGCCCAGATGACAGTGAATGACCTATGGGCCGGGCCCGGCGCGCGAGGAGGCGCGCAGGGCGTGGATCCCGGTTACGGCTGCTCCTTCGCCCCCATCACGGGGGACGAGACCCCTGGGCGTGGGGGAGGCGGCCGCCGCCGGTGCCGGCCACCCCCCACCGGGCGCTGAACAGCTCACGAAGCCGAGCGTCCCGAGCAAGCAAGGATCGACCATGGCTTCCAGCCTGACGAAGGACTCGCCGAGCGCAGCTCACGAGAAAACCGTCCTCGGCCACCCCGTTGGCCTGGCCACGCTGTTCATGACCGAGATGTGGGAGCGGTTCTCCTACTACGGCATGCGTGCGCTTCTCGTCCTGTACCTGGTCTCCGGCGGTGTCGACGCCGCGACCGACAGCCAGGGCGGCGGCCTCGGCTTCACCGCGGCGACGGCCACGGCGATCTACTCCGTGTACGTGGCGATGGTCTACCTCATGGCCATGCCCGGCGGCTGGTTCGGCGACCGCGTCTGGGGTGCCCGCAAGACGGTCGCCATCGCCGGTGGCGTGATCATGGCCGGCCACCTGTCGCTCGCGCTGCCCGGTCAGATCGCGTTCTTCGTCGGTCTGCTGCTGGTCGCGGTCGGCTCCGGTCTGCTGAAGGCCAACATCTCCACGATGGTCGGCCACCTCTACAAGAACGTGGACGACCCGCGCCGTGACAGCGGTTTCACGATCTTCTACATCGGCATCAACGTCGGTGCCCTGCTCGCCCCGGTCGGCATCGGCATGGTCGGCGAGCTCGTGAACTGGCACCTCGGCTTCGCCCTCGCCGCCGTCGGCATGGGCATCGGCCTCGTGATCTACCTGCTCGCCGGCCGCACCCTGAGCCCGCAGAGCAGCCTGGTCCCGAACCCGCTGTCCGCCGCCGAGCGCAAGGCCGTGATCGTCAAGGCCCTCGCCGCCCTGGCCGTCGTCGCCGTCTTCTACGGCGCCGTGGTCGCGGCGGACATGTTCACCATCAAGTGGGCGCTGTACCCGATCACGATCGCCGGTCTGATCATTCCGGTCGCCGTCCTCGTCCGCATCAAGCGGGACAAGGACCTGTCCGCCGTCGAGCAGACCCGGATGAGCGCCTACATCTGGTTCTTCGTGGCCGCCGCCGTCTTCTGGATGATCTACGACCAGGGCGGTTCGACCCTCTCGCTCTTCGGTGACAAGAACTCCGAGCGCAGCCTGCTCGGCTGGGAGGTCCCGACCACCATCTTCCAGTCGCTGAACCCGCTCTTCGTGGTGGCCCTGGCCCCGGTCTTCGCCGCCGCCTGGGTGGCCCTGGCCCGCCGCAACCGCGAGCCCAGCACCATCGTGAAGTTCTCGGCGGCCCTGATCATCGTCGGCGCCTCGTTCTTCGTCTTCGCCGTGCCGCTGAGCCAGACCGCGGGCAACGACACCAAGGTCACCATGTGGTGGCTGGTGCTGATCTTCCTGATGCACACGCTCGCCGAGCTGTGCCTGTCCCCGGTCGGCCTGTCGGTCACCACGAAGATGGCTCCGCAGAAGTACGGCTCCCAGATGATGGGCGTCTGGTTCCTGGCCGTCACCGCCGGTGACTGCATCACCGGTCTGCTCGGTCTGGCCGAGGTGCAGCTGAACGGCGTGGGGATCATCCTCTTCCAGGCCGCCGCCGCCGTGCTCGCCGGTGTGGCGATCTACATGTACCGCCAGAAGGTCAACGCGCTGATGGGCGACATGAACTGACGCGCCCCGCGCGAGCGGTGAACGGCCCGGCACACCGGAAGGTGTGCCGGGCCGTTCCGTTGTCCGCGTACGGGTCAACGGGTGCCGCGCAGGCGGCGCCACGGGGTGAAGGTGAAGACCGCGCCGCCGAGGAGGATCACGGTGCCGGCGACCAGGGCCAGTGCCTCGAGGCCGCCCTCGTCGTCGGCGCCGGTCTCGGCGAGGCCGCCCGAGGCGGCCGAGGAGCCGCCGGTGGTGGAGCCGCCGGTGGTGGAGCCGCCGGTGGTGGAGCCGGAGCCGCCCGGCTGGGCGGTGGTGTCCAGCTCCAGGGAGACCCCGCTGCCGGCCGCCTTGCACGGCACGTTGATCGGGGTGGAGCCCGGGGCCATCGTGACGTCGATCGTCAGCTGGTCGGGGCTCAGCGTCACCTTGCCCGTCTTGCCGGGCTTGTAGGTGCCGGTCATGTCGCTGAGGCTGACGGGGGCCTTGTCGGGGATCGGCTCGGCGTTCGCCGGGCCGGTGACCTTGACCGTGCCGCTGTCGGCGCCGCCCAGCTTGATGTCCATCGAGGGCTTGAGGGCCCCGGCGGGCAGGGCCATGGGCGCGGCCATGGCTCCCTTGGCGGTCTTGACCGTGAGGTCGTAGGCGCCGCCCGCGTTCTTCCTGGCGTTGACGGTGACCGGGGTCTTGATGCCGCCGGGGACGACCGCGCCGCAGTCGTAGGCCACCTCGACGGGCTTGCCGGGGAAGTCGGTCTGGCCGCCGCCCCCGCCGGTGGTGCCGCCCGTGGTGGTGCCGCCGGACGTGGTGGTGGTGCCGCCCGTGGTGGAGCCGCCGGACGTGCCGCCGGACGTGGTGGTGCCGCCGGACGTGCCGCCGGACGTGGTGGTGCCGCCGGAGGTGGTGGAGCCGCCGGTCGTCGTGCCGCCGCTGCCTCCGCCGCCCGACACGTCGATGGTCGCCCCGCCCTTCACCTCGCCGACCGGGGAGCACTTGGTGACGAAGGTGCCGAAGGAGAAGGTGACCGCGACCTCGTACCTGCCCGGGGTGACGGTGATCTTCCCGGCCTTGGTCAGCTTCAGCTTGCCCTTCATGGTGGACATCACCATGGGGGCCTTCTTCGGTATCTCCGGGTTCTTCTTCTCCCCGACGACCTTGACCTCCCCTCCCCCGCCGCCGACGGTGAGCCAGCCGGTGGGCTGCACCGAATCCTTGGGGATCACCATCAGGTCGGTGTTGTTCGAGGCGGGCTTCACCGTCTCCCACGACACGTCGACCTCGTCGCCGACCTTGGCCGTGGCCGGGGCGGTGATCCTGGCGGTGGTCTCGCCCTCCACCGGATCACCGCCGCCGGCCGGCGGCACGCACGTGACCTTGAACGTGGCCTCGGCGGCCTGGGCGGGGGAAGCCGCCACGGCGATACCCGCGCCGCCGAGCAGCAGCGCGGCCACGGCCGCGCTCGCCCTCCGTTGGGTCTTCACGATGGTCCCTTCGTCGTCGGAGTGTGATCGGACGGTGCGGACGTCTGCGGGGGCCGCGGGTCCCGCGGCCCCGGGGTGAACCACGGCAGGACCTCCGTCGGGGCGTCGGACGCCCCTGCGGCGGGGGCCTCCGGCGGGCGCGCGGTCGACGCCGGGCCCGGGGAGGCCGCGTCGGGCGCCTTGCGGGCGCCCCGGTGGCGGCCGGGGACCCCGGGGCGGGGACGGACCCGGTCGACGACGGCCATGCCGAGGCGGAAGAGCGCCGTCGGGACCACCACCAGGAGCAGGCCCCAGAACAGCAGCACCCCGTACGGGCGGTCCACGCCCCAGGGCTGCGCGGCCAGGACGGCGTCCCCGTACTTGAGGGAGACGGTGTAGTCGCCGTGGGCGCCCGCCGGCAGCGCCACGTCCAGCGCGACCTCCGCCTTGCCGCCCGGCGGGATCGTCCCCTTCCAGCGGGCCTCCTCCCACACCGGGGCGAAGACGCCGTGCGCGGTGCCGAGCTGGAAGACGGGGTCCTTGACCGGGGCCGCGCCGAGGTTGCCGACGGTGGCGGTGAACCTGCGGCCGGGCGGGGCGCCGAACCAGGTCAGCACCCCGTCCCCGCCCTCGAGCCGGACCCCCGTCAGCACCGCCAGCCGGGCGGTGCCGGACTCGGCGGGCAGGTCCGCCACCGGATGGCCGGTGATCCTGATCGGCACCGCCACCGTGGCCCGGTCCCCGTTGACGGAGGTCACGTGGACCACGCAGGGGCACGGCTTGGGCGGTTCCGCGACCGGCAGCCGGGCGGTGAAACGGCCCTCCTCGCCGACGGAGACGGCCGCCCCTTCGGCGTTCGCGCAGCTGTTGGTGCCGCCGATCATGTTCTGGCCGCAGACCAGCAGCATGACGAGGGTCTTCGCCCGCCAGCCGGTGCCGGTGACCGTGATCTCGGTGCCCTTGGCCGCCTCCTGGAGGGAGAGGGCCGCGGTGGGCTTCGCGTCGTCGGCGGCGGCGGGGACGGCGGCCGGGAGCAGCGGGAGCAGCGCCAGGGCGAGCGCCGCCAGGGCCGCGCCGAGGAGGGGCGCGGGCTTCGCGCCGGCCGTGCGGTTCACCTGGGGGCTCCCGTCAGCTCGTGCCCGTGCTCCTGCTCCTGCCCGTGCTCCTGCTCCTGCTCGCGTTCCGCGTCGGAGGCCCGCGGGCGCCCGGGCGGCCCGTACGGCTCCGCGCGCCGAGACCGCCGGGTGCGCCGGGCCCGTACGAGGAGCAGCGCGGCCGTTACGGTCCCCCCGGCGGTGAGCAGGGCCGCGGCGGCCAGGGCGGTCCTGCCGCCGGGGGCCAGCCATGCCGGGGCGGTGGCGGTGGCCGGGGCCGCTCCGGGGGCGGTGACGGTGAGGGTGAGGGCGACCCGGTCGAGGGCGGGCGCCGCGGGCCAGGGCTCGCTCAGCCGGGCCCGCCGGCCGGGCAGCAGCTCGAGCGGCAGGGTGCGGGCGGGCCGGGCGGGGATCTCGTGGAGGGTGCCCTCGGCACTCAGGGCGAGTGCGGGGACGAGGGCGACGTTGCCCCGGTTGACCAGGGTGTAGTCGATGACGGCGGCCGCGCCGTGGCCGCGTACGGAGACGTCCTCGACGGTGAGCGCGGCCACCGCCGGGCCGCCGACCCGCAGGTGGACCGGTGTCCCGGTCTCGCGGCCGGCCTCCGAGGCGACGACGGCGGCCGGGTGGTCGCCGGGCGGGGCGGCGGGAGGCACGGTGACCGTGAAGGGGACCACCGCGCGGGTGCGGGGCGGGAGCGTCACCGTGGTGGCCCTGCCGAAGCTGATCCAGGAGCCCGCGCCGGAGCCGCTGCCCGCCGGGCGGGCGCCGGACCCCGGCGCGGCGGGGCGGACGGCGAGGGTTCCGTCGGGGGTGTGGTGGGCGTCGGCCCCGCGCAGGGTGACGGTGTGCTCGCGGTCGTCGGGGTTGTCGAGGGCGAGGCGGTCCTCGAGGACGGTCCCCGCGGGGCCGGTGAGGTAGAAGTACGGGCGCGCGGGGCCGGGGCGGGCGGTGGCCGGCCCGGCGGTCCAGCCGGGTCCCTCGGCGGCCTCGGCCGGGGCGCCGTACAGGGTGGCGGCGGCCGCGTACGGGACGGCGGCGGCGAGGAGGGCGAGGAGTGCGGCGGCGGGCCGCTCGGGGGCGTGGAGCACGGGTGGGCGCTCCGTTCAGGGCCGGGCCCGCCGGGGCTGCCGGGCCCGCCGGGTCAGCCAGAGCACCCCGGCGGCGCCGGAGAGCAGCACGGTGGCACCGAGGGTGCCGAGGGCGAGGGCGGAGTCGGCGGGGCCGGTCTGCGGCAGGGTGGGCTCGCCGGCCGCTGCGCCGGGCTGGGAGGCGCCGCCTCCGGCCGCCGTGACGTCCAGCTCCAGGGACGGTCGGGGGCTGTTGCCCGGGGTGCAGGTGGTGGTGGTGCCCATGGCCTTGATGGTGAGGACGCCCGCGGTGAAGGTGACCTTGCCGCTCTTCTTCGGGGTGTAGGTGCCGGAGAGGTCGGTGATCTTGATGGGGGTGTTGGCGGGGGCGGCCTCGGGGTTGGGCGGTCCGGAGACGGGCACGGAGGCCTTCTCCGCGCCGTCGGCCATGATCACGGCGCTGGGGTTCATCGCGCCCTTGCCGAGCTCGATGGGGCTGGAGGAGACGCCCTTCTGGAAGGACATCGTCAGCTTGTAGCCGTCGCCCTCCTTGACGGCCTTGATGTCGATGGGCGAGACCGCCGACTTGTCGCCGATCGGGGTCTTGCAGTCGTACTGGACGTCGACCACGTCGGCGTGGGCCGCGGGGGCGGCGAGCAGGACGGCGGATCCGGCGAGCGCGGACGCCAGCGCCAGTGCGGTGGAACGTTTCCGGTCGGACACCTTCGTCTTCCCCTCGGCCACGACTTACTGACGGCACATCAGATCGGTGGCACAAGGTACGCCCGGGACCTCGCGGAGGGAAGACAAAGGGCGGCCGGCGCTTCGGGCGGTGCGCGGGCGGGCGGGCGCCGCAGCGGGCCAGGCGGTGCCCGCCCGCTGCCGGACACCGCCGGTCAGGCGGCGCGCACCCCCCGCTGCCAGACGGCGGAGACGAGCGGGACGCCCGGCCGGTAGGCGAGGTGGACGTGGCTCGGGGCGTCGAGCAGGGCCAGGTCCGCGCGGGCACCGGGCGCCAGACGGCCGATGTCGCCCCGGCGCAGGGCGCGGGCTCCGCCGGCGGTGGCGGACCACAGCGCCTCGTCGGGGGTCATGCCCATGTCCCGGACGGCGAGCGCGATGCAGAACGGCATGGAACTCGTGTACGAGGAACCGGGGTTGCAGTCGGTCGACAGGGCCACGGTGGCGCCCGCGTCGAGCAGCCGGCGGGCGTCGGGCCACTGGGCGCGGGTGGAGAACTCGGCGCCGGGCAGCAGGGTCGCGACGGTGACGCCGGCCGCCTGGGCGAGGGCGTCCACGTCGGCGTCGGTGAGGTGGGTGCAGTGGTCGGCGGAGGCGGCTTCGAGTTCGACGGCGAGCTGTACGCCGGGGCCGTGGGAGAGCTGGTTGGCGTGGACGCGCGGGATCAGACCGGCGGCGGCGCCGGCGGTGAGGACGGCGCGGGCCTGCTCGCCGTCGAAGGCGCCCTTCTCGCAGAAGACGTCCACCCAGCGGGCGTGCGGGGCGCAGGCCTCCAGCATCTCGCCGGTGACGAGGTCGACGTAGCCCGCCGGGTCGTCGGCGTAGTCGGGGGAGACGATGTGCGCGCCGAGGTAGGTGACCTCCTCGGTGTGCGCGGAGGCGATGCGCAGGGCGCGGGCCTCGTCGGTGACGGTGAGGCCGTAGCCGGACTTGGTCTCGAAGGTGGTGGTGCCCTGGCGGCGGGCTTCGTGGAGGTGGCGCAGCAGGTTGGCCTCCAGCTCCGCGTCGGTGGCGGCGCGGGTGGCGGCGACGGTGGTGCGGATGCCTCCGGCGGAGTAGGCGCGGCCGGACATCCGGGCGTTGAACTCGGCGGTGCGGTCGCCCGCGAAGACGAGGTGGCTGTGGGAGTCGACGAAGCCGGGGATGACGGCGCGGCCCTTCGCGTCGAAGGACGCGTCGGCGGCGGGGGCGGCGCCGGCGGGGCCGGTCCAGGCGATGGTGTCGCCGTCCATGACGAGCGCGGCGTCCTCGATGAGGCCGAGGGGGCCGCCGTCGCCCTGGGCGGGGTCGTTGGTGACGAGGCTGCCGATGTTGGTGATGACGGTGGTGCTCATGGGTTCCTCTCGGGAGGTTCCGGTCCCGGCGGCGTCAGCCGCGGACGGCCGCGATCGATGCGGCGAGGGCGGCGGCGACGTCCCCGACCAGCGTGTGGGCGCCGTCGCGGACCACGTGCCGGCCCCCGACCACCGTGTGGCGGACGTCGGCGGCCGAGGCGGCGAAGACGGCCGTCTCCGCGCCGAGGCGCGGCAGCGGGCCGGCGGTGCGTACGGAGTCCAGCGCGACGGTGGTGAAGTCCGCCAGGGCGCCCGTCTCCAGGCGGCCGGCGTCCGGCAGGCCCAGCGCGGCGTGCCCGTCGGCGGTGGCGGCCGTCAGCAGGGCGTTCGCGGTCCAGTGCCCCCGCGTCCGGCTGCGCAGCCGCTCGTTGAGCTCCATCGCCCGCGCCTCCTCCAGCAGGTCGATCACGGCGTGGCTGTCGCTGCCGAGCGACAGCGGGCTGCCCGCCCGCTGGAGCCGGCCGGCCGGGCCGATGCCGTCGGCGAGGTCGCGTTCGGTGGTGGGGCACATGCAGGTGCCGGTGGAGGTCCCGCCGAGCAGGGCGATGTCCGCGTCCGTCAGGTGCGTGTTGTGGACGCCGGTGGTGCGCGGGCCGAGCACCCCGTGGTCGGCGAGCAGCTCCGTGGGCGTGCACCCGTGGGCGGCCCGGCAGGCGTCGTTCTCGGCGGTCTGCTCGGACAGGTGGACGTGCAGGGGCGCCCGCCGCTCCCGCGCCCAGTCGGCGACCGTGCCGAGCCGGCCGGCGGGTACGGCGCGCACGGAGTGGATCGCCGCGCCGATCAGCGCGTGCTCCCGGGGCTTGAGCGCGGACACCCGTTCGGCCCAGGCGTCGGCGGTGCCGTCGGAGAACCGCAGCTGGTGCGCGTTCGGCGCCTCCCCGAAGCCGGAGGACAGGTACGCGGTGTCGAGGAGCGTGATGCGGATGCCCGCCGCGGCCGCCGCCTCGATCAGGGCCTCGCCCATGGCGTTCGGGTCGGCGTAGGGGGTGCCGCCGGGCGCGTGGTGGACGTAGTGGAACTCGCCGACGTTGGTGATGCCGGCCAGGGCCATCTCGGCGTACACGGCGCGGGCGAGGTCGAAGTAGCTGTCCGGGGTGAGGTTCTGGGCGACCTCGTACATGACGTCGCGCCAGGTCCAGAAGGTGCCCGAGCCGACCTGCACCACCGAGCGCAGGGCCCGGTGGAAGGCGTGGCTGTGGGCGTTGGCCAGGCCCGGCAGGGTCAGGCCGCGCAGCACCTCCGCGCCGGGGGGCGGGGTGGCGGTCCCGGTGCGCAGGGCGGTGATCCGCCCGTCGGCCGACACGTCGAGGGCCACGCCCGGTTCGACGGCGTCGCCGAGCCAGGCGTGTTCCAGCCAGTACGTCTTCAGCGGCATGCCAGGCCTTCCAGTACGTCGGCGAGGGCGAGGACACCGGCCACGCAGTCGTCCTCGGCCGCGAACTCCCTCGGGGAGTGGGAGACGCCGGTGGGGTTGCGTACGAACAGCATCGCGGTCGGGGCCGATCCGGAGAGGATGCCGGCGTCGTGTCCCGCGCCCGTGCCGAGGACCGGGACGGACCCGCCCAGGATCCGGTTGAGCTCGTCGCGCAGGGCGTGCCCGAACTCGACGACCGGGGTGAAGGACTCCCGTACGACGGTCAGGTCGATGCCGTCGCGGTCGGCGTGTTCGCGGGCCGCCTTCTCGACGGCCGTGACGACCGTGTCGAGGGTGGCCTGGTCGGCGGCGCGGGAGTCGAGCCAGCCCCGGACGAGGGAGGGGATGGCGTTGACGCCGTTCGGCTCGACGGAGATCTTGCCGAAGGTGGCGACGGCGCCGGCGAGGGCCGCCTCCTGGCGGGCGGCGAGCACGGTCCGCGCGTACGCGAGCATCGGGTCGCGGCGGTCCACGAGGCGGGTGGTGCCCGCGTGGTTGGCCTCGCCGTGGAAGTCGAACCGCCAGCGGCCGTGCGGCCAGATCGCGGAGGCGATGCCGACGCGGTCGCCGGACAGGTCGAGGGCGCGGCCCTGTTCGACGTGCAGCTCGACGAAGGCGCCGATGCGGGCGAGGCGTTCGGGGTCGGGGCCGATGGTCTGCGGGTCGTACCCGGCGGCCTCCATGGCCCGCGGCAGGCTGACGCCGTCGGCGTCGCGCATTTCGTACGCCTTCTCCCTGGTCAGCTGTCCGGCGGCGAGCCGGGAGCCGACGCAGGCCAGCCCGAAGCGGGCGCCCTCCTCGTCACCGAAGTTGGTGATGGCCAGCGGCCGGGTGGGGGCGGCGCCGCGGGCGCGGAGCTCGTCCAGGGCGGCGAAGGAGGACACCACTCCGAGGGGGCCGTCGAAGGCCCCGCCGTCGGGGACGGAGTCCAGGTGGGAGCCGGTGACCACGGCGTCCCCGGCGAGGGGGTCGCCGAGCCAGGCCCACTGGTTGCCGTTGCGGTCCACCTCGTACGTCAGCCCGCGGTCCTCGGCCTGCGCCCGGAACCAGGCCCGGCAGTCGGCGTCGGCGCCGGTCCAGGCGTAGCGGCGGTAGCCGCCGCTGCCGCTGTCGCGGCCGATCGGGGCGAGGTCGGCCCACATGGTGTGGAAGGAGGACGCCGTCCCCGGCCGGGCGGCGGCCGGGGACGGGTCGTGGGACGAGGTCACGCGGGGTCACCCTCGCGCATCGGGACGCGGACGCCGCGCTCGTCGGCGACCGTCTCGGCGATGTCGTAGCCGGCGTCGACGTGGCGGATGACGCCCATGCCGGGGTCGTTGGTGAGGACGCGGCGGATCTTCTCGCCGGCCAGCGGGGTGCCGTCGGCGACGGTGACCTGGCCGGCGTGGATGGAGCGGCCCATGCCGACGCCGCCGCCGTGGTGGATGGACACCCAGGAGGCGCCGGAGGCCACGTTCACCATGGCGTTGAGCAGCGGCCAGTCGGCGATCGCGTCGGAGCCGTCGAGCATGGCCTCGGTCTCGCGGTAGGGGGACGCCACGGAGCCGCAGTCGAGGTGGTCGCGGCCGATGGCCAGCGGGGCGGCCAGCTCGCCGCTCGCGACCATGTCGTTGAAGCGCTCGCCGGCCCGGTCGCGCTCGCCGTAGCCGAGCCAGCAGATGCGGGCGGGCAGGCCCTGGAAGTGCACGCGCTCGCCGGCCATCTTGATCCAGCGGTGCAGGGACTCGTTCTCCGGGAAGAGCTCGAGCATCGCCTTGTCGGTCTTGGCGATGTCCGACGCCTCGCCGGACAGGGCGGCCCAGCGGAAGGGGCCCTTGCCCTCGCAGAACAGGGGGCGGATGTAGGCGGGGACGAAGCCGGGGAAGGCGAAGGCGCGGTCGTAGCCGGCCAGCTGGGCCTCGCCGCGGATCGAGTTGCCGTAGTCGAAGACCTCGGCGCCGGCGTCCATGAAGCCGACCATGGCCTCGACGTGCCGGGCCATGGACTCGCGGGCGCGGGTGGTGAAGCCCGCCGGGTCCTTGGCGGCGTAGTCGGCCATGTCGTCGAAGTCGACGCCGACGGGCAGGTAGGAGAGCGGGTCGTGGGCGCTCGTCTGGTCGGTGACGATGTCGATCGGCGCGCCCTCGGCCAGCATCCGCGGGAGCAGCTCGGCGGCGTTGCCGAGGAGGCCGATGGAGAGCGGCCTGCGGGCGTCGCGGGCCTCGGTGGCCAGCTGGAGGGCGTGGGCCAGGCTGTCGGCCTTCACGTCGAGGTAGCGGTGCTCGATGCGGCGCTCGATGGCGCGCGGGTCGACGTCGACGCAGATGGCGACGCCGTCGTTCATCGTCACGGCCAGCGGCTGGGCACCGCCCATGCCGCCGAGGCCGGCGGTGAGGGTGATGGTGCCGGCCAGGGTGCCGCCGAACTTCTTCGCCGCGACGGCCGCGAAGGTCTCGTACGTGCCCTGGAGGATGCCCTGGGTGCCGATGTAGATCCAGGAGCCGGCCGTCATCTGGCCGTACATGGTCAGGCCGAGGTGCTCCAGCCGGCGGAACTCCTCCCAGTTGGCCCAGTCGCCGACCAGGTTGGAGTTGGCGAGCAGGACGCGCGGCGCCCACTCGTGGGTCTGCATCACGCCGACCGGGCGGCCGGACTGGACGAGCATGGTCTCGTCCTGCTTGAGGGTGCGCAGGGTGCGGACCATCGCGTCGAAGGAGCGCCAGTCGCGGGCGGCCTTGCCGGTGCCGCCGTAGACGACGAGCTTGTCGGGGTGCTCCGCGACCTCGGGGTCGAGGTTGTTCTGCAGCATCCGGAGGGCGGCCTCCTGCTGCCATCCCAGGGTGCTGAGCTCGGTGCCTCGCGCGGCCCGTACGGGGCGGGGTCCTGACATGGCTGGTGCCTCCTCCGGTGTTGGTCAATCCATTCACATCCTCGCGGCATGAATAGTTCCAGTCAACAGCTGCGGGCGGGTCGGCCTGATGATGGGATGGCGGACATGGCCGCCGAGACTCACACGCAGGGCACCGCCGAACGCCGCGACCGGGCCGTACGGGCCGCCGTGGAGCAGGGACTGCTGGAGCGCGAGCCGGTGGTCTGCCTGCTGGACGTGGCCGGTATCCGCGCCTCCGCCGCCGCCCTGGCCGGCGCGTTCGGGGCCGCCCTGCCGCCCGGCACGCCCGTCCTGCACACCTTCGCGGTGAAGGCCGCCCCGCTGGTCCCCGTCCTGCGCCTGCTCGCGGAGGCCGGGATCGGCTGCGAGGCGGCCGGCCCCGGCGAGCTCGCCCTGGCCCGGGCCGCCGGAGTCCCGGCGGAGCGGACGGTCCTGGACTCCCCCGCGAAGACGGTGGAGGAACTGCGCGCGGCGCTGGCCCTGGGGGTCGCCGTCAACGCCGACAACCGGCAGGAGCTGGAGCGCCTTGACGCCCTCGTGGCGGCGGCCCCCACCCGCTCGCCCGTCGGGCTGCGGATCAACCCGCAGACCGGCGCCGGGGCCATCGACGCCCTGTCCACGGCCACCGCCACCTCGAAGTTCGGCTTCCCGCTGCGCGATCCGGGGGCCCGCGAGCGGCTCGTACGGGCCTTCGTGGAACGGCCGTGGCTGAGCCGGCTGCACACCCACTCGGGCTCGCAGGGCGTGCCGCTGGCGCTGATCGCACAGGGGGTGCGGGAGCTGCACGCGCTGGCCGGGGAGATCAACGCGGCGGCCGGGGAACGGCGGGTCGACACCCTCGACATCGGCGGCGGACTGCCGGTGAACTTCGCCTCGGACGAGCACACCCCGGGCTGGGAGGCGTACACGGCGGCCCTGCGGGAGGGCGTGCCGGGGCTCTTCGACGGCTCGTACGGGCTGGTCACCGAGTTCGGGCGGTCGCTGCTGGCCAAGCACGGGCTGGTGCTGGCCCGGGTCGAGTACACGAAGGAGGCGGGCGGCCGCCGCATCGCCCTGACCCACGCGGGCGTCCAGCTGGCCACCCGAACGGTGTACGCGCCGGCGGCCTGGCCGCTGCGGATCCTGGCGTACGACGCCACGGGCGCCCCCAGGGACGGCACCCCGGTGGCGCAGGACGTCGCGGGCCCGGCCTGCTTCGCGGGGGACCTGCTGGCCACCGCCCGGGAGCTGCCGGAACTCTCCCCGGGCGACGTGATCGCCGTCCCGGACACCGGCGCGTACTTCTTCACCGCCCACTACGGCTACAACAGCCTCCCCCGCCCGGCGGTCCACGGCTTCACGACCGGCAGCACCCCGCAGGACCCCGTCCGCTTCACCCTGGCCCGCCCGGCACAGACCCTGCCGGAGATCGTCGCGGAGGCGGGCGGCGCCTACCGGGACGCCCTGCTGTAGGGCCGGCCGGAGCGGGCGCGGGGCCGGGCACTGCCGGGCCGGGCGCAGGCGGGGGCAGGC
Source organism: Streptomyces sp. NPDC034086 (assembly GCF_055575515.1). Lineage (NCBI taxonomy): Bacteria > Bacillati > Actinomycetota > Actinomycetes > Kitasatosporales > Streptomycetaceae > Streptomyces > Streptomyces sp. NPDC034086. The sequence goes on along the minus strand of NZ_JBVISM010000010.1, from coordinate 187,338 downwards.
AGCGCAGGCGGGGGCAGGCAGCGCAGGCGGGGGCAGGGCGCAGAGCCGGCCCGGCGGAGCCGGGCGCATGCGGCGGAATCAGGACCAGGCGACGCCACCGGCGCCGGGCGGGGCCGGGCACCGCAGCCATGGCCGGCCGCAGGGCCAGGCGCCGGGACGGGCCCGGAAGGGCCGGAGCGGGAGGCGGGCCGGGCGCCCGGAGGGCCCCGGCCGTTGCCGGCGGGCCGGCGGCGGGGCCCGGCGCGGCGGCCGGCCGGGGGTTACTCCACGAAGAGGCCGCGTGCCGCGGCTCGCGCGTCGAAGGCCTCCAGGCGGGCCTGCGCGTCCGGCAGGGCGTCCGCCATCGCCTCCAGCAGCACCCGGCCCAGCAGCATCGGGGCGCACGCCGTGTCGAAGGCCAGGCCGGTGCCGACCGGCGCCGGGATCAACAGGTCCGAGTGCCGGGCGACGGGCGCGAAGGCCGAGTCGGCGACCGTCACCGCCGTCAGCCCCGCCGCCCGCGCGTGCTCCAGGGCCTCCACCACCTCGCGGGGGTGGCGCGGCAGCGCGAAGCACAGCAGCGCCGAGGCCCCGGCGGCGGCCGCCGCGTCGATGCGGTCGGCGAGCATGGAGCCGCCCTCGTCGAGGAGGCGCACGTCCGGATGCACCTTGGCGGCGAAGTACGCGAACCCGCGCGCCTGCGAGGACGCCGCGCGCAGCCCCAGCACCGGCAGCGGCGCCGAGGCCGCGAGCAGCCGGCCCGCCTCCTCGACCGGCGACGGGTCCGCCAGCATCGCCGAGAGCCGCTGGAGGTTCTCGATCTCGCCCTGCACGGCCTGCTGGTACTCGTTGTACGCGTCCGCGCGCGCCGGCTCCGGACGCCCGGCCGGAGCCACCTCGCGCAGGTGCCGGCGCAGCGCCGGGTACCCGTCGAAACCGAGGGCCACGGCGAACCGGGTCACCGAGGGCTGGCTCACCCCGGCCAGTTCGGCGAGTTCCACGCTCGACAGGAAGGGCACCTCCGCCGCGCCGCGCACCATGCAGTGCGCGATGCGCCGCTGGGTCGGCGTCAGCCGGTGTCCCTCGAACAGCCGTTGCAGCCGTGCGGCCGGGCTGTCGTTCATCGCCGCCCCCTCCGTCCCGTCCCCGGGGAGATATTCAGTCACCCTGCACTCTGCATGCATCTATGCAGCGGAGCAAGCCGTGACCGCGATCCGGATACGGGGGCTATCCCCAGTGCGGGGCCCGGCGGGGGTTCCTAGCGTGGCCTCATGACAGAGCTCAAGAAGGAACTCGCCGCCACGCTGGAGGCCCGGCGGGAGCTCGGGCCCGAGTACGAGGCCGCGCTCGTGGAATCCTTCGTGGACAAGGTCGACACCCAGGTCCGCCGCCGGCTCGCCGAGGAGCGGCTGCGCCGGGAGCGCGGCGGACCCGGCTCCGGCGGCACCCCGGCGAGCGCCTTCGGGGAGCGCTTCGGCTTCGCGATCGTCACGCTGGTGCTGGCCGTTCCGCTGTCGGCCATCGCCATCACCCAGGGCACCGGCGGGCTGGTGGTCGCCTGGGCGGGCATCCTCGGCGTGAACCTCGCGCACGCGGGGCGCGCGCGCCGGCCCGCCCGCGACCCACTGGCCTGACCTGACAGCGTTCCGGCCCGACGGCGCTCCGGCCCCACGGCAGCCGCGCCCGCCCGTCGCGCAAACGGTACGGGGGCGACACGCGACGGCAGCACCGGCTTAACACGGCTGCGCCACAGTGGTGTCGTCGGCGGGGAAGCCCGGGAAGCCGGAACGAACCGGCCCCCCGACACCTCGCACGGCGCCTGCGCATCCCCGGAGCGGCTCCCGGAGCACGCCGGCGCCACGGACGCGGACGGCCCTGACCCGGCCCGTGTCCCGGGCGGGGACCGCCGTCGTCCCGCCCCCCGGTCCGCCGGGGGTGCGGCGGTCCCCGCCTACTTCCCCTACGTCACGCCCAGGCCCGCGCCCGCCCCGGCCCCCGGCCCCCGCACACGCGGCGAGGCGGCGGCCCCGTGGCCCGCCGCCTCCCCCCGCGCTGCGGCTGCTAGGCCGTCTTGGCCAGGAACGCCAGCAGGTCCTGCCGGCTCACCACGCCGGTGGGCTTGCCCTCGACCAGCACGATCGCCGCGTCGGCCTCGCCGAGCACCGCCATCAGCTCGGACACCGGCTCGCCGGAGCCGACCTGCGGCAGCGGCGCGCTCATGTGCTTCTCCAGCGGGTCGCCGAGCGAGGCCCGCTGCGCGAACAGCGCCGCCAGGAGCTCCTTCTCCACGACCGAGCCGATGACCTCGGCGGCCATCACGTCGGGGTGGCCGGCGCCCGGCTTGACGATCGGCATCTGCGAGACGCCGTACTCGCGCAGCACCTCGATGGCCTGGCCGACGGTCTCCTCCGGGTGCATGTGGACGAGCGACGGGATGCCGCCGTCCTTGTCGGCGAGGACGTCGCCGATGCGCGCGGCGGGGCCCGCCTCCTCCAGGAAGCCGTGCCCGGCCATCCACTCGTCCGAGAAGATCTTGCTGAGGTAGCCGCGGCCGCTGTCCGGCAGCAGGACGACGACCACGTCGTCCGGGCCCAGGCCCTCGGCGGCGCGCAGCGCGGCGACGACCGCCATGCCGCAGGAACCGCCGACCAGGAGGCCCTCCTCCTTCGCCAGGCGGCGGGTCATCTGGAAGGAGTCCTTGTCGGACACCGCGATGATCTCGTCGGTGACCTCCGGGTCGTAGGCGGTCGGCCAGAAGTCCTCGCCGACACCCTCGACGAGGTACGGGCGGCCGCTGCCGCCGGAGTAGACGGAGCCCTCCGGGTCGGCGCCGATGACCTTGACCTTCCCGCCGCTGACCTCCTTGAGGTAGTTGCCGGTGCCCGAGATGGTGCCGCCGGTGCCGACGCCCGCCACGAAGTGCGTGATCTTCCCGTCCGTCTGCTCCCACAGCTCCGGACCGGTGGTCTCGTAGTGCGAACGGGGGTTGTTCGGGTTGCTGTACTGGTCCGGCTTCCAGGCCCCCGGGGTCTCGCGCACGAGGCGGTCGGAGACGTTGTAGTACGAGTCCGGGTGCTCCGGGTCGACGGCGGTGGGGCAGACCACGACCTCGGCGCCGTAGGCGCGCAGCACGTTGATCTTGTCGAGGGAGACCTTGTCAGGGCAGACGAAGATGCACTTGTAGCCCTTCTGCTGGGCGACGATGGCGAGTCCGACACCGGTATTGCCGCTGGTGGGCTCCACGATGGTGCCACCGGGCTTGAGGGCACCGCTCTGCTCGGCGGCCTCGATCATCCGTACGGCGATCCGGTCCTTCACGGAACCGCCGGGGTTGAAGTACTCGACCTTGGCAAGCACGGTGGCCTGCAGGCCTTCGGTCACGCGGTTGAGCTTCACCAGCGGGGTGTTGCCGACGAGGCTGATCATCGAGTCGTGGAATTGCACCATGTTCTCCAAGAAGGGGACTCCACGGGTTCTCCGGGAGGTCCGGCCAGAGTAAGCGGAAAGGGATTGGCCGACCGGCAGTACGGGGCAGGAAGGTCAACACGACGGAGGAGGTGGCTCGGAGGATGTCCAGGGCGAGGACGGCCCGCCGGATCGCGGCGGGGGCGGCGTACGGCGGGGGCGGACTCGGGCTGGTCGGGGTCGCCGCGGTCGGGCTGGTCCTGGCGGAGGTGCAGTTCGCGAAGCGGACGGTGGGCAACGGGCTCGGCGATCCGCCGCGCGCCGACGGCCTGTACGGGAGCGAGTTCAGCGGGCCGGAGCTGAGCCCGGGGCCGCTGCGGATGGGCATGCTGGGCGACTCCACCGCGGCCGGGCTGGGCGTGCACCGGGCCCGCCAGACCCCGGCGGCGCTGCTCGCGTCCGGGCTGGCGGCGGTGGCCGAACGCCCGGTGGAGCTGCGCAACGTGGCCCTGTCCGGGGCCATGTCGGACGACCTGGACCGCCAGGTGAGCCTCCTGCTGGACGGGAACGGCCCCGCCCCGGACGTCTGCGTGATCATCATCGGCGCGAACGACGTGACCAAGCGGATGCCGCTCACCCAGTCGGTGCGGCTGCTGACGGCCGCCGTACGCAGACTGCGGCTCGCGGGCTCCGAGGTGGTGGTCGGGACCTGCCCCGACCTCGGCACGATCGAGCCGGTGTACCAGCCGCTGCGGTGGATGGCCCGCCGGGTCTCGCGGCAGCTGGCGGCGGCCCAGACGATCGGCGTGGTGGCGCTGGGGGCGCGGACGATCTCGATGGGGGACCTGCTGGGCCCGGAGTTCGCGGCGAACCCGCGCGAGATGTTCGGCCCCGACTCCTACCACCCTTCGGCGGAGGGGTACGCCACCGCGGCGATGGCCGTGCTGCCGACGCTGTGCGCGGCGCTGGGGCTGTGGCCGGGCTCCGACCGGCTGGACGTCTCCCGGGACGAGGACATGCTGCCGGTGGCGAAGGCGGCGTCCGCGGCGGCGGGCGAGGCCGGTACGGAGGTCACCCCGGCCCGCGGACCGTGGGCCCTGCTCAAGCACCGCCGTCGCCGGCGCCTCCCCGAGACCCAGAACCCGGAGCCCGCCGCCGACCACGCGTGACCGCCGCTCCGCGGGCGCGCCTCCGCCGGGCCTCCGGCGGGCCGCGACGGGCCGCCCGGGCCGTTCACGCGGTCCCGACGCGGGCGGCGGCACCATGGGGAGAGCGACCGGCATCACATCCCGACCCCGGTGACCTCGACGGTACGGGGCGGTAACTTCGCATGCGGTCCCGCAACGACGCACCCCCTTGGAGTCCCGATGCCCGAAGCCGTCATCGTTTCCACCGCCCGCTCCCCGATCGGGCGCGCCGGCAAGGGCTCGCTCAAGGACGTCCGCCCGGACGACCTGACCGCCACGATCATCCAGGCGGCCCTCGCCAAGGTCCCCGAGCTGGACCCGCGCCAGATCGACGACCTGATGCTCGGGTGCGGCCTCCCCGGCGGCGAGCAGGGCCACAACCTCGCCCGCATCGTGGCCGTACAGATGGGCATGGACTACCTGCCCGGCACCACGATCACCCGTTACTGCTCCTCCTCCCTCCAGACCTCCCGCATGGCGCTGCACGCCATCAAGGCGGGTGAGGGCGACGTCTTCATCTCCGCCGGCGTCGAGACCGTGTCCCGGTTCGCCAAGGGCTCCTCCGACGGCCTGCCGGACACCCACAACCCGCTCTTCGCCGACGCCGAGGCCCGTACCGCCGCCGTCGCGCAGAGCGAGGGCAGCGACTGGCACGACCCGCGCGAGGACGGCCTGATCCCCGACGCCTACATCTCCATGGGGCAGACCGCCGAGAACCTGGCCCGGCTCAAGGGCGTGACCCGCCGGGACATGGACGAGTTCGGCGTGCGCTCGCAGAACCTCGCCGAGGAAGCCATCAAGAACGGCTTCTGGGCGCGCGAGATCACCCCCGTCACCACCCCGGACGGCACGGTGGTCAGCAAGGACGACGGCCCGCGCGCCGGCGTCACCCTGGAGGGCGTGGAGGGCCTCAAGCCCGTCTTCCGCCCCGACGGCCTGGTCACGGCCGGCAACTGCTGCCCGCTCAACGACGGCGCCGCCGCGCTCGTCATCATGAGCGACACCAAGGCGCGGGAGCTGGGCCTGACCCCGCTGGCGCGGATCGTCTCCACCGGTGTCACGGCCCTGTCCCCCGAGATCATGGGCCTGGGCCCGGTCGAGGCGTCCCGGCAGGCCCTGAAGCGGGCCGGGCTGACCGTAGGCGACATCGACCTGTTCGAGATCAACGAGGCCTTCGCGGCCCAGGTCATCCCGTCCTACCGCGACCTGGAGATCCCGCTCGAGAAGCTGAACGTCAACGGCGGGGCCATCGCCATCGGTCACCCGTTCGGGATGACCGGTGCCCGGATCACCGGCACGCTGATCAACAGCCTCCAGTTCCACGACAAGCAGTTCGGCCTCGAGACGATGTGCGTCGGCGGCGGCCAGGGCATGGCCATGGTGATCGAGCGCCTGTCGTAGTCGGCCGGGGCCCCGGCTCGACCGGGACCCCCAGGCCCCGCAAGGAATCCTCGAGGTCCGCGCGCTCTACTGACGGCGGATCCAATCCCGTCGCGGCCGACCTGTGACCGAATCTCCCCCAGGATGTGACCTTTGTCCTGGGGGAGCGGCATTTGCCCAGGTCAGACGCGGTCCCCCGGGGCCCGCAAGGACGAAAGACCTGTCCAATTCATGACGTAATGCACTGCACGCCATTCACAGCACGGGACAAGCTGATGTAGGAAGTCGGGGGATCGAATCAACCAGGAGTTAGTCAGTGAGCGCCATGTCTCTTGCCCTGCTGCTGACCACGGCCGCTGCCACGGCCGTGGGCGCTGCTGCGCTGCACGCCGTCCACGGACTGCGCAAGCAGGTCACCGCCCTGCGCGGTGAGCTTGCGGTGTCGGCCCACCCGCGCGCCGCGGCCGTTCCGCACGCCCGCAGCGCGGTGCAGTCCCCCGCCGCCGAGATACGAGCCGCCGTGGCCGAGGCCCTGGCCGAGGAGCGCGAGCGCGAGCTGGCCGAGGCGCGGGCCTTCTGGGCCGCGCAGGAGGCCCGCGACGCCGCGGACGCGCCGTCCCTGCTGGGCGGCCTCTCCGGCCTCGGGGAGGACAGCCCCGTCTTCCTGCCCCGGCAGGCGGACCTGGTCGGCCTGGAGCCGGTCCTGGGCGACGACCTCGCCGACGAGTACCCCGAGGATTCGGCCGAGCTGGCCGCGGCCCGCCGCCGCCACCCCTCGCACCCGGACTTCGTCCCGGTGCAGCCGCACCCCGGCGCCGACCACGAGCGCACCGTCAGCCGCCTGGAGGAGCTCGCGGAGGCCCGTACGGCCCTCGCGGACGTCCGGCCGGGCCCCCTGGGCACCCTCGACGTGTACGTCTTCACCGACGGCACCACGCTGTGCATGACCCCGGGCCACCGGGAGACCGCGGAGCGTCTCGCCGAGGCCCTGCGCTCGGGCACCGCCCCGGTGCTGCTCGGCGGTTCGGGCATCTCGGGCGCCTACGCGCTGACCTTCTCCTGCGGTGACGCCGAGGACCCCGACAGCAACGTCTACATCCTGGCGGACCGGGTCATCGCATCGCTCTGATCTCCGCCCGCTCCACCAGCGCCACGGCCTCGTCCAGCATCTCGGACGGGGCCTTCGCGCCGTCCGGGCCTCCGCCGGCCTCCGCCGCGCGCAGCGCCTCGGCGAGGTCGAGCCCGGCCACGGCCACCTGGTCCCCGACGACGAAGAGGCCCGCGTCCGGCACCACACGCGCCGGAGCCGCCCCCTCCGGCGCCTCCAGCCGCTGGGCCCGCGACGCGAGTTCCCGGGCCAGCTCCAGGGCCTCGGCGGCGGCGCCCTTCAGCAGGCGGCTCTGCGGCGCGGCACGCAGCCGGTCGGCGAAGCGTTCCACGGCGGCGTCCAGGGGTGAGGTATCGAGCACCCGGCCGACCTTACGCGCCGTCGCGGCACCATTGCCAACGGGCGGACTCTGCGGCACGGTGACGTGAAGAGAACAGCACGGCGACACCCTCCGGAGGCGCCCATGTCCGTAGAGTTCTCCGAGCGGACCCACCGCAACATGATCGACAGAATCCCCCAGACCACCGGTCGTGAGATCTCCGACTGGCTCCGCACCGTCGACGAGGGCCCCTCCCTCGTCCGGTTCGAGGAGAAGGTCAGCTGGCTGCTCGGCGCGCACGACCTGTCGTACGGCCAGGCCAAGGCGATCATCCACGAGCACGGCCTGCGCAGAGCGGCCCGAAGGTTCGGCTGAGCCGCCCGGCGGCCCCGTCCCCCTCACGGGCCCGGGACGCGGGAAGGCCCCGCGAGCGGTGCGCTCGCGGGGCCTTCCCGGTGTCCTGCCGGCTCGGTCCCGGCCGGTACGGCTAGTCGTCGCCCGAGAGGATCTGGAACAGGCGCAGCAGCTCCAGGTAGATCCACACCAGGGTCAGCGTCAGGCCGAAGGCCGCCAGCCAGGCCTCCTCGCGCGGAGCGCCGTACGTGACGCCGTCCTCGACCTGCTTGAAGTCCAGGGCCAGGAAGCAGGCGCCCAGGATGACGCCGACGACGCCGAAGACGATGCCGAGCGGACCGCTGCGGAAGCCGAGGCCGTCACCGCCGCCGAACAGCATGAACAGCGAGTTCGCCAGCATCAGCAGGACGAAGCCGAGGGCCGCGGCCATCACGAAGCCGGTGAAACGGCGGGTGACGCGGATCCAGCGCATCTTGTACGCGACGAGCACCGCGGCGAAGACGCACATCGTGCCGAGCACGGCCTGGACGACCACGCCGGGGCTGATGTAGGTGCTGGTCACCATCGAGATGACGCCGAGGAAGACGCCCTCGAACGCCGCGTAGCCCAGGATCAGCGCCGGCGTCGGCTTGCGCTTGAAGCTCTGCACCATGGCGAGGACGAACGCGATGAGCGCCGAGCCCACGGCGACGCCGTAGGACTTGCCCACGTTCGCCGGGTCGACGGGCAGGGCGAGCCACGCGAGGGTCGCGGTGACGATCAGGGTGCCGAGCGTCATGGCCGTACGGGTCACGACGTCGTCGATGGTCATCGCGTTGCCGCGGACCGGGGTCGCCGGCATGCCGGTGGCCGGGTCGGTGGCGTAAGGATTCGTCGCGTACGGGTTGGGCGCGGTCCCGGCCTGCGCGTGCTGCGCCTCGAAGCCCGCGTAGCCGCCGTTGTCGCGGCTGAACCCCCGTCGCGAGAAGACCGGGTTACTGCTCCTCATCTCACTCCTCCATGGCCTCCGTGTGTGGCCTTGCTTCAAGAGTAATGCGCTCGCAAAGAAAGCACCCTACTGCTGGAGGAGGATCTTAGGAGAAGGTACGGCGAAGCACCGGGGATAAACGGTGGAGCCGCGGAAGTGCCCGGAGCCGGACTTGAACCGGCACGGCCCGAGGGCCAGCGAGGTTTAAGCTCGCCGTGTCTGCCTTTCCACCATCCGGGCAAGGCGCGGCGGGGCCCCGTGGAAAATGCCTTGTACGCAGTGATGAGCCTATCCGGAAGACCATGCCCGGCCGAGGGCCCTCTATCCGATGTTGTCTGATTTTATTGGCGATTGAGGGGGCGTCAGGCCCGATAAGTCGCGGTCGGCCCCCTTCCGGTCGACGCTGCGCACCGCCCCGGGATTGACCTGATTCCGCTGCCCTGCGCCACCCCGCCCGCCACCCCGGGCCACCCCCTGCCCGGCCCCCCGCGAGCAGCCCTCCCGTCATACCAGAGGAGGAGACGCCGCCGCTCGCGGTCAGACTCCAGTGGGCCGTCGAACGGGCACCTCGGCTGATCCCCGGCGGGGGTCCCCCCGGCGAGGATGGAAGGGTCCCGGCAGCTCGCAGAACCGTTCGACAGGAGTCCCCCACGTGACCGCCATGAACTACGCCCGGCACACCGCACAGGCACAGGCCGTGGCCGCCCGCGCCACGCAGCTCTCCAAGGTGTACGGCCAGGGCGAGACCCAGGTGGTCGCACTGGACAACGTCTCCGTCGACTTCGGCCAGGGCCGGTTCACCGCGATCATGGGCCCCTCGGGCTCCGGCAAGTCGACGCTGATGCACTGCGTGGCCGGCCTGGACACCTTCTCCTCCGGCTCCGTCCGCATCGGCGACACCGAGCTGGGGTCCCTCAAGGACAAGCAGCTCACCCAGCTGCGCCGGGACAAGATCGGCTTCATCTTCCAGGCGTTCAACCTGCTGCCGACCCTGACCGCCCTGGAGAACATCACCCTCCCCATGGACATCGCCGGCCGCAAGCCGGACAAGCAGTGGCTGGACACCGTGGTGGAGATGGTCGGCCTCTCCGGGCGCCTCTCCCACCGGCCCACCCAGCTCTCCGGCGGCCAGCAGCAGCGCGTCGCCGTGGCCCGCGCCCTGGCCGCCCGCCCCGAGATCATCTTCGGCGACGAGCCGACCGGGAACCTGGACTCCCGCTCCGGCGCGGAGGTGCTCGGCTTCCTGCGCAACTCGGTGCGCGAGCTCGGCCAGACCGTCGTGATGGTCACCCACGACGCCGTCGCCGCCTCCTACGCGGACCGCGTCATCTTCCTCGCGGACGGCCGCATCGTCGACGAGATGCACGCGCCCACCGCCGACGGCGTGCTCGACCGGATGAAGGCCTTCGACGCCAAGGGCCGCACCAGCTGACCCGGAGCCGGACCGCCCCGCCCCGCGGAGCTCCCGCGCCCTCCTCACAGACCTCCAGCCCCAGGACCGAGATCCCCATGTTCCGTACCGCCCTGCGCAACGTCCTCGCGCACAAGGCGAGGCTGCTGATGACGGTCCTCGCCGTCACCCTCGGCGTCGCCTTCGTCTCCGGCACCCTCGTCTTCACCGACACCCTCGGCAAGTCGCTGGCCGGCCAGTCCGCCAAGAGCTACAGCGGCGTCGCCGTCTCCGTCACCTCCTACGGCCAGGCCCGCGGCCAGGACGGCCGGAAGGAGGGGGACCCCGGCATCAGCCAGCAGACGCTGGAGAAGGTCAGGGCCGTCAAGGGCGTCGGCTCGGTCGCCGGCCGCGTCTCGGGCTTCGCCGGCGTCGGCGACGAGAACGGCAAGCTGATCGGCACCGGCTGGGCCAACAAGGGCTCCAACCACGCGCCCGTCAAGGACGGCCGCGACCCCCGCTACACCTTCACCCAGGGCACCGGCCCGGTCCGGGACGACCAGGTCGCCCTCGACAGGGAGACCGCCGCCAAGGGCGGGTACGAGACCGGCGACAAGGTCCGCGTCGCCACCAACGGCCCGGTCCGCGAGTTCACCCTCTCCGGCGTCTTCACCACCGAGGACGGCGCCGTCAACGCCGGCGGCAGCCTCGTCCTCTTCGACACCAAGGTCGCGCAGGAGCTCTACCTCCAGCCCGGCTTCTACGACGAGCTCTCCGTCGCCGCCGCCCCCGGCGCCTCCGCCGAACGGCTGCTCGCCGACATCAAGCCGCTCGTCGACGGCAAGACCACCAAGGCCCAGACCGGCGCCGCGCTCGCCGCCGAGCAGGCCAGGGACATCGAGAAGGGGATGAGCAGCATGAGCACCATGCTGCTCGCCTTCGCCGGCATCTCCCTGTTCGTCGGCGTCTTCCTGATCTACAACACGTTCACGATGCTGGTCGCCCAGCGCACCAAGGAGCTGGCCCTGCTGCGCGCCGTCGGCGCCAACCGCGGCCAGGTCATGCGCTCGGTGCTCTCCGAGGCGCTGGTCGTCGGCGCCCTCTCGGCCGCCATCGGGCTGGCCGGCGGCATCGGCCTGGCGGTCGGCATGCGCTCCCTGATGGACTCCCTCGGCGCCAAGATCCCCGCCGGGGACCTGGTCGTCGCCCCGGGCACGGTCATCGCCGCGCTGGTCATCGGCGTCCTCGTCACCACCCTCGCCGCGCTGCTGCCCGCCTGGCGCACCGGGCGGATCGCCCCGGTCGCCGCCATGGGCAGCGCCCACCTGCCGGCCACCGCCAAGTCCCTCGTGCTCCGCAACGTCATCGGCTCCGTCACCAGCCTCCTGGGCATCGGCGTCGTCCTCCTCGGCGTCTCGATGGGCGGCGACGGGCGCGAGGTCATCGGCGGCGGCGCGGCCCTCCTGCTCATCGGCATGATCGTGCTGCTCCCGCTGCTCTCCCGGCCGGTCATCGCGGCCGTCCGCCCGGCGCTCCAGAAGGTCTTCGGCGTCCCCGGCAAGCTGGCCGCCCAGAACGCCGTGCGCAACCCGCGCCGCACCGCCGTCACCGCCGCCTCGCTGGCGATCGGCCTCACCCTCGTCACCACCATGTCCGTGCTCGGCGTCACCATGGGCAGGGCCGTGGACCGGATGAGCACCGACAAGCTCAAGGCCGACTACAAGGTCACCATGTCCGGCGGCAACGGCAGCCTGGACGAGTCGGTGGCCGAGACCCTGGCCAGGGCCCCCGGCGTCAAGGCGGTCTCCCCGCAGGCCGACGGCTACTTCAAGACCGGCGACGACTTCCGCGCGGCCTCCGGCGTCAACCCGGCCGCCATCGGCGAACTGCTCAACATCAAGGTCGTCAGCGGCTCGCTGGACAGCCTCGGCAAGGGCGAGGTCGCCGTAGCCGAGAGCACCGCGAAGAAGCAGCGGCTCACCGTCGGCTCCGCCCTGCCCGCCCAGTTCGAGGACGGCCAGAAGACCACCCTCAGGGTCGGCGCCGTCTACGAGGACATGGAGGGCCTGCTCTCCCCGTACGTCCTGGACAACAAGATCCTCGGCGGGCACACGGACGAGCAGTACATCCGCGAGGTGTACGTCAACACCACCGGCGGCCAGTCCAAGGCGAGCCAGCAGGCGGTCATCGACGCCCTCGGCAAGAACCCGGCGATGACCGTCGCCACCCGGCAGGACATGCGCAACGAGATGGGCGGCATGATCAACACGATGCTGAACGTCATGTACGGCCTGCTCGGCATGGCCCTGATCATCTCGGTGCTGGGCGTGGTCAACACCCTGGCGATGTCGGTCTTCGAGCGGACGCAGGAGATCGGCATGCTGCGCGCCATCGGCCTCGACCGGGCCCGGGTCAAGAACATGATCCGCCTGGAGTCCGTGGTCATCTCGCTCTTCGGCGCCGTCCTGGGCATCGGCATCGGCGTCTTCCTCGCCTGGGCCGTCGGCTCGACCCTCGAGAAGGCGGTGCCGGACTACGCACTGGTCCTCCCCTACGGCCGGATCGGCGTCTTCCTCCTGCTGGCCGCCGTCGTCGGCGTCCTGGCCGCCATGTGGCCGGCCCGCAGCGCCGCCCGGCTGAACATGCTGACCGCCATCAAGACCGAGTAGCCGGCGCGGCCGCCACGGCGGTGCGCGGCGTACGCGAAGGGCCCCGGCGCACCCGCCCCGGGGCCCTTCGCGTACGCGGCCGGCGCCGGGCCGCAGGTCCGGCTACCCGCCCCAGACGCGCGCCCGCAGCGGCATCCCCGAGGCGCCTCCGTCCACGGGCCGTACCGCCAGCACCTGGTTGACCCCGAGGCGGCCCCGCTCGAAGCCGAGCGCGGAGGCCGCCATGTACAGCAGCCACACCCGGGCCCGCCCGGGCGAGGTGAGCCCTACGGCCTCGTCCCAGTGCCGCTCCAGGCGCGCCACCCAGGCCCGCAGGGTCAGCGCGTAGTGCTCGCGCAGCGCCTCCACGTCGCGGACCTCGAAGCCGGCCTTCTCCAGCTCGCCGACGGTGGTGCCGATCGGGGAGAGCTCCCCGTCCGGGAAGACGTACGCGTCGATGAACTCGTCCACCCGGTACGCCTCCTCGTCGGCCTCCGGGGGACGGGCGATCTGGTGGTTCAGCAGCCGGCCGCCGGGGGCCAGCAGGGCGTGCAGGATCCCGGCGTACTCCCGGTAGCGCTCGGAGCCCACGTGCTCGGCCATGCCGATGGAGGAAATGGCGTCGTACGGACCGTCCTTGACGTCCCGGTAGTCCTGCACCCGGATCTCGACCCGGTCGGTCAGGCCCTCCTCCGCGATCCGCTTGCGGGCGTACGCGGCCTGCTCGCGCGAGAGGGTGATGCCGGTGACCCGCACCCCGTACTCGCGGGCCGCGTGCAGGGCCATGGAGCCCCAGCCGCAGCCGACGTCCAGGAGCCGCTCCCCCGGCTCCAGGCCGAGCTTGCGGCACACCAGGTCGAGCTTGTCCCGCTGGGCGTCCTCGAGGGTGCCGTCCGGGGTCCAGTAGGCGCAGGAGTAGACCATCGAGGGGCCGAGGACGCGCTCGTAGAAGTCGTTGCCCACGTCGTAGTGGTGGCTGATCGCCTCGCTGTCGCGCTTCCTGGAGTGGCGCGGCCCGCCGCGGCGGACGGCCTCCTCCGGCGGCGGCGCGGGCGGCGTCCAGGGGCGCGCCAGGGCCACGAGGTCGCGTACGGCGCTCCGTGCGGCCGGGTCGCGCAGGAGCGCGGCGGTCCCCGCGGCGGCGGAGCCCTGCCCGGGCAGGTGCGGACGCAGGGCGGCGAGCCTGGCCGGCCGCGTACGGGCGGGGGCGGGCGCGGCGGGCGCGCGCTCCCAGAGCAGGCCGGCCACCCGGTCGAGCAGTGCGAACAGGTCGCCCTCGACGGTCAGCTCCCCGGCGACCCACGCGCGCGCGAGTCCGAGCTCGCCCGGCTTCCACAGGATCCGGCGCAGGGCGCGGCGGTGGTTGATCACCAGCACGGGGCCGGCGGCGGGGCCGGCCTCACTGCCGTCCCAGGCCCGTATCCGCACGGGCACGGGGGCGCCCAGCAGGGTTTCGGCAATCGCTGCCAGCCGCGGCGCGGCGTCGCTCATCTCAGGCACCTCCAGAAGGTCGTGGAACGACTTCCCACTTCCCTTCCGGGGCAATCACCGCCGACCGCCCGTTGGAGCGGCCTTCGAGCGGGCCTCCAGCCGCCCGCGTCCGGCCCGGGGTAAGGGCCCGTCCGGTCCGGCGGCGGCCGCTCCGGCCGGGAGCCGGGCACGCCGAAGGGGCCGCCCGCACCACGGATGGCGGGCGGCCCCTTCGGGGTCGTGCTCAGTGACCTGCCGGAACGGCCCGGGTCAGGAGGCCTTGGCCTTCTCGGCCGGGGCAGCGGCGGCGGCCGGGGCCGGCGCCGGCTTGGCGGCCTCGTAGAACTCCTCGCGCGGGGTCTCCAGCGCTCCGAGGGAGACGACCTCGCGCTTGAGGAACATGCCGAGGGTCCAGTCGGCGAAGACGCGGATCTTGCGGTTCCAGGTCGGCATGGCCATGCCGTGGTAGCCACGGTGCATGTACCAGGCGAGCCGGCCCTTGAGCTTGATCTTCATCTTGCCCATGACGATCATCGCGACGCCCTTGTGGAGGCCGAGGCCCGCCACCGCACCCTTGTTGGAGTGCGCGTACTCCTTCTGCGGGAAGCCCCGCATGCCGGAGACCACGTTGTCGCCGAGGACCTTGGCCTGGCGCAGCGCGTGCTGGGCGTTCGGCGGGCACCAGGCGTTCTCGACGCCGGCCTTGCGGGCGGCGACGTCCGGGACCTGGGCGTTGTCGCCGGCGGCCCAGATGTAGTCCGTGCCCTGGACCTGGAGGGTCGGGGCGGTGTCCACGTGGCCGCGCGGGCCCAGCGGCAGGCCGTAGCGGGCCAGCGCCGGGTTCGGCTTGACGCCGGCGGTCCACACGATGGTGTTGGAGTCGACCTCGAGGCCGTTCTTCAGCACCACGTGGCCGTCCACGCAGGAGTCCATGGAGGTGTTGAGGTAGATCTCGATGCCGCGGGACTCGAGGTGTTCCTTGCCCCAGGTGCCGAGCTTCGGCCCGACCTCGGGAAGGATCTTGTCGGCCGCGTCGACCAGGATGAAGCGCATGTCCTCGCGCTTGATCGTGGAGTAGTACTTCACGGCGTCGCGGGCCATGTCCTCGACCTCGCCGATCGTCTCGGCGCCGGCGAAGCCGCCGCCGACGAAGACGAAGGTGAGGGCCTTGCGGCGGACGTTCTCGTCCGTCGTGGACTCGGCCTTGTCGAGCTGCTCGAGGACGTGGTTGCGCAGGCCGATGCCCTCCTCGACGCCCTTCATGCCGATGCCCTGTTCGGCGAGGCCGGGGATTGGGAAGGTGCGGGAGACGGCGCCGAGCGCGATCACCAGGTAGTCGAAGGGCAGCTCGTACGCCTCGCCGACCAGCGGCGTGACGACGGCGACCTTGCGGTCCTGGTCGATGGTGGTGACCCGGCCGGTGAGAACCTCAGCCTTGGGCAGCACGCGTCGCAGCGGGACGACGACGTGCCGAGGCGAGATGTTGCCTGCGGCCACTTCGGGGAGGAAGGGCTGGTAGGTCATGTACGACCGCGGGTCGACGACCGTGACGGTCGCCTCGCCGTAGCGCATCTTCTTCATGATGCGCTTGGCCGCGTACAGGCCTACGTACCCACCTCCTACTACGAGGATCCTGGGACGCTCCGTGGTGCTCATGGAACGAGTATCCAGCACCCCAAGGAGTGACGCTCGTGAGCCCCTTCACAAGGTGTCCCGGGGCCTCTGTTACACTGCGCGGCCCGCGTGACCCAGGTCATGGGGCGCAACGGGAACCAACAGGTGGCGGGAGTCGTTGTTCACCCGTCCTGAACTGGCCTCCAAGGCTTCAACCGGACTGGACCACTGGGTTTCGTCCTTACCTCTGATACGAAACCCGTTGCGGCCGCGCATCGCACAAACAGGTGCTGAAACGGCCCTGCGACCCCCAAGAAGGTCCCGAAGGGCCCTGTTGTTGACCCGGCGGAGCCTTTTTCCTTGTGAAGAACTTCACGAACCTCGTTCCCGCAGAGGCACTTTCGGCCGCTCCGGGGGCCCCTCACCGCCCCCGCACTGCCGCCGCACCGGGCCCCCTCCCCCTGCCCACCAGCCACCCATCGGGCGGAACACGATGTTCAGCGGGAGGAGCGCACCGCCCGGTGCGTCGGGGCCGGCGGCCGTCGCGGCGTGTACCGCCCCGCTGGACGCAGAACGCGGCGGCGGTGCTCCGGCGGGTCCGCCGGAGCACCGCCGTCCGGCCGGGCAGCAGGTCAGGGCCGCCGCTCGTCAGCCCCGGCCTCTTCGGCGGCCCTGAGGGCGATGCCGTCGAGGATGTCGTGCTCGGAGACCACGACCTCGGCGGCTCCGATCCGCTCCATGATCGCGAGCAGCACCAGGGCGCCCGCGCCGATCACGTCGACCCGGCCCGGGTGCATCACGGGGATGGCGGCGCGCTCCGCGTGCGTGGCGGTCAGCATGCGGCCGCTGATCTCGCGGACCTGCTCGTAGGAGATCCGGGCGTGGTGGATGGCCGACCAGTCGTACGCGGTCAGGCCCAGGGCGATCGCCGCGACCGTGGTCACCGAGCCCGCCAGGCCCACCAGGGTGCGGGCCTCGGCCAGCGGGACCGTCTCGGCGGCCAGGTCCAGGGCCGCCTCGATGTCGGCCCGCATCGCGGTGATCTGCGCCGGCGTCGGCGGGTCGGTGACCCGGCCGTCCACCACCAGGTGGCGCTCGGTCATCCGTACGCAGCCCACGTCCACCGACCGGGCGGCGCGCACGTGCTCCTCGCCGACGACGAACTCGGTCGAGCCGCCGCCGATGTCCACCACCAGGAACGGCCGCTCCAGGTGCTCGTGGGCGACGAGTTCCCCGGTCGCGCCGGTGAAGGAGAGCTCCGCCTCCTGGTCGCCGGAGATCACCTCGGGCTCGACCCCGAGGATGTCCACGACCCCCCGGACGAACTCGTCCCGGTTCTCCGCGTCGCGCGACGCGGAGGTGGCGACGAAGCGGACCCGCTCGGCGCCGAACTCCTTGATCACGGCGGCGTACTCGCGGCAGGCCGCGAAGGTGCGCTCCAGCGCCTCCGGGGCCAGCCGGCCGGTCTCGTCCACGCCCTGGCCGAGCCGGACGACGGTCATCCGGCGGTCGAGCTCGACCAGCTCCCTGACGGCCCCTTCACCGGGGGCGCCGCCGGAGACCGCGCAGTCGGCGACGAGGAGGCGGATGGAGTTCGTGCCGCAGTCGATGGCCGCGACCCGGGTCACTCGGCCCCCTCCGCGCTCTTCTCCCCGCACGGCGTGACGCACGCGCCCTTCGCCCACCACTCCGGCAGCATGGCCAGCGCCTCGTCGCCGAACGGGTTCACCCCGGGACCGGCGGCCAGCGAGTGGCCCACCAGCACGTGCAGGCACTTGACCCGGTCCGGCATGCCGCCGGCGCTCGGGAAGCCCTGGAGCACCTCGATGGCGTCCCGGCGCCGGATGTAGTCCTCGTGCGCCTTCTGGTACGCGGCGGCGAGCTCGGGGTCCTCGGCGAGCCGGGCCTGCATCTCCTTCATCACGCCGTTGGCCTCCAGCGTGCCGATCGCGGAGGCCGCGCGCGGGCACGTCAGGTAGTACAGGGTGGGGAAGGGGGTGCCGTCGGGCAGCCGGGGTGCGGTCTCGACGACGTCCGGCTGGCCGCAGGGGCAGCGGTGCGCGATGGCGCGGAGCCCGCGCGGCGGGCGGCCGAGCTGCTGCTCGAACGCCTCGATGTCCGCGTCGGTCGGCTCGGTCCGGTCGGTCTGGGGCGGGGGCGTCTGCATGCCTGGAGGAAGTCTCTTCGTTCGGTCGTACGTGATGGGTGGGTCATTCGCCGGGACGGTCGGCCTTGTCGACGCCGTCCCAGACGTTGGAGTACCAGGGCCGGTCGGAACCGTCCTGACCGCCGCGGCGGTGCTCCGGGGCCGCGGCTCCGGGGTCGCTCATGATGTAGCCGATCTCCCCCGGGCGCAGGAAGTGCAGGTGCTTGCGCGCCTGCTGCTCCGCGTAGGCGGGGTCCTGCCAGCGGGCCTTCTCGTCGCGGAGCTGTTCGAGGCGCTTGCGCGCGGTGTCGGCGGCCCGCTGCTGGTCCGTGATCTCCGAGCGCTGGGAGACGTACTGGCGCATCGGATACGCGAGGGCGACGACCAGCGTACAGAGGACGAGCACCAGCAGCGCCGCCCGGCCGGTGAGCCGGCTGCGGCGGATGTGCCGGCGGGACTGCGAGCGGTAGACGTGGGCCGCGGTCCGTTCGCCGAGCTGCCTGAGCCGGGTCGCCGTCGAGAAGGTGGAGAACCGGTCCCGGTTCCCGGTCATGGCCCCGCCTCCCCTGTGCGCGCACTACGCAATACGTCCCCGCCCACGGTACGGGACCGAGTGCGGGGACGTACGGAGGCTCAGCCCCAGGGGGTGTCCCGAGGGGCCGCGCCCTGAAGGCGTGTCAGCCCTTGAAGCGCGGGAAGGCGCTGCGGCCGGCGTACACGGCGGCGTCGTCGAGGATCTCCTCGATGCGCAGCAGCTGGTTGTACTTGGCGACGCGGTCCGAGCGGGCCGGGGCGCCGGTCTTGATCTGACCGCAGTTCACGGCGACGGCGAGGTCGGCGATGGTGACGTCCTCGGTCTCGCCGGAGCGGTGCGACATCATGCACTTGAAGCCGTTGCGCTGGGCCATCTCGACGGCGTCGAGGGTCTCGGTCAGGGAACCGATCTGGTTCACCTTCACGAGCAGGGCGTTGGCGGAGCCCTCCTCGATGCCGCGGGCGAGGCGCTCCGGGTTGGTGACGAAGAGGTCGTCGCCGACGATCTGGACCTTGGAGCCCAGGCGGTCGGTGATGGTCTTCCAGCCGGCCCAGTCGTCCTCGAACAGCGGGTCCTCGATGGAGACGAGCGGGTACGCGTCGACGAGCTCGGCGTAGTAGTCGGTCATCTCGGCGGCCGAGCGGGACTGGCCCTCGAACTCGTACTTGCCGTCCTTGTAGAACTCGGACGCGGCGACGTCGAGCGCGAGCGCGATGTCCTTGCCCGGGGTGTAACCGGCCTGCTTGACGGCCTCGATGATGAGGTCGAGCGCGGCGCGGTTGGACTCCAGGTTCGGGGCGAAGCCGCCCTCGTCGCCCAGGCCGGTGGACAGGCCCTTGGTGTGCAGGACCTTCTTGAGGGTGTGGTAGACCTCGGCACCCCAGCGCAGCGCCTCGGAGAAGGACTCCGCGCCGATCGGGGCGATCATGAACTCCTGGATGTCGACGTTGGAGTCGGCGTGCGACCCACCGTTGAGGATGTTCATCATCGGAACGGGCAGCAGGTGCGCGTTCGGGCCGCCGAGGTAGCGGAACAGCGGCAGGTCCGAGGCCTCGGACGCGGCGTGCGCGACGGCCAGGGAGACGCCGAGGATGGCGTTGGCGCCGAGCGAGCCCTTGTTGTCGGTGGCGTCGAGGTCGAACATGGCCTGGTCGATCAGGCGCTGCTCGGTGGCGTCGTAGCCGACGAGCTCCGGGCCGATCTGCTCGATGACGGCGAGGACGGCCTTCTCCACGCCCTTGCCCATGTAACGGTTGGGGTCACCGTCACGGAGCTCGATGGCCTCGAAGGCACCGGTGGAGGCGCCGGACGGAACGGCAGCACGGCCGGTGCTGCCGTCGTCGAGGCCCACCTCGACCTCGACCGTGGGGTTGCCTCGGGAGTCCAGGATTTCCCGGGCTACGACGACGTCGATGGACGGCACGAGCATCTCCTTCTGGGATGTGACGCTGGGTGTGCGGTGGCGCGGGGGCCGTGGGACGGCCCTGCCGACTAGAGCCTAACCGGCTCGGGGCGGTGGGCTGCCCGACCGCCCGGGTCCTGGGACGAAAAAGGTGCCGAATGCGCGCCTTCCGGGACATAGGGCCCTCGCTCCCGCGCGTTCCGCGGTCGTCCGGGGCTCGGAAGCCGGAGGTCCGGTTCCGGTATGCGGGTACCGGCGCACGACATGCCGCCGCCCGGCGCGTAGGGGTACGCGCCGGGCGGTGGGGATGCCGTGGGGTGCCGCGGGAGTTACGCGGACGTTCAGGCGAGCTTCAGCTTCTGGCCCGGGAAGATCAGGTCGGCGTCGGAGACGGTGTCCTTGTTGAGCTCGAAGAGCTTCTCCCAGCCGCCCTTGATCTTGTGGGCGTCGGCGATGGTGCCGAGGGTGTCGCCCTCCTTGACCACGTAGGAGCCGTTGCCCGTCTTCGGGGCCTCGGTCTTCGGGGTCGACGGCTTGGACGGGGTCCAGTTGCCCGAGCCGGAGCCGGAGCCCTTGGTCTCGGTGTCGGCCTTCGGCGTGGACGGCTTCGCCGGGGCGGGCTTGGCCGGGGCCGGCTTGGCCGGAGCGGGCTTGGTGGCGGGCTTCGGCTTGGCCGGGGTGGCCGTGCCGCCGCCGTTGTACGCGGAGTTGGACAGGCCGACGCCGCAGTGCGGCCAGGCGCCCTTGCCCTGGCCCTTGAGGACCTTCTCGGCGATGGCTATCTGCTGGGCCTTGCTGGCCTGGTTGGCCTGCGAGGCGTAGGCCTTGCCGCCGTACGCCGCCCAGGTGGAGGCCGAGAACTGCAGGCCGCCGTAGTAGCCGTTGCCGGTGTTGATGGACCAGTTGCCGCCGGACTCGCAGGCGGCGACCTTGTCCCACTCGGACGCGGTGGCGGCGCTGGCGGTGCCCGCGGCCATCAGCGGGGCCGCGACGGCGACACCGGCGACACCGGCGAGCGTGACGATGCGGACGGCCTTGGAGCCGCGGCGGTGCTTGCCCTTGCCGGAAAGCAGCATGGATTTCTCCTCACCGACGCCTTCGAGGTGAGCTGTCGGGTTCGGGCGGATGAGTTGCCCGGTCACGCGGCGCGGCGCGTGTCTTCACCCCTAGCCGGTACGCGGCCGTATCCCAACGGCCTCTCCCGGCGCCTACCTTGGTTCCCCCGCTCCTGCCTTCGGCGCTTGCGCGACGACTGTTCCCTCCGTCCGCCGGCAGGATTCGGCGATGCGGTCGAAGGAGCCCGCGGTGGCGAGCGATTCAGAAGGTAGACAGGTCTCTCCCCGATGTTCAACGTGTGATTTTGGGGAGAAACCGGCCTACTTGCGTTCCTCAAAGGCGCGTTTGCGCAGGTCGGAGCGGGGTTTACGGAAGTTCCGGAACGAGACACGCCAGTTGACCGGAAGAGATGCATGTCTCATTTGCCGATAACGGACATTCAAGTCTTATTGGATGCCCGAACTGCCCCTATTCCTTGGTTAGATCCAGGTTCTGGCCCGGCTTGATGAGGTCCGCGTCCCCGCCGATGACCTGCTCGTTGGCCTTGTAGAGCTCGTTCCAGCCCCCCTTGAGCCCCTTGGCGTCCGCGATGGCCGCGAGGCTGTCGCCCGGCTTCACGGTGTACGTGGGGTCGCCGGCGGCGGCTGACGCCGTGCCAGGCGCCGCCGGCAGCTCGACGGCGGCCGGGCCGCGGTGCTTGCCCCCGCCGTCGCCCGTCTCGGCGGCCGGGGCGGCCGACGGCGTGCCGGACGGGGCGCCCGGGACGGCCGGGGCGGTCGGCGTGAGGCCCGGGACGGCCGGGGCCGTCGGGCCGGTCGGGGAGGCGGGGGTGCCGGGCGCCGTCGGGGAGACCGGGGCGACGGGGGTGCCCGGGGCGGTCGGGGAGACCGGGGGCGTGGTGGGCTGCCCGGTGAAGTCCGGCTCGGGCATGACGGGCAGTCCGCTGGAGGGGCCGAGCGGGTAGTCCGGCAGCACGCTCGGGCCGGTGGACGGGGCGTTCGGCGCCGGGGTGGGGGCCCCGAAGTCCGTGGAGGGCTTGCCCTTGCCGGTGACCGGCACCGATTCGTCCGGCCGGGTCGGGGTGGGCGCGACGGGTCCGGGGTTCTTGTTGTCGCCCGGGTCCACCTCGGGCTTCGGCCCCTGCTGGGTCAGCCCGGCCGAGGCGGAGCACAGCGGCCACGCCTGGGGGCCCTGGGAGGCCAGCACCCGTTCGGCGACCGCTATCTGCTGGGAGCGGCTGGCGAGGTCCGGGCGCTCGGCGTACGCGAGTCCGCCCGCGTTCTTCCACTGCTCCAGCGTGAACTGCAGCCCGCCGTAGGCGCCGCTGCCGGAGTTCGCGCTCCAGGTGCCGCCGCTCTCGCAGTCGGCGACCTTGTCCCACGTGGCGGTGTCGGCCGCGCTCGCGCCGGTGGCGGCGAGCAGCGGCATGGCCAGCGCGGAGCCGGTGACTCCTGCGGTGACGACGATCGCGGGTACCTGGCGGGGGCGTCTGTGGCGGCCGTTCCCGGGAAGCATGAGACTGCACCTTTCGTATAACGGCGGGGTAACGGCAGAACCTAGCCGCCTTCGAACGGATGTCACAAGTTCGGGAGCGGACTGACGAGCGGTCAGTTCCGCTTCGCTCGCGCCCTCAGGCGTTCGGGACTGTGAAGCGGACCGGGAGGGTGCGCAGGCCGCGCATGATGAGCCCGCCGCGCCAGCGCAGGTCCGTGGGGGGAACGGCAAGTTCCAGATCCGGCAGACGCTTCAGCAAAGTCCCGAGCGCCGTCTGGCCTTCGAGACGGGCGAGCGGGGCACCGAGGCAGTAGTGGATCCCGTGGCCGTATCCGAGGTGCTGATTGTCACTCCGGGAGAGGTCGAGGGTGTCCGGGTCGGCGAACCGCTCCGGATCGCGGTCGGCCGCCGCGAGGACCACCAGTACGGGGTCCCCGGCCGCGATGTCCCGGCCGCCGAGGGTCAGCGGCCGGGTGGCGAACCGCCAGGTGGCGAGCTCCACGGGGCCGTCGTAGCGCAGCAGTTCCTCGACGCCGGTCTCCAGCAGCGCGCTCTCCCCGGCCGCGAGGGAGGCCTGCAGGCGTTCGCGCTGGTCCGGGTTCATGAAGAGGGAGTGGATGCCGTTGCCGATGAGGTTCACGGTCGTCTCGAAGCCGGCGAAGAGCAGGATGAAGGCCATCGCCGTGGCCTCGGCCTCCGTGAGGTGGTCTCCGTGGTCACTCGCCCGGATCAGGTCGGAGATGAGGTCATTGCCCAGATCGTCCCGCTTGCGGTGGATGAGTTCCCCGAGGTAGGTGCGCATCCGCTTCACCGAGCGGGCCACCCCGCCGCGCGGTCCGCCCCCGTGCCGGATCATCATCCCGGCCCAGTCCCGGAAGTCGTCCTGGTCCTCGCGCGGTACGCCGAGCATCTCGCAGATGGCGTAGATGGGGAGGGGGAAGGCGAACTCGTGGATGAGGTCCGCCTCGCCCTTCCCCTCGGTCCGCGCCCTCTCCACGATCCGGTCGATGAGGTGGTCGGTCAGCTCCTGCACGCGCGGGGTGAACTCGGCCACGCGGCGCGGGGTGAACGCTTTCGACACCAGCCGCCGCAGCCGGGTGTGGTCCGGCGGGTCGATGTTCAGCAGGTGCGTCATCAGCTCCGCCTTGCGCTCCCCCGGGATCCCGGTCTTGCCCTTGGCGTGCGCCGGCTCCGCGTGGTGCGCCGGGTTCTTGCTCAGCCGCTGGTCGGCGAGGGCCTGGCGGGCGTCCGCGTACCGGGTCACCAGCCAGGCCTCCACCCCGCTGGGCAGCCTGGTGCGGTGCACCGGGGAGTGCTCGCGCAGCCAGGCGTAGGCGGGGTAGGGGTCGGTCGCGAACTCCCAGTCGAAGAGCGTCGGGCCCTGGGGGCGGGACGGGTCGGACGGGGCGGCGGGGGTCTGATCGTGCACCCGTCGACCGTATCCCGGCCCGCCACCGGTCATCCCATATGGCCGCTTCGTCGCGGCTGTCCGCAGATCGGAGATCACTTGACGCCGGGTTCGGCGGCGTTCCTACTGTCGGTCCTGTGGACGTGAGGATCTTGAAAAGCAGTTTCGCGGTGGTGGAGAGACGGGCCGAACACGCGGTCAAGTACTTCTACTCCCACCTCTTCTGGCACAACCCCGGGCTCCGCGAACTCTTCCCGGCCTCCTCCGAGGACATGGAGCGCCAGCGCGACCGGCTCTTCGCCGCCCTGACCCATGTCGTCGACCACCTGGAGAGCGGGTCCCTCCTCCCCTATCTGCGCGACCTCGGACGCGACCACCGCAAGTTCCTCGTCGGCCCCGGGCACTACGCCGCCGTCGGCACCAGCCTCATCGCCGCCCTCGCCGAGACCTCCGGCGCCGCCTGGTCCCCGGCCGTCGAGAAGGCCTGGTCCGAGGCCTACCGCTGGATCGCCGACGCGATGACCGCCGGCGCCGCCGAGAGCGACGAACCCCCCTGGTGGGACGCCGACGTGGTGCGCCACCTCCGGTACGGGGAGGACATCGGCGTCCTGACCCTCTCCCCGCGCCTCCCGCTGCCCTACCGGCCCGGCCAGTACGTGAGCGTGAGCAGCGACCGCGTCCCGGCCACCTGGCGCACGTACTCCCTCGGCAACGCCCCCCGCCCCGACGGCACCGTCGACCTGCACGTCAGCCGGATCGACGGCGGCCGGCTCAGCACCGCCCTGGTCCGCGACGTCCTGCCCGGCGAGGTGCTGAGGCTCGGCGCCCCCGGCGGCCGGCTCACCCTGCGCCGCGAGGACCGCCCCCTCACCCTCATCGCCGCCGGCACCGGCTGGGCGCCCGTACGGGCCCTGCTGGAGGAACTCGTCCAGCACCCTCCCGACCACGACGTACGGCTCTTCGTGGTCGCCCGGGACTCCGCGCACCTCTACGACCGGCCCCTGATCGACGGGCACGCCGCCGCCTGCCCCTGGCTCGGCGTCACCTACATCACCCCCGCACCGGGACAGCACCGCGACCAGGCCACCGCCCGGCTGGCGACCGCGCTCGGCCACCGCGGCCTGTGGCGGGAGCAGGACGTCTACCTCAGCGGGCCGGCCCCGTTCGTCGAGGAGACCGTCCACCTCCTGGAGGAGCTCGGGGCCCGCCCCGACCGGCTCTTCCACGACGCGGTCCCCCTCGGGGGCGCGCCCGGCAGCCGGCCGCTGGGCTTCGGCGAATGGTTCCTGCACCGCTCGGCCCCGCACTGGCACGACCCGTCGGGCCGCGCCCCCCGCCCGTACTGACCGCGCCCGTACCGAACCGGGGCGGCGGGCCGGGCCGGCGGCTTACCCGCCGGCCCCCTCGGCCGCCCGGATCGCGTCCCGGTAGACGCGGGCCGCCGCGCGCAGCGCCGTCTCGGGGTCGGTCCCCGACGCCTCGGCGCGGGCCGCCAGCTCCAGCAGCTCGTACCCGACGCCCTCGCCCCGGGGCAGCTCCACGGCCACCCCGCCCGTACGGGCCCGCCCCGCGAGCTTGGCCGCGAGCGCCAGGCCGGGCTGGCCGAGGGGGATCCCGTCGGTGACCGAGTCCCGCCGCTTCTCGACCGCCTTCGTGGCCTGCCAGTGGGCGCGGACGTCGTCCGGGGAGTCTGCGGTGGCGTCCCCGAACACGTGCGGATGGCGCCGGATCAGCTTGTCGACGAGGTCGCCCGCGACGTCGTCGATGGAGAAGGGCTCCGCGCCGTCCTCGTCGTCCTCGCCGCCGCCCTCCTCCTCGGCGATGCGCGCGTGGAACACCACCTGGAGCAGGACGTCCCCGAGCTCCTCGCGCAGCGCGTCCCGGTCGCCGTCCTCGATCGCATCGACCAGCTCGTACGCCTCCTCGAGGGCGTACTTCACCAGCCCCTCGTGGGTCTGCCGCGAGGTCCAGGGGCACTCGCGGCGCACCCGGTCCATGACCTGCACCAGATCCAGCAGCCGCGCGCCCGGCAGGTCGTAGGAGCCGGGCAGCAGTTCCAGGTCCGGCATGGCGACCCGGCCGGAGCCCGCCAGCCGGGCCAGCCCGTCCGTCAGCCGCTGGTCGCCCTCGCCGCCGGGCAGCACCACGACGGTGCGGCCCCCGGCGCAGGCCTCGACCAGCCCGTGCGCGTCCGGGACCCCGTGCGCCACCTCGACCCCGGCCTCGCGCAGGTACGGCAGCTGCGGGTGGTCCCGGTCGGCGCACAGCACCAGGTCCGCGGCGTGCAGGGTCTGCCAGGCCGGCCAGGACAGCAGCCCGGGGGCGACCCGGTGGCTGGCGGTCAGCAGGACGATCCGGCCGGTGGGCTCGGCGGCGGCGGGGACGGCGGTGTCGGCGGTGTCGGTCACACTCCGAACCTACCTCCGCCCGCGGCCGTCACGCTCCGGCGGGTGCCGCCTGCTCGGGGCGGGTCCGCTGGGTGATCCACGGCGTCTCCTGGTCGCCGAGCAGGATCTGCTGCGCGTCCCAGCGCCCGTAGCGCGGGTTGACCTCGATGTGCAGGGCCTTCGCCGCCTCCGCCAGCTCGGCCACGGCCTTGTCCTGGTTCCCGTAGTGCGCGAAGAGCTTGTCGCGCAGCAGCTTGAAGCGGGTGTCCGCCTCGATCTGGCCCGGGGCCAGCTGCGCCTGCTGGAGCGCCGCGTCCCGGAGCTCCTCCTCGCCGCCCAGCTGCTGGAGCTGCGCCTTGCGGACGTCCTCGACCTCCTTGGCGCTGACGCTCAGCCCGGCGTCCTTCGCGGCCCGTTCCAGGACGGCGCTCTGGATCATCTTGTTCAGTTTCAGCCGTTCCAGCCCGGCGGTGGCGCCGATCAGCTGCGCCCCCTGCTCGGACCGGTTCTGGGCGGTGCGCACGTCGGCGACCTGGGCCTGGACGGCCGAGGTGGTGATGCGCTCACCGCCGACGACGGCCGCGGTGCCGGGCCGGGTCCCGCCCGAGCAAGCGGTGAGCAGGGGGGCCGCCACGAGCAGGGCGGCGGAGACGGAGAGCGCTGTGCGACGGTGCAAAGGAGCCTCCAGGGCCGGGAGATTGTGCGTCGGTGCACAAGGGCCGTGCGGTGATCGATGGTATGCAGTCAGGGTGGCCCGAGCCACCGGTTCGACCAACGATTCCGCCGGTGTGGGGGTGCGAGTTCACCCCCCGGTCGCCGCGGGGCCCGCCCTTCCTGAGATCGTCGGAGCACCATGCCGACATCGCAGCTCGCCCAGCCCCGGACCCCGTACCGTCCCGACGCGGAGCCGCCGCGGCGCGCCGGGCGCGGGCCGGGGGCGCTCGGGGCGGTGGTGGCCTCGCTCGTCACGGCGGTGGCCGTGTGCGGCGGGGACGCCGTCGCGCGGGTGTTCCCGTACGGACCGCGCCACCGCAGCGTCAACGACCTCGGGAACCAGTTCGTGCCGTTCCACGCGCACCTGTGGGACCTGCTGCACGGCCGGGCCGAGGGCGGTCTCCTCCTCAACTGGCGGTCCGGCTACGGCACCAGCTTCCTGCCCGACTTCGGCACGTACCTGACGAGCCCGTTCGCCGTGCTGGTGGCGCTGTTCCCGCGCGAGGACATCGACCTCGCGGTGTACGTGGTGACCGTGCTGAAGACGGCGGCCGCGGCGGCGGCCATGGCCTGGCTGCTGCGCACCCAGCGCAGCGGGCCCTGGTGGGCGGCGGGGCTGCTGGGGGCCTCGTACGCGCTGTGCGGCTGGTCGGTGATCGAGGCCGCGTACAACCCGATGTGGCTGGACGGGCTGGTCGCCTTCCCGCTGCTGTGCCTGACCGGCGAGTGGGCGCTGCGTTCGCGGCGCCCGGTCCTGGGCGTGCTGGTCGTGGCGGTGGGCTGGACGGCCAACTTCTACACCGCGTACATGGCCACGCTGGGCGCGGCGCTGGTGCTGGTGGTGCGGGTGGTGCTGACCCGGGAGGGGGCGCGCGAGCGGGCCCGGGTGGCCGGGCGGGCGGTGGTGACGACCGTGCTCGGGATCGGCCTCGCGGCGCCGGTGCTGCTCCCGCTGTTCCTCAGCTCGAAGCAGGCGTACCCGGGCTGGTCCAGGGAGTTCGGCCCGGTGCCGTGGTCGGACCTGTTCGCGCGGCTGCTGCCGGCGACGTACTCCTTCAACTCCCCCGCCGTGTTCGTGGGCACCGGGACGCTGCTGCTCCTGGCGGCCCTGCCGTTCCACCGGGCGCTGCCGGCCCGCACCCGCTGGTGGTGGGCGGGGCTGGTGGCGGCGGTGGCGCTGTCCCTCCAGTGGGAGCCGACCCATCTGGCCTGGCACCTCTTCGCGACCCCGAACGGCAGCGCGTACCGGCAGACCTTCGTGCTGGCCGGCATCGCGGTGATCGCCGCCTGGACGGGTCTGGCCGCGGGCGTGCCGGGCGTACGGGCGCTCGCGGCGGGCGCCGGCCTGCTGACGGCGGCCGCGCTGTGGGCGAGCGGCAGCGCCCTGCCGACGGCGTGGGGGTACGCGCTCTTCGCGGCCGGGCTGGCGCTGAGCGCCGGGGCCTGGCGGGCGCTCCGCCACCGGCGGCTGCTGCCGGTGGCCGCGGGCCTGCTCACGGCGGTGCTGGTGGCGCAGGCCGCGGCGACGACGGCGTACGGCGACCGGCGCAAGCTGGCCGCGCTGGACGACTACCCCTCCTGGGACCGGGCGCACACCGCGCGGGCCCGCGCCCTGGCCGGTGCCGGGGGCTGGCCGGCGTACCGGACCGACGCGGGCCGGCCGGCGCTGACGGGCAACGACCCGATGCTGCTGGGCGGGGAGGGCGGCGCGTACTACAGCAGCCACACCCCGGACGTGTTCACGCGCACGATGACGGCGCTCGGCGCGGGCTGGACCTCGCGCGGGCGCAGCGTGCAGAGCCTCGACAACCCGGTGACGGACGCGGTGTTCGCGGTTGGCGCGCGGCTCGCGCCGGACGGCACGGTCACCCGCGCCGAGGCCCTGCCGCTGGTCACCGTCCGCCCGGCGGAAGAGCCCCCGGCGTACGGCGAGTCCCCCTTCGCCAACCAGGAACTGCTGCTGGGCGCGCGGGTGTACGAGGACCCGGTCGCGCCCGGGGTCTGCCGGGCCGGCACCGAGGCCTTCCTGTGGGCCCCGGAGTACAACGCCACCGCCCGCCTCGCCGGCGGCCGCCCCTTCAAGCTGAACGGCAACCCCCCGAAGAACCGGGCGGCGCTCCAGTCCCTCGGGCTGTCGCGCGGGCCCGCGTCGAAGCTCGTCTTCGACCGGCCCGCGCCCGCCCGCTGGGCGCTGTCCTGCCTGGACGGGGCCCGGCTGGGGGCGGCGGTCACCGCTCTGCGGGCGAAGGCCGCCACCGCCGTACGGGTCTCCTCGGCCGGGCTGAGCGCCACCCTGCCCCCGGGCAGCACCGGGACGGCGGTGGTCGCGGTCCCGGCGATCGCCGGCTGGAGCTGCGACGGGCGCCCGGCGCGGTCCCGCCTCGGCCTGCTCGCGGTCCCGCTGGACGGCCGCGCCACCACCGTGAGCTGCGAGTTCAGCCCGCCGGGGCTGGCGGCGGGGGCGGGCGTCGCGGGGGCGTCCGTCCTGGTGGTGCTGGGGGCGGCGGTGCTCCGGCGCCGCCGGCGGGGCGCGGCGGTGTGACACCCCCTCGCGGTGGTCAGCGCACCTGGCCCAGCCACTGCAGGGTGCGCCGGATCTCCACCGGGAGCGGGTGCGCCGGGCCGTGGACGCGGTCCGCGTCGTAGAGCAGGCGGACCAGGGTGTCGTGGGCCGCCGGCCGGTCGCCGAGGGAGAGCAGCAGGTGCGCTATCCGGCGGCGGACCTCCAGCGGCAGGCCCGGGTCCGGGTTGGCGTAGTGGTTCTCGAACAGGGGCAGCAGCGAGCGGTACTCCGCCAGGGCCGCCGCCGGTTCGCCCAGCTGCTCCAGGCACTGCGCGGCGTCGTAGCGGAAGCGCAGCGACTGCGGGTCCCCGGCGGGGAACTGGCCGGCCAGGCGACGCAGTTCCGGCAGGGCCCGGCGGTACTGGCCGTCGTCCATCAGCGTGGCCGCGTACTGCTTGCGCAGGCTCCGGACCACCGGGGAGTGCTCGCCGTGCTCGGCGGCGGCCGCCGGGAGGATGCCGCCGAGGATGTCGACGGCCTGGGTGAGCCGGCCCTGGTCCAGCAGCTTGCGGGCCTCGTCCACCGCGCCCGGGACGTCGGGGCGGGGCGGCGCCGGGGGCGCGGCCGGGCGCGGCGGGACGGCGGCCGCCCGGTCGGGCCAGGGCGCCTGGGGGCGCAGGAAGGGGCGGGTGGGGTCGAGGGGGCCGGCCGGGAGGCGGCTGCCGGGGGCCGGGAGCAGCGGCACGAGCGCCTCGTAGACCTCCTGCGCGGAGGCGGGGCGGTCCTGCGGGTCCTTGGCGAGGAGGCGCAGCAGGACCGCCTCCAGCTCGGCGGGGATCTCGGGGCGCAGGGGGCGCACCGGCGCCGGGGGCTCGTAGAGGTGGCGGTGCAGGACGCCGAGGGCGGTGGACCCGGCGAAGGGGACGCCTCCGCTGAGGAGTTCGTACAGCAGCACGCCGAGGGCGTACAGGTCGGTGTACGGGCCGACCGCGCCGCCCATGGCCTGTTCGGGGGCCATGTAGGCGGGGCTGCCGATCGGGGATCCGGTGCTGGTGAGGCGGGTGGTGTCGGTGTCCATCACGGAGGCGACGCCGAGGTCGAGGACGAGGACCGTCCCGTCCGGGCGGATCATCACGTTGCGCGGCTTCAGGTCGCGGTGGACGATCGGCACCGCGTGCACGGCGGAGAGCACCGCGCACAGCTGCGCCGCCACGGCGACCGCCCAGGGCCAGGGGTAGGGGTCGTGCGCGGCGAGGTGGTCGGCGAGGTCGGAGCCCTCGACGTAGCCCATGACGAGGTACAGCTCGTCGCCGTCGCTGCCCGCGTCGTGGACGGTGACCAGGCCGGGGTGGTCGACCTGGGCGGTGACCCGGCACTCGCGCACGAAGCGGCGGCGCAGTTCCTCGGCGACCGTGCCGGGGCCGGCCACCTTGTCGGGCCGCAGCAGCTTGACGGCGACGCGGCGGTCCAGGCGGCGGTCGTAGGCCGTCCAGACCTGGCCCATGCCGCCCTGGCCGAGGATGGTGGCGAGCTGGTAGCGCTCGCCGATGAGGCGTTCGCGCTCGGTCACTGCTGGGGGTCCTGGATCGCCGTGGTGTTCGGGTCCTGGTAGGGGCCGCCGGACTGCGGGGGCCGGGCCGGGGTCTGCTTGCGCAGCAGCTCGCTCAGTTCGTCGAGTTCGGCGCGGACCTGCCCGATGCGGGGCGGCGCGGACTGCTGCGGGGGCACGGGCGGCCGGGCGCCGGGGTGCGCCTCCGGCGGGTAGCCGTAGCCCGGGGTGGTCTGGTGCGGCGGCTGGGGCTGGTGGTGCTGCGCGTACGGGGGCTGCGGCGCGGGCGGGTACCAGGGCGCCGGCGCCAGGGCCTTGGCCTCGTGGTGCCTGATGTCGCCGACGAGGTAGTAGACGCAGACCGCGAAGCCGGTGAAGATCGAGCCGCCGGCGCCGAGGTCGCTCTGCCAGCCGCTGGTGTCGGTCGTCGGGTCGAGTTCGATGAAGGTGATCCACACGACGGACAGCACCAGGGCGAGCACCAGCAGCGCCCAGTCGCGGGGCTTGCGGGTGAGGACCGCGAGCCGCAGCAGCGCACCCCAGGCGAAGAAACCGCAGCTGAGGACGGGGAGCGCCGTGAACAGCACGCGCAGCGTCATCGCGGCCCCGGAGGTGGGCCGGTGGCCGTGGGGGCCTTGCTGCGGCGGGATGCCGGGGCCGTGCATCGGTGCTCCTGACGGGCCGTGCGGAAAGGTGACGGCTCGAAGCGTATACAGCGTTTCCGGCCGCCCGTGAGGGGATGGACCCAACCGTTGCAGGGTCGCAGCACGGCCGTCCGGGCCGGACGGCACCGCCCGGCCGCCCGTCGTACGGACCCGTCCCGGCCCGCTCGCCCCGGGCGGCCCGCGGCCGCTCCCCGGCCACGGCCGCGCGACCTGGAGGAAGTCCCGGCTCCAGCGCGGCCGGATAGCGTCCGGGCTCCTGACGCCGATCCCGGGGGACCGACCCATGCGCACCACCCTGCCCGCGGCCGCGGCCGCACTCGCCTGCGCGGCCCTGCTGACCGTCACCGGCTGCGTCCCGGGGTCCGGCGCGGGGAAGGCGTCACCTCCCTCCCCCGCGCCCGATCCGCTCGCGGGCAAGGACCCGGCCGCCGTGCTGCGCGCCGCGTACGAGGAGACCGGCAGGACCGGCAGCAAGAACGCGCTCGTCACGCGCACGGCCGGCGACCGCCGGATCAGCGCGGAGCTGACCTTCGAGGGCGACGGCGGGTGCTGGGGGAAGGTCACGGTCACCGGGGCGGGGGCCGGGTCCGGGGCGGGGGCCGGGGAGATCCTGATGGCGGACGGCAGGCTCTCTTTCAGGGGCGACGCCGGTTTCCTCCGGGACCAGTTCAGGGACGGACCGGTCAAGTCCCCGGACGGCGACCAGGGCTGGATCGACGTCAGGCCGGGGGACCCCTCGGTCGCGCACCTCGTCGCCCTGTGCGGGGCGGCCCGGCCCGAGGAGGCGTTCCCGGCGGAGCGGGACGGCATCCGCCGCGGGCAGGACACCCGCCAGAACGGCAAGCCGGTCGCGGTCTTCACGTCGAAGGCGCCCGACGGGACCGAGATCACCGACCACGTACTGCTGGACGCGGCGCCGTACCTCGTCAAGCACGCGCGGGGCGGTCCGGACCCCGGCTCGGTCGAGTACACCGGGGTGCGCCGGCCCGTCACGGACCCGTCGGGTGGTGTGTCACCGGCACCGCCTAGGCTCGGAGCCGAGTCCTAGTCACCGCTCCACGGGGGGAACCAAGATGCGCAGCCCGAGTCACGGCCGTGGCCGTACGAAGACCACCGCGTCGGCGCTCGCCGCGGCGGCCCTGATCGGCGGCGGGCTGACGGCGTGCGTGCCCGGCGAGGGCCGCGCCTCCGACATCGCCGGCCGGGCCCGGGCCGCGCAGTCGCCCGACCCGTCCGCCACCGCCTCGCCCTCGGGTCCGGCCGGCTCCCGGGGCGGGCCCGCGCTCACCGAGCTGGCGGGCTCGGAGATCCTCACCCGGGCCGGCGAGGCCACGCGCAAGGCGGAGGCGCTGCACGTCGCGGCCAACGTGCAGTACCAGGGCAAGCCGATGCGGATCGACCTCTCCCTCGACAAGAAGGGCAACTGCAACGGCGCCGTCCGCCTCGACGGCATGGGCAAGCTGGACATCATCAAGTCCGCCGAGCTCGTCCACTTCCGCGGCGACGCCACCTACTGGCGGGGCGCGGCCAAGCAGAAGCGCGCCCCGCAGAAGCAGACGGACCAGATGGTCAGCATGCTCGCCGACCGCTGGGTGAAGATCCCCTCCTCCGACCCCCGCGCCGCCTCCATGACCAACAGCTGCGACCTCTCCAAGCTGACGGGCGACCTCGGCAAGTCCAGCCCCCTCGCCCGCAAGGGCGAGACCGGCACCATAGGCGGCAAGCCCGCGCTGGCGATCGCCTTCCCGGCCCGGCAGGGCACCCAGACGGACTGGGTCGCCACGCAGGGAACGCCGTACATCCTGAAGTCGACCGTCAGCGGCGACAGCACCGCCGAGGCCCTGTTCTCGGCGTTCGACGTCCCGGTCGACACCACGTCCCCGAAGGACTCCGACGTCCTGGACCTCTCCAAGGTCGGCGGCCCGGCGGGCGAGGCGGTCTGACGGCCGCCGCCGGGGTTCAGGCCCCTGTCGCGTGCCTGACGTGCAGGTGGCCCCTCAGCGGGTACGCGGGCGGGGCCGCCGGGAGGGTGGCGGGGGCGGCGGTCCGGTGCCGCAGGACGGGATCGGCGTACGCCTCCACGAGCGCGGGGACGTCCCCCTGCCGCCAGGGGCGCAGGAACAGGGCGGGGAAGTCTTCCGTCGCGGCGGCCCGGAGCTCCGTCGGCGTGGTCACCGGTCGATGATGTGCGCGG
Organism: Streptomyces sp. NPDC034086; assembly: GCF_055575515.1. Taxonomy (NCBI): domain Bacteria; kingdom Bacillati; phylum Actinomycetota; class Actinomycetes; order Kitasatosporales; family Streptomycetaceae; genus Streptomyces; species Streptomyces sp. NPDC034086. The sequence goes on along the minus strand of NZ_JBVISM010000010.1, from coordinate 153,464 downwards.
CTCCATGAACCGGCGTACCGTCGCAAAAGGGACATGGAAGGAGCCCTCGTATGGGGATTTTCGACAAGTTCAGGGACCAGGCCAAGGGCAAGGGCAAGGAGATCTCCGACCAGCTCGAGCAGGAGGCCAACGAGCGGACCGGCGACAAGTACGCCGACCGCGTCGACAAGACCCAGCAGGAGATGGAGCGCAGGCTGGGCATCGACGACGACCCGGAGAAGTAGCCGCCGGCCACCCGCCCTCGCGGCCCGCTCCCCCGTCCCACCGGGAGCCCTGAGGAACGTGACCGCCCGCGCACGGCGCGCGGGCGGTCACGTGCGGCGCCGCCGGGCCCCCGGATCCGGGCGGCCCGGCTACGACCCGAGGATCGTGGTGAGGAACTCGCCGGTCCAGGCGAGCAGTTCACGGCCGACCAGCGGCTTGCCGCCGACCCTCGCCGTCTTCGGGCGCGGGACCAGCACCTGGGAGGTGGCCGGCTTGAGGACCGTCCCGGGGTACAGGCGCTTCAGGCGCAGCTCCTGCGACTCGCGCAACTCCACCGGTCCGAAGCGGACGTTCGCACCCTGGAGGGTGATGTCCCCGACCCCGCAGGCCCGCGCCAGCATCCGCAGGCCCGCCACCAGCAGCAGGTTCTCCACCGGCTCGGGCAGCTTGCCGTAGCGGTCGGTGAGTTCCTCCCGTACGGCCTTGATGTCGGCCTCGGAGTTCGCCGCCGCGATGGACCGGTACGCCTGGAGGCGCAGCCGCTCACCGGGCGCGTAATCGTGCGGCACGTGCGCGTCGACCGGCAGCTCGATCTTCACCTCCAGCGGCGGCTCCTCCTCGGCCCCGCCGCCCTCGACGGCGGCCCGGTAGTCGGCCACCGCCTCGCCGACCATCCGGATGTACAGGTCGAAACCGACGCCCGCGATGTGGCCGGACTGCTCGCCGCCGAGCAGGTTGCCCGCCCCGCGGATCTCCAGGTCCTTCATCGCCACGTACATGCCGGCGCCCATCTCGGTGTGCTGGGCGATGGTGGCCAGACGCTCGTGGGCCGTCTCCGTCAGCGGCTTCTCCGGCGGGTACAGGAAGTACGCGTACCCGCGCTCGCGGCCGCGTCCCACACGCCCGCGCAGCTGGTGCAGCTGGGAGAGGCCGAAGTTGTCGCCGCGCTCCACGATGAGGGTGTTGGCGTTGGAGATGTCGATGCCGGACTCGACGATCGTGGTGGAGACCAGCACGTCGAACTTCTTCTCCCAGAAGTCCACCACCACCTGCTCCAGGGCCTGTTCCGACATCTGGCCGTGGGCCGTGGCGATCCGCGCCTCGGGCACGATCTCCCTCAGCTTCGCGGCCGCCCGGTCGATGGACTCGACCCGGTTGTGGATGTAGAAGCACTGCCCCTCGCGCAGCAGCTCGCGCCGGATGGCCGCGCCGATCTGCTTCTCCTCGTACGGGCCGACGAAGGTGAGCACCGGGTGGCGCTCCTCCGGCGGGGTGGTGATCGTCGACATCTCGCGGATGCCCGTCACCGCCATCTCCAGGGTGCGCGGGATCGGGGTCGCGGACATGGTCAGCACGTCCACGTTGGCGCGCAGCTTCTTCAGCTGTTCCTTGTGCTCGACGCCGAACCGCTGCTCCTCGTCGACGATGACCAGGCCCAGGTCCTTGAACTTCGTCTCCTGCGAGAACAGCCGGTGGGTGCCGATGACCACGTCCACCGAACCCTCCCTGAGCCCCTCCAGGGTGGCCTTGGACTCGGTGTCGGACTGGAAGCGGGACAGCGCCTTCACGTTGACGGGGAACTGGCTGTACCGCTCGGAGAAGGTGCCGAAGTGCTGCTGCACGAGCAGGGTGGTGGGGACCAGGACCGCCACCTGCTTGCCGTCCTGCACCGCCTTGAAGGCCGCCCGGACCGCGATCTCCGTCTTGCCGTAGCCGACGTCGCCGCAGATCAGGCGGTCCATGGGAACGGACTTCTCCATGTCCTCCTTGACCTCGGCGATGGTGGTGAGCTGGTCGGGCGTCTCCGCGTACGGGAAGGCGTCCTCCAGCTCGCGCTGCCAGGGGGTGTCGGGGCCGAAGGTGTGGCCCGGGGCAGCCATGCGCGCGCTGTACAGCTTGATGAGGTCGGCGGCGATCTCCTTGACCGCCTTTTTCGCCCGCGCCTTGGTCTTCGTCCAGTCGGCGCCGCCGAGCCGGTGCAGGGTCGGGGCCTCGCCGCCCACGTACTTGGTGACCTGCTCCAGCTGGTCGGTGGGGATGTACAGGCGGTCGCCGGGCTGGCCGCGCTTGGCGGGCGCGTACTCGACGAGCAGGTACTCGCGGGTGGCTCCCTGCACCGTGCGCTGCACCATCTCGAGGTAGCGGCCGACACCGTGCTGCTCGTGCACGATGTAGTCGCCGGCCTCCAGGGTGAGGGGGTCGATGGACTTGCGGCGCCGGGTCGGCATCCTGCCGAGGTCCCTGGTGGCGGTGCGCTGCCCGGTCAGGTCGGTCTCGGTGAGGACGGCCAGCTTCAGCGCCGGGTCGACGAAGCCGTGGTCGAGGCAGCCGCAGGCGACGTGGACGATCGAGGGCTCCAGCGCCGCCAGCCGGGCCTCCAGCCGGGCCGCGATGCCCTCCGCGCCGAGCACCTCGACGGTACGGGCGGCCGGGCCGTGGCCCTCGGTGAGGTAGACGGTGCGCCAGCCGTCGGCGATCCAGCCCTTGGTGTCGGCGAGCGCGCGGGCGGTGTCGCCGCGGTAGGCCTCGGGGGCGCGCATGCCCAGCTTGAGCACGTCACCGCCCGCGCCGGCCGCGTCAGCGGCATGGGACAGCGTCTCGTCGGCCGCGTCAGCGGCATGGGACAGCGTCTCGTCGGCCGCGAAGGGGGACACCGACCACCACATCATGCCGAGCTCGCGCGCGTGCTCGCGCACGTCCGCGATCCCGCGCAGCGAGGCCGCGCCGACGTCGATGGGGGCCTCGCCACCGCCGGCGGTGGCCGCCCACGAGGCCATCAGGAACTCCTGCGAGGTCGCCACCAGGTCGGCGGCGCGGGTGCGGACCCGCTCCGGGTCGCAGACCACCGCCATCGCCCCGGCCGGCAGGACGTCGATCAGCAGCTCCATGTCGTCGACGAGGACGGGGGCGAGGGACTCCATGCCCTCGACCGCGATCCCCTCGGCGATCTTGTTGAGCAGCTCGCCCAGCTCGGGGTGCTCCTCGGCCAGCGCCGCGGCCCGCTCGCGCACCTCGGGGGTGAGCAGCAGCTCCCGGCAGGGCGGGGCCCACAGGCCGTGCTCGGCGATCTCCAGGGAGCGCTGGTCGGCGACCTTGAAGTAACGGATCTCCTCGACCTCGTCACCCCAGAACTCCACGCGCAGCGGGTGCTCCTCGGTGGGCGGGAACACGTCGAGGATGCCGCCGCGGACGGCGAACTCGCCGCGCTTCTCGACCAGCTCGACGCGGGCGTACGCGGCCGCCGCGAGGGCCTCGGTGACCCCGCCCAGGTCGGTGGTGTCCCCCTGCCGCAGGCTCACCGGCACCAGGTCCCCGAGCCCCTTGACCTGCGGCTGGAGCACGGAGCGGATGGGGGCCACGACCACCGAGACGGGCCCGGCCGCCGGGTCGTCCTTGCTCGGGTGCGCGAGCCGGCGCAGCACCGCGATCCGGCGGCCGACGGTGTCGCTGCGCGGACTGAGCCGTTCGTGCGGCAGCGTCTCCCAGGCCGGGTAGTCGACGACCTCGTCGGGGGGCAGCAGGGAGCGCAGCGCGGCGGCCAGGTCCTCCGCCTCCCGCCCGGTGGCGGTGACCGCGAGCACGGTCCGCCCGGTACGGGAGGCCAGGGCGGCGATCGCGAAGGGCCGGGCGGCGGGCGGGCCGACGAGGTCCACGTGCATGCGGGTGCCGTCCCCGGCCGCGGTGACCGCCTCGGCGAGGGCGGGGTCCCGGGTGACGGCGTCGAGCAGTCCGTGCAGGCTCATGAGACAGGCTTTCCATCCGGTGGGAGGCGAGGGGCCTCGGGGGGCAACGCGAAGGGCCCGACACGTGAACGGGCCGGGGGTTCCCACCCTATGACGCCGCCCCCTCGGCCGCGCGGGGCATTCCGGCCCCGCACGGGTGAGGGGCGGGGAACGGAGCCGCCCGCGCCGGGGCCGAAGGGCGCTGCGGGAGCCGCCCGCACCGGCGGCCGGGGGCGGAGGAAGGCATTCCGGCCGGGGATGAGAATCTGTCGGGATGCCGATATCCGGAAGCGTCCCGGGCGCCGGCGGGCCGGCCGGGCGGGCCGCGCCCCGGGCGCCGTACGCGCTCACCGCCGCCCTGTTCCTCGCGTACTGCGTCCTCTCGGTGACCCGCTACCGGCGCATGGAGGAGGCTTCCTGGGACCTCGGGATCTTCGAACAGGCGGTCAGGGGCTACGCCTGGCTGCGGGCGCCCGTGGTGGACCTGAAGGGCCCGGGCTTCCACGTGCTCGGCGACCACTTCAGCCCCGTCATCGCCCTGATCGCCCCGTTCTACCGGCTCTTCCCGGCCCCCCTCACCCTCCTGGTCGTACAGGCGGCCCTGCTCGCGCTGTCCGCGCTGCCCGTCACCCGCGCCTCGGCGAAGCTCCTCGGGCGGGCGCGCGGGCTCGCGCTCGGGGCGGCGTACGGACTGTCCTGGGGGATCCAGCGGGCCGTCGAGTTCGACTTCCACGAGATCTGCTTCGCCGTACCGCTGCTGGCCTTCGCCCTGGAGGCGCTGCTCGCGCGGCGCTGGCGGGCCGCCCTCGGCTGGGGGCTGCCGCTGCTGCTGGTCAAGGAGGACCTCGGGCTCACCCTGGCGGCCCTGGCCCTCGTCGTCGCCTGGCGGGCCCGGCGCGCCGATCCGCGGGCCGCGCGCCTGGCGGCGGCCGTCGCCGCCGCGGGGGTGGCCGCCGCGGCCCTGGTCCTCACCGTGGTGATCCCCGCCTTCGCCGCCGACCGCTACGCCTACTGGGAGAAGCTCGGGGAGGACGGCGGCGGCCCGCTGCGCGGCCTCGGCACGAAGCTGGCCACCCTCGGCTGGGTCCTGGTCCCCACCACCGGGCTCCTCGCGCTGCGCTCCCCGCTGCTGCTGGTGGCCGTACCGACCCTGGGCTGGCGGTTCCTGTCGGGGGACCCGCACTACTGGTCCACCGCCTACCACTACAGCGCGGTCCTGATGCCGGTACTCGCCCTGGCCCTGGCCGACGCCCTCGACATCGCCCGGCACAGCGCCCGCCCGCGGGTGCGCGCGTACGCCGCCCAGCTGCCCGGCGCCGTCCTCGCGGCCGCCCTCGCGCTGAGCGCGACCAGCATGCCGCTGGCCCGGCTCGGCGAACGCTCCGCGTACGAGAAGCCCGAGCGGGTGAGCGCCGTCGAGCGGCTGCTGGCCAGGATCCCGGACGGGGTGCGGGTGGAGGCGGACAACGGGCCGCTGACCCGGCTGACCTCGCGCTGCCAGGTGTTCTGGATCGGCAACACCAAGGGGGTGCTGCCGGCCTTCCTGGTCTTCGACAACTCCTCCGGCTGGGCCGGCGACCCCGTCGCCTACGCCGAGCGGCTCCATCCGGGGTCGCGCTTCGCGCCGGCGGGCGAGGCGGGCGGGTACGTCCTGCTCCAGCGGGTCCTCTGAGCCCGGGACGCACGACGCCGGCCCCGGACCGTCCCCTCGGACGGTCCGGGGCCGGCGCGTTCCCCCGTACTGCTCCCCCGTACGACCGCCCGGCTACTCGCTGGCGATCGCGTTCAGGACGTTCATCCGCCCCGCCCGGAAGGCCGGGACCAGGGCGGCGAATAGGCCCACCAGGGCCGAGCCGGCGAACACGCCGATGATGGTCGGCCACGGGATCTCCAGCACCTTCAGCCCCTGGAGGGCGAGGAGCTGCTGGGCGGTGGCGCCCCAGCCCATGCCCAGCCCGAGGCCCAGCAGGGCGCCGAAGAGGGCGATGACCACCGACTCCAGGCGGATCATGCGGCGCAGCTGGCGGCGTGAGAGGCCGATGGCCCGCATCAGGCCGATCTCGCGGGTCCGCTCGACCACCGACAGGGCCAGGGTGTTCACGACACCCAGGACCGCGACGATGATCGCGAGGGCGAGCAGCCCGTAGACCATGTTGAGCAGCTGCCCGACCTGGTCCTTGAGGTCCCGCTTGTAGTCGGTCTGGTTGAGCACCTTGTACTGCGGGTACTCGGCCATGGCCGCCTTGAGCGCGGTGTACGCGCTGTCGGCCTGCCCCTTCTCGGCCTTGGCCAGCAGCATGAACGGGCGTGCCAGCCGGTCGGCCGGGACGTTGGCCTCGGCGGTCGCGGTGCTGATGTACTTGACGCCCTTGTCGAGGTTGCCCTCGTCCAGGGTGATCGCGGCGACCTTCAGCCGGACGGTCTTGCCGCCGTCGAAGGCGACGGTCAGCTCGTCGCCGACCTTGACGCGGTGCTTGTCGGCGTACGCCGAGCCGACCGCCATGGAACCGGGCGCGTACGCGTCCTTGTGCTCGCCCGCACGCGTCTTGCGGCGCACGTCCTGGGCGTACGTCGGGTCGGTGGCGCTGAGACGGTCCCGGGCGGAGGTGCCGTCCGGCGCGGTGATCTTCGCCTCGACCTCCCGGTACGCGGTGACGTGGCCCAGGCCCTTGGTCGCCCGCATCGCCTGCTCGGCCTGCGGCATCATCGGCTGGCCGGTCTGCGAGGCGACGATGTAGTCGGCGCCGACGGTACGGTCGAGCTCGTCGGTGGCGGAGGCCACCATGGAGGAGCCGACCACCGACAGACAGGCGACCAGCGCCAGTCCGATCATCAGCGCGGCGGCCGTGGCACCGGTACGGCGCGGGTTGCGCAGCGCGTTGCGCTCGGCGAGCCGGCCGACGGAACCGAAGGGCCGCAGGACGGGCGCGGCGAGCGCCCGGACCACCACACCGGCCAGCAGCGGGCCGATCACGATGAAGCCGATGAGGCTGAACAGCACTCCCACGGCCAGCCACAGCGAGCCCTCGGAGGCCTTCTCGGCGGCCGCGGCGAGGAAGAGCGCCGCCGCGCCGGTCCCGGTGAGGACCAGACCGAGGACGGCGCGGACCGCACCGGCCTTCTTGTCGCCGGGGGTGCCGGCGTCGCGCAGGGCGGCCATCGGGGAGACCTTGCCGGCCCGCCGGGCCGGGACGTAGGCGGCGACCACGGTGACGACGGTGCCCAGCACCAGGCCGACGACCGGGGTCGTCCACTTGACCGTCAGGTCGGCGGTGGACAGCTGCATGCCCAGCCCGCCCATGAGCTTCATCAGGCCCACGGCCAGGCCCACGCCCGCCGCCACTCCGGTGAGGGAACCGATGACGCCGAGCAGGAAGGCCTCGAGGAGCACGGAACGGTTGATCTGGCCGCGGTCGGAGCCGATCGCGCGCATCAGGCCGATCTCACGGGTGCGCTGGGCCACCAGCATGGAGAAGGTGTTGAAGATCAGGAAGATGCCGACGAGGAAGGCGATGCCGGCGAAGCCGAGCATCACGTACTTCATGACGTCGAGGAAGCCCATGTCCTTCTTGCCGGCGGCGGTGGCCTCCTTGGCGGTCTGCAGCTTGTACGTGTCCGCGCCGACCGCGGCCGCCACGTTCTTCTTCAGCTGCTCGTGGCTCACGCCGTGCTTGGCGGTGACGTTGATGTGGGTGTACGCGCCCGGGGAGCCGAGCAGCTTCTCCTGGGCGGTGGCGGTGTCGAAGTAGACGACGGCCGCGCCCGGGTTGGTCACGGTGAAGGTGGCGATACCGCTGATCTTCGCCCGGACGTCACCGGTGACGGCGATGGTGCGCAGCTCGTCCCCGAGCTTCAGGCGGTGCTTGTCGGCGGTGTCGGCGTCGACCATCACCTCGGTGGGGCCGCGCGGGGCGTGGCCGGAGCTGATCTTCATCGACTTGAGCTCGTTGTCGTTCCAGCTGGCCGCGATGGTCGGGGCGCCGGTCGTCGACCCCATGTTCTCGTTCTTGGAGTTGACGACCGTGACGGCCAGCGAGACGACGCTGCCCTCGGCGGACTTGACGCCCTCGGCGCCGCGCACCTTCTCCAGCGCCGCGCCGGGCAGTTCCTCCGGCTTGCCGCGGCTGGAGACCTCCTCCCCTTCCTCGTCCCCCTTGGGGGTGACGGTGACGTCGGAGCTGGTGACGGCGAACAGCTTGTCGAAGGTGGTGTTCATGGTGTCCGTGAACACCAGGGTCCCGCAGACGAAGGCGACCGAGAGCAGCACGGCGACGGCGGAGAGCGCCATCCGGCCCTTGTGCGCGAAGAAGTTGCGCCGCGCGGTCTTCATGACGGTCACGAGGTCCGCCCCCGGGCGTCGAAGTCCTTCATCCGGTCCAGGACCTGGTCGGCGGTCGGCGCGTGCATCTCGTCGACGATGCGGCCGTCGGCCAGGAAGATGACGCGGTCCGCGTAGGAGGCGGCGACCGGGTCGTGGGTGACCATCACGATGGTCTGGCCCAGCTGGTCGACCGACTGGCGCAGGAAGCCCAGCACCTCGGCACCGGCGCGGGAGTCCAGGTTCCCGGTCGGCTCGTCACCGAAGATGATCGCGGGACGGGCGGCGAGGGCGCGGGCGACCGCGACGCGCTGCTGCTGGCCGCCGGAGAGCTCGGTCGGACGGTGCTTGAGGCGGCCCGCGAGGCCGACCGTCTGGACGACCCGGTCCAGCCACTGCGGGTCCGGCTTGCGGCCCGCGATGTCCATGGGGAGGGTGATGTTCTCCAGCGCGTTGAGCGTCGGCAGCAGGTTGAAGGCCTGGAATATGAAGCCGATCTTGTCGCGCCGCAGCTGCGTGAGCTTCTTGTCCTTGAGGCCGGTGATCTCGGTGTCCTCGAGGTGGATGTGCCCGCTGGTCACCGTGTCCAGCCCCGCGAGGCAGTGCATCAGCGTGGACTTCCCGGAGCCGGAGGGGCCCATGATCGCGGTGAACCGGCCGCGGTGGATGTCCACGTCCACGCGGTCGAGGGCGACGACGCGGGTCTCGCCGGAGCCGTAGGCCTTGACGACCTGGCGCGCCCGGGCCGCGACGGAGTTCTGTCCTCCGCCGCTCCCCTGCCTGGTCTCGGTCATCGCCGTAGTCACGGTGCTGTCTCCCCTGTTGGTGTTCGTGCGCTCCGCGTGTGCGGTGCGGTTGCGCTTCTTCCGCGCGTTCACGCGCGTCTGCGCCGGTGGGCGCGGAGCCGCCGTCGAAGTCTGCTGTGCGGGAGGTGTCCGGCGCGCTGGTGCCCATCGCCGTATCCGCCGGGGGGTTAACCCCACCCCGCCCCCCGGCGGCCCCGCTCGTATGAACCAGTTAAGGGCCTCGCGGGACCTTCGGCCTCCTCCGCCGGGACGAACGTCCCGTGGACCCAAATGCTGAGCCACCCCTAGGGGTTGTCCACCCTGTGGCGGACCCGGGGTAGGGGACACCGACGGATCCGGCGGCCTCGAGACGGGGATACCGCCCGGCGCGGTCCGGTGAGATGGTGTTCCCCGCAGACGAGGGGAACGCGGTGGAAACAGGAGAAAACGGCGCGGAAGGGGCGGCGGAAGGGGCGGCGAAGCCCACCGGCCCGACCAGAGGAAAGGTTTCCGCAGGCCACCCCGGACCCGGACCGGCCTCGGGGCGGACCTCGGGGCAGGGCGCGACGACCGCCTCCCGGGAGGGCTCCGCACCCGACGGCGGCGTACGCGGACGGCCGCCCACCCGGGTGGTGGTCTCGCTGATGCTGAGCATGGCCCTGGTCGCGCTCGACAGCACCATCGTCTCCACCGCCGTCCCGCAGATCGTCGGGGACCTCGGCGGGTTCTCCGTCTTCTCCTGGCTGTTCTCCGGCTACCTCCTCGCCGTCACCGTCACCCTCCCCGTCTACGGCAGGCTCAGCGACACCTTCGGCCGCAAGCCCGTCCTGCTCTTCGGCACCGCCCTGTTCCTCGCCGGCTCCCTGCTGTGCGCGTCCGCCTGGAACATGGCCGCGCTCATCGCCTTCCGGATCGTCCAGGGGCTGGGCGGCGGAGCCCTCCAGAGCACCGTGCAGACCCTGGCCGCCGACCTCTACCCGCTGCGCGACCGCCCCCGCATCCAGGCCCGGATGACCACCGTGTGGGCGAGCTCCGCCCTGCTCGGCCCGGCCCTCGGCGGAATGCTCGCCGCCTACGCGGGCTGGCGCTGGACCTTCCTCATCAACGTGCCGCTGGCCGGGCTGGCCCTCTGGCTGACCTCCCGCCACCTCGTGGAACCCGTACGCTCCCCCGGCCGCCGGAGCCCGGTGGACTGGGCCGGGGCGCTCGCGGTCTTCGCCTGCGGCGGGCTGCTGCTCTTCGCACTGGTGCAGGGCGGAGTGGCCTGGCCCTGGCTGTCGGCGCCCTCCCTGGCACTGCTGGGCGCGAGCGCGGTCCTGGCGGCGGTGGTGGTCCGGGTGGAGCGCCGGGCCGAGGAACCGATCCTGCCCGGCTGGGTGTGGCGCCGGCGCACCATCGCCGCGGTGAACCTGGCGATGGGGGCCCTGGGGCTGCTGATGGTCGCCCCGATGGTGTTCATGCCGACGTACGCGCAGTCCGTACTCGGGCTCGGGCCGGTCGGAGCCGGGCTCCTGACCGCGCTGATGACCCTGAGCTGGCCGCTGTCGGCCGCCTTCTGCCAGCACGTGTACCGGCGCATCGGCTTCCGCGACACCGCCGCCCTCGGGATGGGGCTGGCCTCGGTGGTCCTGTTCGCCTTCACCCTGCTCCCGTACCCCGCGCGGCCGTGGCAGCCCGCGCTGGTCATGCTGCTGCTGGGCGCCGCCCTCGGGCTCTTCCAACTGCCGCTGGTGGTGGGGGTGCAGTCGACGGTGGGCTGGGCCGAGCGGGGGACCACGACGGCCTCGGTGCTGTTCTGCCGCACCGTCGGGCAGAGCGTGGGGGCCGCGCTGCTGGGCGCGGTGGCCAACGCGACCGTCGCCGCCCGGCTGGCGCACACACCGCTGCCGGGACTGCCGGACCGCCTCGACGACGTGTCGCGGGCCCTGGCGGAGCCGGGCGGCCTGGCGCCGGCCGCCTCGGAACACCTGCGGGCGGCGGTGGCGGCCGCGGTGGAGCACATCTTCCTCGGCGCGACGGCCGCCGGGGTGGCGGCCCTGCTGGTGCTGCTGCTGGTGGCACCGCGCAGGTTCCCGGTCCTGCCGGAGCACGAGTAGAACTTGTCATGTCCAACCCGGTGGGTGACCCTCTTGCCCAGGACCGTTTCCGGGGGGACGACATGACATCCGCATTCTTCGCGCTCGCCTTACTGGCCGCCCTGACCGTCCCGGTGGCCCTGCGCCTGCGCCGCCGGCCGGCCTTCATCACCGGCCGCGACGGCCGGCTCTCCACCTCGATCACCATGGCGCTGGCCTGGACGGTGATCCTGGTCTGGCTGCTGCTCACGGTCCTCGCGTACGGGCTGACGGCCGGCGGCGGCATCGGGTACTTCCGCGGCACCGGCTCCGACGGACCCCTGTCCCCGCTGACCTCGGTGTACCTACCCCTGCTCGGAGGCCCGTACGTGGCCCTGATCGCCGCCAAGGCGGTCGTCGGCCTCCGGGTGGAGAACGGCACCATGGCCAAACCGGCCCCCCGGCCCGCCCCCGGCGGCCGGCGCCCGCTGCGGGAGCTGATCGCGAACGACAGCGGCCGGACCGACCTCATGGACCTCCAGTACGTGGTCCTGAGCGCGGTGACGATGCTCTACGTCGTCCTCTTCTTCCTCTCCGACGTGGGCGGCGGGCTCCCCGGGCTGCCCTCCGAGATCTGGGCCCTGACCGGCGCTCCGGCGGGGGCCTACCTGGTGAACAAGATGGCCGTCCGCGCCAACCCGGTGATCACCGACGTCACCGTCTCCCCCGAGGGGCTGCTCAGCGTCGAGGGCGGCGGCTTCACCGAACCGCGCCTCACGGTCGACGACACCCCGCTCCAGGTGACCCGGGATCCGGTGACGGGCACCCTGACGGCGCCGCTCCCGGCGACGGCGAAGCCCCCGTTCACGGTGGTGGCCCTCTCGCGCGGCCTGCGGAGCGACCCGTACTGCTACGAGGGCGCCACCCCGCCGGTACCGGCCCCGGGGGCATGACGAGGGGCCCGGCACCCTCGGGTGCCGGGCCCCTCGTTCGCCAGGGGGATCAGCCGAGCCGGCGGAAGACGGACTCGAAGTAGTCCTCCTCCTCGTCACCGCTCTCGCTCTCCTCGCTCTCGGCCGGCGCCTGGGCGGGGGTCTCGGCGGCCTCCTCGCGCTTCTGGTCGTGCTCGACGGCCTCGAAGACGACGGCCACGGCCTTGAAGTCGCCCGCCCTCTCCCCGGGGCCGGCCTTCACGACCGGCTCGCCCTCGCAGGCCTCGTTGTCGAAGAGCAGGGCGACCTTGTCGGTCTCGTTGACGACCTCCTCGATCGGGGCGTCATCGGTCACGGCCAGCGCGTGGCACTTGCCTTCGGTCAGGTCGCTCACCTGACCGCTCGTGCTGGCACCGTCCTGGAGGAAGCTGTAGTTGAAGGCCCCGTTGTCGTCCGCGAGCGCGGAGGCGGCGGTCGGGAGGGCGAGGGTGAGGGCTCCGACGAGGGCTACGGCGGTGGTGCGAAGACGCATGAGGGGTTCCGTTCTTCTCTTCCACGGGTGGATGCGGGTCCGGTGGCATCCGGGAGGGAGCGTAGGAGCGCGACGCGATGGAGAAACCTTTCCTCAACCGGAGCGCGCCCCGAGGTTCACCCACCCTGCCCCCCGGGCCCCCACAACCCGGCGCGTCGCCGGCGGCCTTCCGCGATGCCGGAGGACGGCCGGACGACCACGTGAGGGGGCGGGGACGGGGTGGGGTGTTGGCCGGGGCCAAAACGAGATGAATTAGGCGCGAGCCACCCCGTACGACGCAGATCCGGAACGGGCGCCGAACATCGAAGCCCGCCCCGGACGACACCCCACCCCGGCACCGACCCCGCCCCGAAACCACCCCACCGATCCCCCGCCCGGCCGAGGGACCCGCCCGACAGGGCGGCAACACCCGGACCCCCGCCCGGCCAACGGACCCGCCCGGCAGGACAGCCCCGCCACCCCCGAACCGCCCGGCCAGGGCAACGGCTACCCCTCCGCCGCCGCCCGTCCCGTCAGCGCCGCCAGGCTGGACCGGACGTGGCTCATGTGGGCCCGCATCTCCTCCTCCGCCTCCGCGTGCTCCCGCAGGATCCGCTCCGTCTCGCGCCCCGTCCGCTCCTCGGCGACCCGCGCCTGCGCGACCAGTTCCTGCGCCCGCGCCTCCGCGTCCTCCTGCCCGTGCCGCGCCGACTCCTCCGCCTCCGCGTACCCCCGCCGCGCCTCCGCCAGCCGCGCCTCCGCGTTCCGCTCCAGCTCCGCGTACCGCGCGTCCAGTTCCTCCGCCCGCGCCGCCAGCTCCCGCCCCGCCGCGTCCCACCGCTCCGCCTGCTCCTGTTCGAGCTCCGCGAGCAGCGCCTCCGCCCGGCGGGCCGCCTCCGTCAGCGCGGCCTGTGCCTCGGCCCGCCACCCCGCCGCGTCGTCCCGCGCCTCGGCGCGGATCGCGTCCGCCTCCCGCTGCGCCCGCAGCAGCCCCTGCCGCGCCCGCACCTCGGTCTGCTCGCGCACCGCCTCCGCGTCGTGCCGCGCCAGCTCCGCCACCCGGTCGGCGTGCGCCTCGGCCGCTCCCGCCGCCTCCAGCGCGTCGGCCCGCGCGTCCTCCCGCAGGGCCCGCGCCTCCTCCTGCGCCAGCTGGAGGATCCGCCGCGCGCGCTCGCTCAGCTCGTCGTACGTCTGCGGAGCCAGCGCGGCCACGGCCGCCCGCAACCGCTCGGCCTCCGCCTCCATCTGACGGGCCAGCACGGTCAGCCGCGCCACCCGCTCCCAGGCCTCGTCCCGGCTGCCGGACAGCCGCGCGAGATACCGGTCGACCTCGTCCGTCCGGTAGCCACGACCGCGCACGATCGCGAAGGGTGCAGTCATCCTGGAGCGCCTCTCTCGGGGATTGCTGTCAAGGATGCGTCATTTGCTCGCAGAAGCCGGAATGGCCGGGCCGGGTCCCCCGCACGAGGGGACCCGGCCCGGCCACGTCTACCGTCATCCGGTCAGAGCAGTCCGTCCCACATCTGCTCCAGCAGCACCGACCACCAGCTCTCCGGCGAGGCCAGCGCCGCGCTGTCGAGCCCCGCCAGATTCGCCTGGAAATCGACGGTCCAGCGTCCGGCCTGCTCCGGCGTCAGATGCTGGCGCAGGCGCCACATGTGACCCAGCATCGCCAGCGACCGCGCGAACTGCGGCAGGCTCGAGTTCACGAACTGCGGCGGCACGGGTGCCCCGCCGGGACCGGCCTCGACCGGCACCGCCACTATGTGCGCGGTCCCGTACTGCACGCACAGCGCCTTGCCGAAGTCACTGCCCACGACCAGGTACGAGCCCGCGTCCGACGCCGGCTGCACCCCGCGCTGCGCGGCCATCTCGGCGAGCGTCGGCACCGGCTGGCCGGGCACGGCCTGTGCCCAGAAGAACGGCCCGAAATCGATCGGCAGGCCCGCCCACATGAGGGTCTGCGCCACGATCTCCGGTACGCCCTGCCGGGACACCGCCCGCTGGTCGAAACGGAACACCCCCTGCGGCCCGAAGGCCCCCGCCAGCTCCTGCGCGATGGCGTCCATCGGGATCGCCGGCTGGAGCGGGACCTGCGGCAGCGGAGCCCGGACCGGCGCGGGGCGCGCGGGTCCGTCCGCCACCTGGTGCAGCTCACCCTGATGGGTGAGGAGGTGGCGCATGCCCTGCTGACGGCCCGCGTGGTCGGTGCCGTACGGGGCCACGCTCGTGATCCGCACCTGCGGCCAGGTCTCCCTGATCATCCGGGCGCAGTAACCGCCCGGCAGCTCGCAGGAGGCCAGCTCGGTGTGCAGCTCCAGCACCTGCTGCGGCGGCACGTTCATCGCGCGCAGCTCGTAGAGGATCTGCCACTCGGGGTGCGGGGTGCCGGGCGCCGAGCGGCGGATGATCTGCTGCTCGGAGCCGTCGGGCGCACGGTAGCGCAGCACCGCCTGGTAGCCGGGGCCGACCGTGGGCGCGCCGGACGGGGCCTGCGGCTGCCCCGCCGGACCGGGCGGCGGGCCGGGAGGCGTGCCGGGGGGACCGGGCGGCTGCGGCACGCCGGGACCGGCCAGCATCGTCGCGGCATGGTGCGCCCCGCCCCCGGGCGCACCGGGCGCACCGGGAGCGCCAGGAGCGCCAGGAGCACCAGGAGCACCGGGCGGACCCGGCGGACCGGGCGGCTGGACGACGGCCGGACCGGCCAGCATCGTGGCGGCGTGGTCCAGCCCCCCGCCCAGCGAACCCGGCGCACCGGGAGCCGCCGGAGCACCCGGGGCCCCGGGGGCACCAGGCGCACCGGGAGGCGCCGGCGGCGTCCCCGGAGGAGCCGGCGGCCCGCCGGGCGCGGCCAGCATCGTGGCGGCGTGGTGCGCGCCGCCGCCCGGAGCACCGGGAGGCGCGGGCGGAGTCGGCGCACCCGGCGGACCAGGAGGCGCGGGCGGGCCGGGCGGCTGGACGACGGCCGGACCGGCCAGCATCGTGGCGGCGTGGTCCAGTCCCCCGCCCAGCGAACCCGGCGCACCGGGAGCCGCCGGAGGACCCGGAACCCCAGGAGCCCCGGGCGGACCGGGAGGACCGGGAGGACCGGGGGGCGCCGGCGGCGTCCCCGGAGGAGCCGGCGGCCCGCCGGGCGCGGCCAGCATCGTGGCGGCGTACTGCGCCCCACCGCCGGACGCACCGGACGCACCGGAAGCGCCGACCGGGGGCGCCGACGGGGCCTGCGGAGGCTGCGGTTGCTGCGGCGCCGCGGTCCCGCCGGGCGCGGAGACACGGGCCCTGCTCGTCGGCGCGTCGGCGATGTCGGCGGCCGAGGCCGGCACCGCCAGCGCCGGTGCCACGGTCGTCTTCGGCAGCTGGCTGCCGCCCGCCATCAGCGTGGTCTTCGCCTCCGGGGCCACCCTGGGGGCGGAGGGCGCGTCGTCCAGGTCGGATCCCGACAGCGGCGGCGCGAACACCGTCGCGGGCAGCGGTACGGAGCCCTCGTCGGCACCGGAGTTGACATCGGTCCCCGCCCACGGCGTGGACCCGGCCGGCACCCCGTCGTTCGCGGTCGGCTCGTAGGGCACCTCACCGCCACGGCTCAACGGAACCGGAGCTTCAGCAGCCGCGGCGCCCGCCCCGGAAGCACCCGGAGCGGAACCCGGACCCGGATCGGAACCCGCACCGGCGGCCGGAGCACCCGCGGCCGGAGCACCCGCACCCGCCGGGGGAATCCCCGCCCGGTCCGCCGCCTCCTGCAGCCACTGCGGCGGGGTCAGCATGAACGAGGTCTGCTCGGAATCGATCCGCGGCGGCGGAACCGAAGCCTCCGCAGCCGCCGGCGCGGCAGCCGCCCCGTACTCCTCCTCGTACCGGCGGATCACCTCGCCCACCGGCAGCCCGGGCCACAGCGTCACCTCACCGCTGTCCCGCGCGATGACCAGCCGCTGCCGCCCGCCACCGGACACCGGACCGGCCGCGCGGTCCTCGGCCCACACCACGAACCCGAGCCCGAACTCCCGTACGCGCACCTCGCGGTGCTGGTACGCGGGCACGTCCCCGTTGATCCACTCCTCGGCGCGCTCCTGCGCCTGCGCGAACGTCACCACGGCGCCCCTCACCCCTCACCCATACCGGCGCCGGACACTGCAACCGAACGCGCGAATCCGCCGTCCACCATCAGACCGGCCACCGTCTCCAGCTCCGGCGGGTTGCCCGCCAAGCGCTCCAGGAAGGCATCGAAATCGGCACCGCACGGAAGCAGCAGGCGCTCCACCCGCTCCTGCACCGACCAGCCGTCCCGGTCCCGCGCGTCGTCGTACGGGGAGAACCAGACGGAGCCCACGCCCTCGCCCTTCACCTTCACCGCGAGCAGCCCGCCCTGCACGAAGGCCACGCACAGGTAGTCCTTCGTCAGGTGGTCCCGCAGACACTTGTTCACGTACACGAGGTCGTTGACCGCAGCCTCCTCACGCACCGTGAAGAACGGCTGGTCCACCAGCAGCCCCAGCTCCACCAGCAGCGCCGCGCCCACGGGGGCGCAGCCGCCCGCCGCCTTCAGGAACGAGCGGTAGGACTCCGGGAGCCGGTAGCCGAGGTCCTCCTCGACCCCCTGCACCTGCGACTCCGGCACCGACACCAGGGCCTTCGGCAGCCCCAGGTGCGCCGGACGGGCCTCCTGGAGGGGCCGCGCACCGCGCTTGTCGTGGTCGACGGGAGCCGTCGCCAGACCCGCGTGGTGCCTCAGCAGCGCCTTCACCTCGACGGGGACCAGCTCCATCCGGCGGGAGCCGGCCACGTGGTGCCAGGTCCAGCCGTGCGGGGTCGCCACCGGACCCACCGTGTCCCACAGCGGGTGGCCCGCCGCGCGCATCGCCGCGTTCGCGGACACGACGTCCGTCAGGCGCAGCTCGTCCACGCCGAAGCCCTCCGGGGGCTCGGCGATCTCGACGGCGGCGCGCGCGTAGCGCGAGAAGTCGGGATGACCGTCGCCATCCATCCGCACCCCGTGGGGATGCCGAGCTGCCCGGACCGGGTCCGGGAAGTGCACGACCTGCCCCGAGTAAGCGGCGTTGGGTGGCGCGGCCTGCTGCCCGAGCCGACCTGTCGTCATGGCGGTAGCCCCCTGCTGGATCTGGCTGGTTCACCACAGCCTATGTGGTCCGGCAAGACCCTCACCCGCCCCCGAGCCACGCACGGGCCGCCGGGGCGGGAACATCCGAATTGATACGAATATTCGACCCCGCTTCCGTGCCACAGGTGACATTTGACAGGCTGTCCCGCAGCACGGGGGCGTGCGCGACAGCGACCAGCACCGCCGCCACGGGAGGGAAGAGCAACCATGCAGACCGCGACCACACAGACCGCGACCGCTCAACACGCGGCACCCCGCACGGGCCGCCCGCAGCCGGCCGGAGCCGGCCCCGCCGGCGATCCCCGGCTGCGCTGGAGCAGCGCGGGCGGCACCCACACCCCGCCCGTGCTCCGCTTCCGCCGCGACGGCATCCTGCCCACCGTCGCCGCCGCGCTCTCCGTCCGGGGGGAAACCCTCACCGGCACCGCCGCCAAGGGCGAGCGGCCGCCCACCCTCCACCCCCTCGTCCAGGACTTCCTCGACACCCTCACCAGCGGCCAGCGGGAGCGCTTCACCGGCCGCTGCCCCGAAGCGATCCTGCTCTCCCGCCACCTCGCCGCCGTCGAGGGCGCCCGCAGCAAGCGCGCCTCCCGCAAGCCCCTCTCGGCGAGCGAGGCCCGCCGCTCCCTCAAGCACGCCCGCATCACGGCCCGCCGCATCCGCGAGGACGGCGACCCCCTCCACGGCACCTACGCGCCGCCCTGCCGCTCCTGCGACGCACTCCTCAGCCACTTCGGCGTACGCCCCGTCGACCTCACCCACCCCGAGTAGCCGCCATGACCGCGTCCTCCGCCTCCTACGACCGCTCCTCGGCCACCCGGTTCCCCGGCCCCGTGGACTCCGCCCTGCGCACCGCCGGATGGGAACCCGGCCGCTGGGACATCAAGCAGGCCGAATACTGGGCCGACTCCCTGCGCGACCACACCACCCCGGCCGGCCACCGGCACACCGTCTTCCCCGCCGCCGTCGAGGCCTGGGCCGAATTCGGCGGCCTCACCCTGGCCGCCCCGGGCCCCGGCCGGCAGATAGCGCCCACACCCGTGCACGTGGACCCGCTGACCGGCCTCCACCTCGCCCGCACCTTCGCCGACCTCGGACGCGCCCTGTCCACCGAACTGTGCCCGCTCGGCGCCGGCACCGACGGCGGCTCCCACCTCGCCATCGACCGCGAGGGGCGCGTCTACCTCATCGACCACACCGGTGACTGGTACCTCGGCGCCGGCCTCGACGAGGCCCTCACCCTCCTGCTCACCGGCCTCCAGCCCGCCCGTCTCACCACCGGCTGACGGCCCCGGCCGCCGGGCGCAGCCGCCCGCCGCGCCCGGGCCCCGTCCCGGGCCGCCCGGCGTCCCCTACCGGACCGGCAGCACCGCCGACACCTTGAACCCGCCCCCGTCCGTCGGCCCGGACACGAACACCCCGCCCAGCCCCAGCACCCGCTCCCGCATGCCGATCAGCCCGTTCCCCCCGCTGGGCAGATCGGCGCTCCGCGCCTCCGCCCCGCACGGCCCGTTCTCCACCTGCATCGCGACCTCGCCCTCCCGGTGCGCCAGCCGTACGACGACCCGCGCGCCCGGAGCGTGCTTGTGGCAGTTGGTCAGCGCCTCCTGGACCACCCGGTAGGCCGTCTGTTCCACCTCGGGCCGGTACCCGCACCCCTCACCCCGGACCTCGACCTCCACCACCATCCCGGCCGCCCGGGACTGCCCCACCAGCGCCTCCAGCTCCCGCAGCGAGGGCCCCTCCTCGGTACCGCCCGCCGCCGGCACCGGCCTCGGCTCGGGCACCGGCCGCTGCTTCTCCGGAGCCCGCAGCACCCCGAGCATCTCCCGCAGCTCCGTCAACGCCTGGCGTCCCATGTCACCCACCAGCGCCGCGTTGCGCGCCGCCTTCACGGGGTCCTTCGCCGCCACCGCCTGGAGCGCCGCCGCGTGCACCACCATCAGCGACACCCGGTGCGCCACCACGTCGTGCATCTCCCGCGCGATGCGCGTCCGCTCCTCCTGGCGCGCCCACTCGGCCCGTTCCTCCGCCCGGTCCGCCAGCAGCGACAGCTCCCGCTCCAGCGAGTCCGCCCGCTCCTGGAGGCTCTCCATCAGCCGCCGCCGCGCCCCGACGTACAGCCCGAGCAGGACCGGCGGCACGGTCAGCGCCACCGCCATGAACACGGACAGCACGATCACGAGCGTGCCGTCGGCCTCCACGTCCCGGCGCGTCTGCACGTACGTCACCACGAACGTCCCGGCCAGCGACATCGCGGCCAGCGTCGCGAGGATCCGCCGGGGCACCTCGCAGGCGGCCAGCGTGTACAGCCCCACCACGCCCAGCAGGAAGCCCATCGTGGCCGGCGTGACGGCGATCCCGACCAGCACCACCGCGACCGGCCAGCGCCTGCGCAGCACCAGCGCGGACCCCGCCAGCGCCCCGAACAGCACCCCGGCCCACAACGGCACCCCCGCCTCGCGGGCCGTGGGCACCCCCTCGAAGGCGCATTCGACGGCCGACGCCACCCCCAGCCCCACGTCGAGCACGGCCGACCGCCGCCGCTTCCACCACCAGGGCCCGTCCCGGCCCGTCCCCTCGCGCTCTTCCCCCGTACTGGTCATGCGGTCCAGCGTACGCAGCGGCCGCAGCGCGCCGCCGGTCGCAAATCGAGGAGCGCGGCCCGGGACCATCCGGAAGAACCGCCGGAAGGACACGGGGAGGAACTGCCGAGGCCGCCGGGTCATTTACGGCGGCCGAAGCGCCGGTATCCACCGTCGCGTCGAGGGGGCCCGGTGCGGCATAGTAGGGGCGTCCCACCCGAACCGGGAAGATCGAATGTCCGGTTTGAGCGGGTACGCCATCCCCTGTGGTGTAATCGGCAGCACTGAGGTTTTTGGTACCTTAAGACCGGGTTCGAGTCCTGGCAGGGGAGCGCATCGCGTACGGGTCCCGGCCTCACGGTCGGGACCCGGCCTCGTTTCCGGGCCGTGACCCCCCGCTATCCTTCACGGGTCCACCCCCGAAGCCGAAGGGCCCACCCGTGAGCGCAACCCGCCCGGCAGCCGTCGTCGTACTCGCAGCGGGTGAGGGCACCCGCATGAAGTCGGCCACACCCAAGGTCCTGCACGAGATCTGCGGGCGCTCGCTCGTCGGTCACGTCGTCGCGGCCTCCCGCGAACTGGACCCGGCACACCTCGTGGTCGTCGTGGGTCACGCCCGCGAGCAGGTCACCGCGCACCTGGCCGGCATCGACGCCGGCGTCCGCACCGCCGTCCAGTACGAGCAGAACGGCACCGGCCACGCCGTCCGCATGGCCCTCGAGGAGCTCGGCGGAGCGGTCGACGGGACCGTCATCGTCGTCTGCGGCGACACCCCCCTGCTCACCGGCGAGACGCTGCGCGCCCTCGCGGCCACGCACGAGGCCGACGGCAACGCCGTCACCGTGCTCACCGCCGAGGTCCCCGACTCCACCGGCTACGGCCGCATCGTCCGCGACCCGGCCACCGGCGCCGTGACGGCGATCGTCGAGCACAAGGACGCCACCGACGCGCAGCGCGCCATCCGCGAGATCAACTCCGGGGTCTTCGCCTTCGACGGCGCGCTCCTCGCGGACGCGCTCGGCAAGGTCCGCACCGACAACAGCCAGGGCGAGGAGTACCTCACCGACGTGCTCGGCATCCTGCGCGAGGCGGGGCACCGGGTCGGCGCGGCGGTCGGCAGCGACCACCGCCAGATCCTCGGGATCAACAACCGGGTGCAGCTGGCCGAGGCCCGGGCGCTGCTGAACGCGCGTCTGCTGGAGCGGGCGATGCTCGCGGGCGTGACCGTCGTGGACCCGGCCGGCACGTTCGTGGACGTGACGGTGACCTTCGGGCAGGACGCCCTGATCCACCCGGGTACGCAGCTGCTCGGCGCCACGCACATCGGCGAGGGGGCCGAGGTCGGCCCGAACACCCGCCTGAAGGACACCCGCGTGGGCGCGGGCGCGCGCGTCGACAACACGGTGGCCGACGGCGCGGTGGTCGGCGACGGCGCGACGGTCGGGCCCTTCGCCTACCTGCGTCCGGGTACGGACCTCGGCCGGAAGGCCAAGGCCGGTACGTACGTGGAGATGAAGAACGCGACGATCGGCGAGGGCACGAAGGTGCCGCACCTCTCGTACGTGGGTGACGCGACCATCGGCGAGTACACGAACATCGGCGCGGCGAGCGTCTTCGTGAACTACGACGGCGAGCACAAGCACCACACCACGGTGGGCTCACACTGCAAGACGGGTTCGGACAACATGTTTGTGGCTCCCGTCACCATCGGGGACGGCGCCTACACGGCCGCCGGCTCCGTGATCACGAAGGACGTGCCGCCCGGCGCGCTGGCCGTGGCCCGTGGCCAGCAGCGGAATATCGAGGGTTGGGTGGCCCGCAAGCGTCCCGGCAGCGCGGCCGCGAGCGCCGCGCAGTCGTCGGTGGAGAAGGACTCCGGCAGCCATTGAGGTGAACTGACCGGAAACAGGTGCGCCCGGGACGGCGTACCGTGATAGGTGCACGCAATTCGGCTGGCTCACCGTGTGCGGGACGGACGCACACGGGGGCGAGCAGCTTTCACACGTCTGAGGAGACAGTGCTGTGACCGGGATCAAGACGACCGGCGAGAAGAAGCTCATGCTCTTCTCCGGCCGCGCCCACCCCGAGCTGGCCGAGGAGGTCGCGCACCAGCTCGGTGTCGGCCTCGTGCCGACCAAGGCTTTCGACTTCGCGAACGGCGAGATCTACGTCCGTTTCCAGGAGTCGGCTCGTGGCGCGGACTGCTTCCTGATCCAGAGCCACACGGCTCCGATCAATAAGTGGATCATGGAGCAGCTGATCATGATCGACGCGCTGAAGCGCGCGTCGGCACGCTCCATCACCGTGATCATCCCGTCCTACGGGTACGCCCGCCAGGACAAGAAGCACAAGGGGCGCGAGCCGATCTCGGCGCGCCTGGTCGCGGACCTGCTCAAGACCGCGGGCGCGGACCGGATCCTGACGGTGGATCTGCACACCGACCAGATCCAGGGCTTCTTCGACGGCCCCGTGGACCACCTCTCGGCCCTCCCGGTCCTCGCGGACTACGTGGGCGCCAAGGTGGACCGCACCAAGCTGACGATCGTCTCCCCGGACGCCGGCCGCGTGCGCGTTGCCGACCGCTGGTGCGACCGCCTGGACGCGCCGCTGGCGATCGTCCACAAGCGCCGCGACAAGGACGTCGCCAACCAGGTGACGGTCCACGAGGTCGTCGGCGAGGTCAAGGGGCGCGTCTGCGTGCTCGTCGACGACATGATCGACACCGGTGGCACGATCTGCGCCGCGGCCGAGGCGCTCTTCGCGCACGGCGCCGAGGACGTCATCGTGACGGCGACCCACGGCATCCTCTCGGGCCCGGCGGCCGACCGCCTGAAGAACTCCAAGGTGAGCGAGTTCATCTTCACCAACACGCTGCCCGACCCCTCGGACCTGGAGCTCGACAAGATCACGGTCCTGTCGATCGCCCCGATGGTGGCGCGCGCGGTGCGCGAGGTCTTCGAGGACGGCTCCGTGACCAGCCTGTTCGAGGAGCAGCAGTAGGCCTGACGGTCCTGCTCCGACCTCCCGCTAGATCCTTTTGGGCGCGGCCTCCCCGCCGGGTACACTCGACGAGTTGCTCGGCGAGGGAGGCCGTACCCGTTTCTCCGGTACGGACGCTCCGTTATCGACGCGCTCTTCGTAGCAGGCCGTTTCGGCCGGGTGACCTCTGTCCGTTTTCGTCACCCCACGAGGAGTGAACATGTCCGAGATCAAGCTTTCCGCGAAGCTCCGCGACACCTTCGGCAAGGGCTCTGCCCGCCAGTCCCGCCGTGACGCCCTGACCCCGGGCGTCATCTACGGCCACGGCACCGCCCCGAAGCACGTCGGCGTCGAGGCCCACGCGCTGATGATGGCGCTGAAGACCCCGAACGCGCTGCTGTCCCTGGACATCGAGGGTGCCGGCACCGAGCTGGTCATCCCCAAGGCCGTCCAGCGTCACCCGCTGCGCCGCAACATCCAGCACGTCGACTTCCTGATCGTCCAGAAGGGCGAGAAGGTCACGGTCGAGGTCGCCGTGGTGACCGAGGGCGACCTGGCCCCCGGCGGCAACCTGCTGGAGACCCTGCTGTCGACCATCACGGTCGAGGCCGAGGCCACCCACATCCCGACCGAGGTCACCGTCTCCATCGAGGGCCTCGAGGCCGGTGCCTCCATCCACGCCAAGGACCTGGTCCTGCCGGCCGGCACCACGCTGGCCGTCGACGGTGAGACCGCCGTCCTGCAGGTCGTCTCCCCGCAGGCCGAGGAGCCGGCCGCCGAGGCCGCCGAGGGCACCGAGGCCTGAGCCTCGCCCCACCCCCTCAGCAGTTGCTGACCGACCGCCGTCCGGCTCCACTGGAGCGGGACGGCGGTCGTTCCCGTTCACGGGCTTAAGGAGTGTTTGATGTCGGACGACGCGGCGCCGTGGCTGATCGTCGGTCTCGGTAACCCGGGGACGGAGTACGCCGGCAACCGCCACAACATCGGTTTCATGGTGGCGGACCTGCTCGCGGAGCGGATCGGCGGGAAGTTCAAGGCGCACAGGGCGCGGGCGCAGGTGGTCGAGGGCCGGATGGGTCCGCCGGGGCCGCTGAACCGGCGGGTGGTGATCGCGAAGCCGATGTCGTTCATGAACCTGTCCGGTGGACCGGTGACGGCGCTGCGGGACTTCTACAAGGTGCCGCTGGAGCGGATCGTGGCGGTCCACGACGAGCTGGACATCGACTACGCGACGCTGCGGCTGAAGCTGGGCGGCGGGGACAACGGCCACAACGGACTGAAGTCGATGACGAAGGCGATGGGCGCGGACTACCACCGGGTGCGGTGCGGCATCGGGCGCCCGCCGGGCCGGATGCAGGTCGCGGACTTCGTGCTGAAGGACTTCTCCTCGACGGAACGCAAGGAGCTGGACTGGTTCGTGGACCGGTCGGCGGACGCGGTCGAGTGCCTGGTCCAGGAAGGCCTGGAGCGCGCGCAGTCCGCGTACAACTCCTGATCTCCCGAATTCGCGGTCGCCTGATCCCACGGTCTCCCGACCTCTTCCCGTGATACGGAGGAAGCCCCCGCCGGGCCGGCGGGGGCTTCCTGCGCGTACGGGGCCGGTCAGCCGGTGTTGCGCAGGCCGGCGGCGACGCCGTTGACGGTGAGCAGCAGGGCGCGGGCGAGCAGCGGGTCGGGCTCCTCGCCGCGGGCCGCGGCCTGGCGCTGGCGGGCCAGCAGGGAGACCTGGAGGTAGGAGATGGGGTCCAGGTAGGCGTCGCGGACGGCGAAGGTTTGCTGGAGGACGGGCTGGGAGTCCAGGAGCTTCTCCCCGCCCGTGATGCGCAGGACCTCGCGGACGGTGAGCGCGTGCTCGGCCTCGATGCGGTCGAAGACGTGCTTGAGCTCGTCCGGGACGAGGGTGTCCACGTAGTGGCGGGCGATCCGCAGGTCCGTCTTGGCCAGCGTCATCTCGACGTTGGACAGGAAGTTGCGGAAGAAGTGCCAGCGCTCGCCCATCTCGGTGAGGACGGTGTCCTGGCCGGCTTCGCGCAGGGCCTTGAGGCCGGAGCCGACGCCGTACCAGCCGGGGACGATCTGGCGGGACTGGGTCCAGCCGAAGACCCACGGGATGGCGCGCAGGCCGTCGAGGCCGGCGCCGGAGTCGGGACGGCGGGAGGGCCGGGAGCCCAGGTGGAGGTCGGCGAGCTGGTCGACGGGGGTGGCCGCGAAGAAGTACGCGGGCAGGTCGGGGTCCTCGACGAGCGCGCGGTACGCGGCGTGGGCGGCGTCCGAGACGATGTCCATGGCCGCGTCCCAGCGGGCGAGGGCGTCGTCGGACTGGCGGGGGGCGGTGTGGAGCGCGGAGGCCTGGAGGGTGGCCGCGACGGTCAGCTCCAGGTTCTCGCGGGCCAGGGACGGGACGAGGTACTTGTCGGAGATGACCTCGCCCTGCTCGGTGACCTTGATCTCGCCCTCGAGGGTGCCCCAGGGCTGGGCGAGGATCGCGTCGTGCGAGGGGCCGCCGCCGCGGCCGACGGTGCCGCCGCGGCCGTGGAAGAGGCGCAGGCGGACGCCGTGGCGGTGGGCCACGTCGCGCAGCCGGCGCTGGGCGCGGTGGATCTCCCACTGGCTGGTGGTGATGCCGCCGAACTTGCTGGAGTCGGAGTAGCCGAGCATGACCTCCTGGACGTCGCCGCGCAGGGAGACGAGGCGCCGGTAGGAGGGGTCGGCGAGCATCTCGTCGAGGATGACGTCGGCGGCGCGCAGCTCGTCGGTGGTCTCCAGGAGCGGGACGATGCCGATCTTGGCCCAGCCGGCGTGGAGGTCGAGGAGGCCCGCCTCACGGGCGAGGACGGCGGCGGCGAAGACGTCGTCGGCGCCCTGGCACATCGAGATGATGTAGGACTCGATGACCTCGGGGCCGAACTTCTCGAAGGCGTCCTTGATGGCGGTGAAGACACCGAGGGTCTTCTGCCCCGCCGCGTCCAGGGGCGCCGGGGTGGGCGCGAGGGGGCGGCGGGAGCGCAGTTCCTTGGCGAGGAGCTTCTGCCGGTAGTCCCGCGGCATGTCGGCGTAGCGCCAGGACTCCTCGCCGAGGCGGTCGAAGAGCTGGCCGAGGGCGTGGTGGTGGGCGTCCGCGTGCTCGCGTACGTCCATGGTGGCGAGCTGGAGGCCGAAGGCGGCCAGGGTGCGGATGGTGCGGTCCATGCGGCCGTCGGCGAAGAGGGCGCCGCGGTGCTCGCGCAGGGAGGTCTGGATGAGGGTGAGGTCGGCGAGGAGCTCGGCGGTGCCGAGGTAGTCGCGGCCCTCCTCGTGGGGGATGCCCCTGGCGAGGCGCTCGCGGGTGTTGAGGAGCTTCTGGCGGATGCAGGTCGCCTTGAGGCGGTACGGCTCCTCGGCGTTCAGCCGCTTGTAGCGGGGGCTGATCTCGGGGAGGCGTTCCAGGTCGGCCTGGAGGGAGGTGAGGAGTTCCTCGGTGGCTCCGGTGTAGCGGATGGAGTTGGAGAGGAGCCCGCGCAGGAAGTCGACGAGCTCGAGGGCGTCGGTGATGCCGTGCTCGTGCTGGAGGATCAGCACGTCGCGGGTGACGTCGGGGGTGACGTTGGGGTTGCCGTCGCGGTCGCCGCCGATCCAGGTGCCGAAGGTGAGCGGGCGGGTGCCGGCCGGCAGCTCGACGCCGACGCGCTGGAGTTCGGCGGCGAGGTCCTCGAGGACGTCGCCGACGGCGCCGGCGTGCAGCTCGTCGAGGTAGTAGATGGCGTTGCGGGCCTCGTCCGCGGGCTCGGGACGCACGACGCGCAGCTCGTCGGTCTGCCAGACGAGGTCGATGTTCTCGGCGAGCCGCAGGTCGTGGCGGCGGCGGTCGCCGGCGCCCGTGACGGGCTCCTCGAGGAGGGCGGCGATGCGGCGCAGCTTGTTCAGCACGCTGCGGCGGGCGGCCTCGGTGGGGTGGGCGGTGAAGACGGGGCGGACGTTGAGGTTCCTGACCGTCTCGCGCAGGTGCTCCGGGTCGGCGTCCTTGAGCATGTCGGCGGTGCGGGCGAGGAGCCCGCCCTCGGCGGCGCGGTGGGCGCGCAGCTCCTTGCCGCGGTGCACCTGCTCGGTGACGTTGGCGAGGTGGAAGTAGGTGGAGAAGGCGCGCACCAGCTTGGCGGCGGTCTCCAGGTCCGTGTCGCCGAGGAGGGCAGCCGCGGCCTCGCCGTCGGTGCGCGTCAGGGCGCGGACCCGTTCGACGAGGTCGAGGAGTTCCCGGCCTTCCTGGCGGACGAGGGTCTCGCCGAGGAGGTCGCCGAGGCGGCGGATGTCCGCGCGCAGCTCCGCGTTCGCCGTCTCCGCCGTCCGTGTCGCGGCGGCGGGCTCGGCGGGCTGGGTGACGGGGGCCTGGGCGGCCTGGTCAGCACTGCTCACAGGTGCGGCTCCTTGCAGTGTTCGAGCGCTACTGGGCTGTGGGCTCCCGGGGGTGCGCGGCCATGCCGGTCGTGCTGCGCAGCCCGGGCTGCCCGTGCGGACCGCGCTGTCCGACGACAACAGGATAGGTGTCCCGTCCCTGTGCCCGGGCAGAGCGCCCGCCCTTTGGGCAGGCCGGGGGCCCGTCGCGCGGGTCCTGTTGCCGGGCGCGCCGTATTTGCCATACTTACGTTGCCGTAGGTTACGGCTCCGTAGGTCAGGCGCCCGGCGCGCCTGCCGGTTTCTCACCCCCCAGGGGACCCCATGACCCTCAGTCCCGAACTGATCGAGGACTCCTCGGCGCCTTCCGCGCCCTCCGCGACGCGCGGTGGCGAGAGGAAGCGCTCCGCGGAGCAGATCGCACTGCTTCTGTTCATCACCGTGCCGTTCCTGGCGCTGCTGGCGGCGGTACCGCTGGCCTGGGGCTGGGGAGGGGTGACGTGGCTCGACCTGGGCCTGATGGTGTTCATGTACTTCCTGGCGTGCCACGGGATCACCATCGGCTTCCACCGCTACTTCACGCACGGCTCCTTCAAGGCGAAGCGGCCGCTCAGGATCGCGCTGGCCGTCATGGGCTCGATGGCGGTGGAAGGGCCGCTGGTGCGGTGGGTGGCCGATCACCGCAAGCACCACAAGTACTCCGACCACGAGGGCGACCCGCATTCGCCGTGGCGGTTCGGCGAGACGGTGCCGGCGCTGATGAAGGGCCTGTGGTGGGCGCACATCGGCTGGCTGTTCGACGAGGAGCAGACCGATCAGCAGAAGTACGCCCCGGACCTGGTGAAGGACCCGGCGATCCGGCGGATCAGCCGCGACTTCGCCCTCTGGACGGTGGTGTCGCTGGCGATCCCGCCGCTGGTGGGCGGTCTGGTGACGATGTCCTGGTGGGGCGCCTTCACGGCGTTCTTCTGGGGTTCGCTGGTGCGCGTGGCGCTGCTGCACCACGTGACGTGGTCGATCAACTCGATCTGTCACGCGGTGGGCAAGCGGCCGTTCAAGTCGCGGGACCGCTCGGGCAACGTGTGGTGGCTGGCGGTCCTGTCGTGCGGGGAGTCCTGGCACAACCTGCACCACGCCGACCCGACGTCGGCGCGGCACGGCGTGCTGCGCGGTCAGGTGGACTCCAGTGCGCGGCTGATCCGCTGGTTCGAGCTGCTGGGATGGGCCTCTGACGTGCGGTGGCCGTCCGGGGCGAGGATCGACGCCCGACGCAAGGAAGAGACGCCGAACCCGGCATGATGGGGGACGTGGCGATCGACGGCAGCAGTTCCAGCAGCGACAAACCCAGGCGAGGACGCCGGGTCCGGATGACGGGCGCCGAGCGGCGTCAGCAACTGCTGGACATCGGCCGCACCCTGTTCGCCGCGAAGGGTTTCGAGGGCACGTCGGTGGAGGAGATCGCGGCCAAGGCCGGGGTGTCCAAGCCGGTGGTGTACGAGCACTTCGGGGGCAAGGAAGGGCTGTACGCGGTCGTCGTGGACCGCGAGATGCGCCAGCTGCTGGACGGGGTGACGGGCGCGCTGACGGCCGGGCACCCGCGGGAGCTGCTGGAGCAGGCGGCGTTCGCGCTGCTGGACTACATCGAGAACTACACGGACGGTTTCCGGATCCTGGTGCGGGACTCGCCCGTGGCGCAGTCGACGGGCACCTTCGCGTCGCTGATCAGTGACATCGCCACGCAGGTGGAGGACATCCTGGGGCTGGAGTTCAAGGCCCGGGGCTTCGATCCGAAGCTGGCCCCGCTGTACGCGCAGGCGCTGGTCGGGATGGTGGCGCTGACGGGCCAGTGGTGGCTGGAGACGCGGCGGCCCAAGAAGGCCGAGGTGGCGGCGCACCTGGTGAACCTGGCCTGGCACGGGCTGGAGAACCTGGAGGCGAAGCCGCGGCTGGTGGGGCACCGCAAGAGCTGAGCGCCCGGGCGGACGTGTGACGGCGCCCCGTCACCGGAGGTCTCCGGTGACGGGGCGCCGTCGCGCCGTACGGGTCCGCGGCCGTGCGGGGCGGTGCGGGGCGGTGCGGGCCGTGCGGGCCGGCGTCGGGGCCGGCCGGCGGCCCGGGGCCGTCAGCCCGCCGGCGGGCCGCCGGGGCCGGGGGCGTGCGGTTCCAGGAACTCCAGCCGGTTGCCGACGGGGTCGTGCGAGTAGAAGCGGCGGTGGCCCGGCAGGCCGTCGTCCCAGACGACGTCCGCGCCGCGTTCGCGGAGTCTGCCCGCGTACTCCTCGATGCCGGTCACCCTCAGCCCGGGGTGCGCCTTGCGGGCGGGCCGGAAGTCGTCCTCCACGCCGAGGTGCAGCTGGACGCCTCCGGCCGTGAACCAGCAGCCCCCGCGCGCCGCGAGGACGGGCGGTTTGGAGATCTCCCGCATGCCGAGGACGTCCCGGTAGTAGGCGCGCAGAACGTCCTCGGATCCGGGCGGTGCGGCGAGCTGGACGTGGTCGACGGCGGTCAGCACGGTCACGCCTCCTTCTGGGCGACGGCGAAGATCCGGCGGAACGGGAAGACGGTGCCCCGGGGGCCCGGGGGGTAGGCGGCGCGCAGGATCTCGCGGTATTCGCCGAGGAAGCGGTCGACGGCCTCGCGGTCGTCGCCGAGCGCGGTGAGGACGGGGCGCAGCGCGGTGCCCTTGACCCAGGTGAGGACGGGGTCCGTGCCCTGGAGGAGCTGGGAGTACGTGGTCTCCCAGACGTCGACGGCGCAGCCCAGCTCGGTGAACCGGGCGAGGTATTCGGCGGGTTCGAGCAGGTGGATGTAGCGCGCGCCGAGCCCGGCGAGCCGGTCGCGCCAGCGCGGGGTGTCGCACAGTTCGGCGAGCAGCCGGTGGCTGGGGGCGGTGAAGTTGCCGGGGATCTGGAAGGCGAAGGTGCCGCCGGGGCGCAGACCGTTGATCCAGGCGGCGAAGGAGCCGGGGTGGCTGGGCACCCACTGGAGGGCCGCGTTGGAGACGATCAGGTCGTAGGTCTCCTCCGGCATCCAGTCCGCGAGGTCGGCGGGGCGGAAGTCGAGCCGGCCGCCGCCGGGGGTGGGGCCGGCGTGGTCGGCGGAGGCCCGCTGGAGCATGTGGGGGGAGAGGTCGAACCCCGTGATGTGGGCCTCGGGCCAGCGCTCGGCGAGCAGGGCGGTGACGTTGCCGGGGCCGCAGCCGAGGTCGGCGATGCGGGGGGCGCGGGCGGGGAGCTCGGGTATGCGGTTCAGCAGGTCGAGGAAAGGGCGCGTGCGGTGTCCGGCGTGGTGGAGGTACTGCTGGGGGTCCCAGACGGGTGCGGAGCCGTCGCGGGTGTGGGTGCGCACGGCCGGCGCGATGTCGGAATGCATGTTCGAGCCTCCCTACTCGTGGGGCGTTCGGAAGCGGAAGCGGTTCCGGCCACGTCCATGCCCCATGCTCGACTGGACTATATCTCGATGTCAAGATTCTTGATCCGAAGAGACTTCACGTCGACAGACCCCGTACACTGATCGGCATGGAGGACGAGGTCGACCGACTGGTCGCGGCATGGCGGCGAGAGCGCCCTGACCTCGACGTGGAACCGCTCGAAGTGCTCAGCCGCGTCAGCCGGCTCGCGCGCCACCTCGACCGGGCCCGCAGGCTCGCCTTCTCCGAGCACGGCCTGGAACCGTGGGAGTTCGACGTGCTCACCTCGCTGCGGCGCGCGGGCGCGCCCTACCAGCTCTCCCCCGGCCAGTTGCTCACGCAGACGCTCGTCACCTCCGGCACCATGACCAACCGCATCGACCGGCTCGCCAAGAAGGGCCTGGTCGAGCGGCTGCCCGACCCCAGCGACCGGCGCGGCGTGCTGGTCCGGCTGACCCCCGAGGGACGCGACCGCGCCGACCAGTCCCTGGCGGGACTGCTGGCCCAGGAACGCGCGATCCTGGCCCAGCTCTCCACGACGCAGCGGGACGAACTCGCCGGCCTGCTACGCCAGTTGACCGCTCCGTTCGACAACATCCCCGGCTAGCTCCGCGGGACGTACGCCGGCCCGCCGGGCCAGCGCCACCGCGGCCAGGGTGGAGTGCACCCCGAGCTTGCCCAGCACGTTCTGCATGTGGGTGCGGACGGTGTGCGGGGACAGGAACAGCCGCGCGGCCACGTCCTTGCGGCCCAGGCCCGCCACCATGCAGCGCAGCACCTCGTGCTCGCGCGGGGTGAGGGACTCCACCAGCCGCTCGCTGTCCGTGCGGTGCTTGCGGGCGGCCGTCAGCTCCCGCAGCACCCCGGTGAGCAGCGCGGGCGGCAGGTGGGTCTCCTCGCGCAGCACCCCGCGGATCACGGCCAGCAGGCGCGAGAGCGAGCAGTCCTTCGCCACCCACCCCGACGCCCCCGCCTGGAGGGCCAGCGCGGCCCGGCGCGGATCGTCGCGTTCGGCCAGGACCACGGTGCGCACGCCGGGGTGCGCGCCCCTCACCCCGGCGACGAGGGCGATCCCGTCGGCCGGCGGGGCTGGGCCGGCGCCCGCTTCCCGCTGGCCCGGCAGGGCCTGCGGCGCGGCCGCGGCGGCGCCGAGGTCGGCGTCGACGAGCAGGACGTCGTAGCGCCGGCCTTCGGCCACCGCGCGCTCGAGGCAGCGCGAGGCCGCTGGACCGCTGCCGGCCGCGGACACGTCCACGTCCGGCTCGGCCGCGAGCGCGGCCGCCAGAGACTCGGCGAAGATGCGGTGGCCATCGACCACCAGGACCCGGATACGAACCACAAAACCCCCAAGGGTCGGGGAACGGACGACTACGGGTACGGCGCCCGGCCGGGTGGGCCACACGCCCGCGGCCGCCGCCGCGACATCTGTGCACTACCCCGGACGGAACGCCGTACCCGGCGTGTCTCGACCCCTGAAACAACACCGGCCCCCACCGGTGTCACGCATCAGCGTAGAGGGGGCGGCGTCCCGCGGTTGGCCGAATAGCAGAAGTTTTCCGCCCCGTTCTCCAGCGGGGCGGTCCGCGAAGCCCTGCGCGGTGGCTCGTTTTCGTCCGTCCGGAGGACTCGGGGGGCGGATTCCCGCCCGGCGCGTGCCGCGGGCAGTTGCACGGGGTGCATTTCACCCGGCGTACGCACGCTGGGCGCCCGCGCGCGGCGCCCACGGCCCGCGCCCGGCCCCCATGCGTGCGCCCCCCGCTCCGTCGGGCAGCGGGGGGCGCACGGGAGGAGGCGGAGCGTCAGGAGCGCCGCGCGCGGGCGAAGTTCCAGGCGTCGGTCACGATGTTGGTGAGGTCCGAGCGGGTGGGGGTCCAGCCGAGGCGCTCGTGCGCCGTGCGGGCGGAGGCGACGAGGACCGCGGGGTCTCCGGCGCGGCGCGGGGCGACCACCTCGGGGATCTCCCGGCCGGTGACCTTGCGGACCGTCTCGATCACCTCGCGGACCGAGAAGCCGCTGCCGTTGCCGAGGTTGCACACCAGGTGCTCGCCCTCGGCCGCGACGCGCAGCGCGGACAGGTGGGCCTCCGCCAGGTCGGCGACGTGGATGTAGTCGCGGACGCAGGTCCCGTCGGGGGTCGGGTAATCGTCGCCGAACACCGAGATGGCCTCGCGCTCGCCGAGGGCGACCTGGAGCACCAGCGGGATCAGGTGCGTCTCGGGGTCGTGGCGCTCGCCGAACTCCCCGTAGGCGCCGGCCACGTTGAAGTAGCGCAGCGAGACCGCCGCGAGGCCGTGCGCCGCGCACTCTCCCGCGATCATGTGGTCGACGGCCAGCTTCGAGGCCCCGTACGGGTTGGTCGGCGCGGTCACCGAGGTCTCCGTCAGCACCCCGCCGGACGGCTCCCCGTAGGTGGCGGCGGTGGAGGAGAAGACGAGCCGGCGCACCCCGGCCTCGCGCATCGCGGTCAGCAGGGCGAGGGTGCCGCCGACGTTGTTGTCCCAGTACTTGCCGGGGTTCACGACGGACTCGCCGACCTGCGAGGAGGCCGCGAAGTGCAGCACCGCGTCGTAGGAGGCGTCCAGGTGCTCGGCGGCGTCCTGGATCCGGCCGTTGATCAGGGTGGCGCCGGCGGGGACGCCCTCGGCGAAGCCGGTGGAGAGGTTGTCGAGGATGGCGACCTCGTGTCCGGCCTCCAGCAGATGGGCGGCCACGACGCTGCCCACGTATCCGGCACCGCCGGTGACCAGGTACTTGCTCACTCGCACTCCTACATCTCGCGGAAGCACGCGGATGCGCGTGCCCTGGTGACTGGCTTACCGGATTCCGCGCTTCCGGGGAAATCGCGGCCGTTCGAGTACCGTACCCGGACGGCCGGGACCGCTCCGCGCCCGGCCGGGCGGGGCAGGCCGGAGCAGGGCGGGACGGGGCGGGGCAGGCGGACCGGCGGGCCGGGCGGAGGCCGCCGCGCGGCCGGGCTCAGACCCCGGACGGCCCCTCGGGGCCCTGCGGCCGCCGCGGCACGGGCAGCGCGGCCCGGTCCAGCAGCCCGGTACGGGCGGCCAGCGCGGCGGCCTCCAGCCTCGAGCCCACGCCGAGCTTCATCAGGACCCGCTGCACGTGCGTACGGGCCGTGCTCGGCGCGATGGCCATGCCGGCGGCGATGAGCCGGGTGTCCTCGCCCTCCGCGACCCGGACCAGCACCTCCGCCTCGCGCGGGGTCAGCAGCCGCAGCAGCCGGCCGGCCTCGTCGTCGGGCTGCGCGGCGGGGTTGAGGAGTTCCGCGAAGGCGCCCTGGAGCAGCTGCGGGGCGATGGCGACCTCCCCGGACCGGGCCTTCGCCAGGGCCCGCTCGACGCCTTCGATGCGCTCGTCCTGGCGGACGTACCCCGAGGCCCCGGCGGCGAAGGCGGCGGCGATCCCGCGCGGGCTCGGGACGGGGCCCAGGACCACCACGGCGATCTGCGGGCGCTCGCGCTTGATCCGCACCACCGGCTCGAAGACGCCGGGCTCCGCCGGGGTGGCGGTGCCGAACAGGCACACCTCCGGGGCACGGCCGACGACCAGCTCGGCGGCACCGGCCGCCGGCGCCGCCGCCGCGAGCACGCGGTGCCCGCGCAGTTTCAGGGCCGAGGCGAGCGCCTCGGCCAGCAGCCGGTGCTCGTCGACCACCACGACCCGTACGCCCATCAAGGCTCCCACCCCAGATCCTTCTGACCCGGCAAGCTACACGCTTGTTCGACGGGGCGTGCCGGTTACCGTGCGAAAGCCCCCGATCGGTGGGTACCGTCCGGGGGCTTCCGGCGTGGGGCGCGGCCCGGCGTCAGTTCGCCGCGAAGGAGACGAAGAGGTACTCGGGCGTGGACTTCTCGGAGTACGGCTTGCGCACCGTGGTACGGGAGATGAACAGGCGCCCGTTGTGGTACCGGTACTCGGAGTGGTCCTTCGAGAAGCCGGTCTCCATGCGCTGGCTCGCCTTCTCGACCGGGTTCTGCATCAGCACGGTCTCCTTCATCGTCTTGCCGTCGATGCTGACGACCTGGCCGCCTCCGTCGTACGGGGGCACCTTGTAGGCGATGATGTTCGACCCGTCCATGCGCAGCGGGAACATGGTGTACCGCTCGCCCGCGTCGGCGCGGTCGCTGGTGGCCTTGCCGGTCTCCAGGTCGAAGGAGACGATCTCGTTGGTGCGGCCGACGGAGGCCGAGCCCTGGTGCTCGTAGGACGGCAGGTAGACCTTGCCGTTGCCGACGACCATGCTCGAGCACTGCTCGACCTCGGTGGCGGGGCACTTGGGGGCGTAGCTGCCGCCGGCGAGGCCGATGCGGGTCTTGAGCTGGCCCGCGTCGTCGACGACGAAGAGGTCGCTGACGTTGGTGGCGTTCTTGGCGGTGTTGCCGACGTTGGCGGCGACGATGAGCGGCTTGGTGGAGATGATGCCGGCCCACTCGATGCCCGCGGACAGCTTGTACTGGTACTTCGGCGCGCCCGTGGCGGGGTCGAGGGCCTGCGCGTACAGGGTCGGGCTGGAGCCGCGGCCGCACTTGCGCAGGACGGCGAGGGCCTCGCCGCCGGCGTAGCCGAGGTCGTAGCAGCCTTCGCCGTCGGTCTTGGGGGTCCACAGGGACTTGCCGTCGGCGAGGTTCCAGGCGGCGCCGCCGTACAGGCCGCCCGCGGCGACGGTCTGGCCGCTGATGGTGACCTCGCTGAAGGCGACCGGCTTGTCGCCGCCGGTGGCGGACTTGGCGGTGGCGGACCAGAGGAGCTTGCCGGTGTTCAGGTCGATGACGCCGACCTGGGTGCACTGGGGGTACTTCTTCTCGTTGGTCGCCATGCCCTCCTCGAAGAGGATGGCCGTCTTGTTGTCGCTGATGTGCTTGGTGGCGCCGCAGACGTTGGCGGGGAGCGGGAGCTCCCACTTCTTGCCGCCGTCGACCAGGTTGTAGCCGACGACCTTGGCGACGTCGGACTTGGCGTAGGTGGTGTCGGTCAGCCAGGAGCCGTCGACGGAGACCACGTCGGCCGGCGTCGGGCTGGGGACGCTGACCAGCGGCTTCGACTTGGGGTTGGAGGGGACCTTCTCGCTGCCGGGGGTGCCCGCGGGGCCGCCCTTGTCGCCCTCGGGCGAGCCGCTGGCGCCGTTCGCGGTGGGCTGGGCGCCGCCGTCGTCGCCGGAGACGTACCAGAAGCCGCCGCCGATGATCAGGGCCATGGCCAGTACGGCCGCGCCGACGATCGCCAGCTGGTTGCGCTTGTCGTTGCCGCCGCCGGGGGCGGCGTACTGCGGCTGGGCCGGGGCCTGGAGCGTGTTCGGCTGCTGCGGGTAGCCGTAGCCGGGCTGGGCCTGGGGCTGCGGGTAGCCGTAGCCGGCCTGGGGGGCCGGGACCGTGGGCGGCTGGGCGGGGGGCTGCGGGGGGCCGGGCGGCGGCGGGGGGCCGCCGAAACCGCCGGAGGGCGGCTGGCTGGGGGGCGGCGGGGTACTCATCGCGTGCTACTGCCTCTCGGTGGGGCGCTCGGTGGACTCGTTCACTTGCCGAAGACCATCAGGAGCCTCTCCTCCTGGCCGTTGCCGGTCAGCGAGGCGGCGGAGGTGATGAACCGGCCGTCCTCGAAGGCGCGCCGCCCGTTGGAGAGGAAGGAACCCTCGACCTTCGCGGCGGGACCCGACGGCATGCGCAGCAGCGTCTTGGGCTCGCCTCCGGCGGCGGGCAGGGAGAGGACCTCGCCGGGCTCGTCGCGCAGGCCGGCGCGGTAGACGGTCAGCTGTCCGTTCGCCGCCTTGAGCGGGTGGAACACGCGCTGGTCGCCGGCCGCGCGGCGCCACTTGGCCTTGCCGGTCGCGAGGTCGAAGGCGACGACCTCGTTGTTGGTGCCCTTCTGCGTCAGCGTGCTCAGGTAGAGCGTGTCGCCGTCGACGGCGGAGGCGCCGCAGCCCTGGAGGTTGTCGCTGCTGCCGGCACCGCAGTTGACCGCGAAGGTCCCCTCGGCGGCCATGCTGGAGCGCTTCTTGCCGTCCGCGGTGAGGGCGATGACGGCCCGCTCCTTGGTGTCGCGGTTGCCGATGTCGAGGACGATCGGGGAGACGGAGTACACGCCGGTGACGCGCCAGCCCTTGGGCAGCCGGTAGGACCAGGTCTTCTTGCCGGTGACCGGGTCGGCGTCCTGCACCTCGATGGTCTTGTCGGCGTCCATGCACAGGGCGATGCCGAGCATCTTGCCGTTGCCGGCGGCGTACTGGCTGGGCTGGCAGCCCTCGGGGCCGCTGCCGGAGAAGAGCTTCTCGCCGGTGCTGACGCGGTAGGCGCTGGTGGCGGCCATCCGGTTCACGGCGACGGTGTCGCCGGTGAGGGCCAGCCCGACGTCGACACCGCCGCCGTCGAAGAGGTTCTCCTTGTCGACCGGCTTCGTCCAGCCCTCCTTGCCGGCCTTGAGGTCGATCAGCTTCATCTGGTTGCAGTCGGCGTTGGACCCGTCGCCGTCCTTGACGACGATGACGGTCTTGCCGTCGGCGGTGGTCTGGTCGGTGAGCCCGCAGATCTCTGCGCGGACGTCGACCTTCCACTTCTCCTTGCCGTCGGTGACGGCATAGCCCACGACGGACTTGTCGACCGTCTTGACGACGGTGTCGCCCACCACCCACTGCCCCTGCGTCGGGATGCCGGCCCCGGGACCGGTGAGCTTGGCCGACTTGAACCACATGACCTTGTCCTCGCCGGGCTTGCGGCCCGCGTTGAGGTCGGTCTGCTCCGCGCCGCCGTTGCCGCTGCCGTCGCCCTTGTCCACGGACGGGGAGCCCGAGGGCTTGGGGTCGGCGGGCGTGGAGCCCTGCGCGACGGGCGTCTTGGGGCCGTCGTCACCGCTCCGGAAGGCGAAGTAGGCGCCGGTGCCCAGGACGAGGACGCCCGCGACCGCCGCCGCCACGATCACCGCGCCCTTGCCCTTGCGCCGGCCCGGTCCGCCCGGCGCCGGCGGGCCGGGGGGCATGCCCGGCCCGGGCGGGAAGCCGTACCCGCCCTGCTGGGCGAGCGGCTGCGGCACCGTCGGCGGCTGCTGCGCGTACGGGTTGGCGCCCTGCGGCGGGTAGCCGTAGCCCTGCTGCGGCGGCCCGGGCAGGTGACCGTAACCGGAAGGGGACGGCGGCTGGTTCGGCGGCTGGGGCGGCTCGGTCATCAGCGCATACCTTCGGGTTCGGGCGGTGGGGGCGGTCCGGAGGACCGACGAAGAACCGACCCTTTCTATCACCCGTGGCCGACGCGCAACGGGCCGGTCGCACCCCTGTTCCCAAGGGAGGACCGGCCCGTGACACGGCCGTTATCCGCCCGGCCGGCGTTTTTCCGGGGTCGCCGGGCGGCGCCGGACTCAGGCCTCTTCGGCCAGTTCCAGCCAGCGCATCTCCAAGTCGTCGCGCTCGGAGATCAGTTCCCGCAGCTCCGCGTCGAGCTTGGCGACCTTGTCGTAGTCGGTGGAGTGCTCGGCGATCTGCGCGTGCAGGCTCGACTCGCGGTCCGACATCTTGTTGAGCTGGCGCTCGATCTTCTGGAGCTCCTTCTTCGCGGCGCGCGAGTCGCCCGAGGCGCTCGACTTGACGGCGGCGGCCGGGGCCGGCGCCGGGGCGGCCGCCTCGATCATCCGCCGGCGGCGCTCCAGGTACTCGTCCAGGCCCCGCGGCAGCATCCGCAGGCTCGCGTCACCGAGCAGGGCCATCACCGTGTCGGTGGTGCGCTCGATGAAGAACCGGTCGTGGGAGATCACGATCATCGAGCCCGGCCAGCCGTCGAGGAGGTCCTCCAGCTGGGTGAGGGTCTCGATGTCGAGGTCGTTGGTGGGCTCGTCGAGGAAGAGGACGTTCGGCTCGTCCATCAGCAGGCGCAGGATCTGCAGCCGGCGCCGCTCACCGCCGGAGAGGTCGCCGACCGGCGTCCACTGCTTCTCCTTGGTGAACCCGAACTGCTCGCACAGCTGCCCCGCCGTCATCTCGCGGCCCTTGCCGAGGTCGACGCGGTCGCGGACGCGCTGGACGGCCTCCAGGACGCGCAGCGAGGGGTCGAGCTCGCCGACCTCCTGGGAGAGGTAGGCCAGGCGCACCGTCTTGCCGACCGTGACGGAGCCCTCGGCGGGCTGCGCCTCGCCCTGCGTGCGGGCGGCCTCGGCCAGGGCCCGCAGCAGGGAGGTCTTGCCGGCGCCGTTGACGCCGACCAGGCCCACGCGGTCGCCCGGGCCCAGGTGCCAGGTGAGGTGCTTGAGCAGGGTCTTGGGACCGGCCTGGACGGTGACGTCCTCCAGGTCGAAGACCGTCTTGCCGAGGCGGGCGTTGGCGAACTTCATCAGCTCGGACTTGTCGCGCGGCGGCGGCACGTCGGCGATCAGCTCGTTGGCGGCCTCGATGCGGTAGCGCGGCTTGGAGGTCCGGGCGGGGGCGCCGCGGCGCAGCCAGGCCAGCTCCTTGCGCATCAGGTTCTGCCGCTTGGCCTCCTCGGTGGCGGCGATCCGGTCGCGCTCGGCGCGGGCGAAGACGTAGTCGCTGTAGCCGCCCTCGTACTCGTAGACGGAACCGCGCTGCACGTCCCACATGCGGGTGCAGACCTGGTCGAGGAACCAGCGGTCGTGGGTGACGCAGACGAGGGCGGAGCGGCGGGCCTGGAGGTGGCCGGCCAGCCAGGAGA
Source organism: Streptomyces sp. NPDC034086 (assembly GCF_055575515.1). Taxonomy (NCBI): domain Bacteria; kingdom Bacillati; phylum Actinomycetota; class Actinomycetes; order Kitasatosporales; family Streptomycetaceae; genus Streptomyces; species Streptomyces sp. NPDC034086. The sequence goes on along the minus strand of NZ_JBVISM010000010.1, from coordinate 113,821 downwards.
TGCCCTCGACGTCGAGGTGGTTGGTGGGCTCGTCGAGGACGAGGAGGTCCTGGTCGGCGATGAGCAGCTTGGCGAGCGCGATGCGGCGGCGCTCGCCGCCGGAGAGCGGGCCGATGACGGTGTCGAGGCCCTGGCCGAAGCCGGGCAGGTCGAGGCCGCCGAAGAGACCCGTGAGGACGTCGCGGATCTTGGCGTTGCCGGCCCACTCGTGGTCGGCCATGTCGCCGATGATCTCGTGCCGGACGGTGGCGGACGGATCGAGGGAGTCGTGCTGGGTGAGCACGCCCATCTGCAGACCGCTGTTCTGGGTGACCCGGCCGGAGTCGGGTTCCTCCAGCTTGGCCAGCATCCGGATGAGGGTGGTCTTGCCGTCGCCGTTGCGGCCGACGACGCCGATCCGGTCTCCCTCGGACACGCCGAGGGAGATGCCGTCGAGCAGGGTACGGGTGCCGTACACCTTGCTGACTGCCTCGACATTGACCAGATTGACGGCCATCAGACGCGCTCCAGGGAAAGGGTGTGGATCAGCCCCTCAGCCTAACCCTCCGGACGGAGGCGGAACGTTCCACCAGCCAGGCGCCCCCCACGGCCATGCCGATGGCGGCGGGCGCGGTGACCGGCAGGGCGATCAGGGTGGCGCTGTGCCCCTCCAGGAGGCCGCCGAGGCCCGTCATCGACAGGCCCAGCACGCCCAGCAGGCACAGGGCGGTGCCCAGGGCGGCGGCGGGCCCGCTGCCGGGGGCGGCGGACGCGGGCCGCGGCGCCTCGAAGCGGCGGAAGCAGGCCACGAGCGCGGCCGTGAGGACGGCCGCCAGGAGGATCCGCGGCGGCACCTGCGCCCACCAGGCGGCGGTGGCCGGCTCGGGCAGCGGCAGCCCCAGGGCGAGCTGGGCGGCGTACACGGCGAGCATGGCGGTGAGGTGCCAGAGGAAGGCGGTCATGGCGACGCCGTTGGCGGCGACGACCCCGCGCCAGACCCGCGGCCGGGCGAGCCAGGCCGTCGTGGGCCGCGCGAGCAGCTGGACGGCGCCGGCCAGCCACATGCCGTGGCAGAGCAGGGCGAGGGTGGGCGGGGCCATGTTCGACACCTTCTCCCCGGGCATCCCGACCATGGACAGCGGGTACGGTCCGGCCGCGACGAGCAGCACCGCCCCGGCGAGCCCGGCGGCGCCCAGGAGGGCGGGCCGGGTGATGCGGCCATCGGCGCGCAGGAAGCCGAGCTGGTGCACGGCGAGCCAGACGAAGGCGAAGTTCAGGAACTCCGCGTACGGGACGCCGAGCGCGAAGCGCAGTACGTCGACCAGGGCCGCGGCGGCGGCGAGGGCGGCGAAGGCGGCCCAGCCCAGGCGGGCGTGCAGCTTCAGCAGCGGCGGGGTGAAGGCCACCATCGCCAGGTAGATCCCGATGAACCACAGCGGCTGCGTCACCATCCGCAGCGCGGCGCCCGCCAGCCGGCCGCCGTCCGCGCCCGCGAGCTGCACGAGCAGGGCGAGCGCCGCCCAGACGAGGACGAAGACCAGGGTGGGCCGCAGCAGCCGCTGGAGACGGGCCCGCAGGAAGACGGCGTACACGGGCCGGCCCCCGGCACGGCGCTCCAGCGAGCGGTACGACAGGGCGTGCGAGAAGCCGCCGACGAAGAAGAACACCGGCATGACCTGCAACCCCCAGGTGAGCACCTGGAGCGGGGGCACGAGCGCGAGGAGGTTGCCCATGCCGTCGGTGCTGACGGCGGCCATCAGCCAGTGCCCGAGCACGACGGTGGCGAGGGAGGCGACCCGGAGCAGGTCCACGTACCGGTCGCGGGAGGCGGGCGTGGCGGCGGCCATGCCGCGTGCGCTGACTGTCATGGCCCCTACGGTCGCGGCCGCGCCCCGCCCTCCGACAGGGCGCGGGTACTCATCCCGCGCCTAGGTAGCCGCGCGCCCGGGCAGGCGCGCCTGGGCGACCCCGCGCCTGCCGGCCCCGCGCCTCCCCGGGCAGCCCCGCCTTCCCGGCAGCCCCCCGCAGCCCTTTCCCCGGTCGCCGCTCAGGCGGACACGGGCGTCGCTCCGGGGGCCGGGGAGGTGGTGACCCGGGTGGCGCGGCAGGTGCCGGAGGCCTCCAGCGCGGCGGCGACCTCCGCGGCGGATTCGGCGTCCCGCACCAGGAACGCCGTCGTCGGCCCCGATCCGGAGACCAGTCCGGCCAGGGCCCCGGCGGCGAGGCCCGCCGCGAGGGTGCCGGCGAGCTGCGGGCGCAGCGACAGCGCGGCGTCCTGGAGGCCGTTGGACCCGGGCAGGACGGCGGCCAGCGCGTCGGCGTCACCCGAGGCGAGGGCTTCGAGGAGCGCCGGGGACGCCTCGGGCGCCGGCACGTCCGTACCGGCGGTCAGCCGGTCGAACTCCCGGAACACCGCCGGGGTGGACAGGCCCCCCTCGGCGACCGCGAACACCCAGTGGAACCGCCCGGCGGCCACCGGGGTGAGGAACTCGCCGCGCCCGGTGCCCAGCGCGGCGCCCCCGACGAGGCTGAAGGGGACGTCGCTGCCCAGTTCCGCGCACAGCTCGAGCAGCTCCTCGCGGGGGGTGTCCAGCTTCCACAGCAGGTCGCACGCGAGCAGGGCGGCCGCCCCGTCGGCGCTGCCCCCGGCCATGCCGCCGGCCACGGGGATGTTCTTGGCGATGTGGAGGTGGACGGCGGGCTCGATGCCGGCGCGGGCCGCGAGGAGCTCGGCGGCGCGCGCCGCGAGGTTGGTGCGGTCCAGCGGCACCTGGCCGGAGTCGGGGCCCTCGCAGGTCACCGTCAGCCCGTCGGCCGGGGTGGCGGTGACCTCGTCGAACAGGGAGACGGCCAGGAAGACGGTGGCGAGGCCGTGGAAGCCGTCGGGGCGGGCGGCCCCCACCGCCAGCTGGACGTTGACCTTCGCGGGGACGCGTACGGTCACGCTCACAGCGCGGGCCTCCCGACGGCCGGCTTGTGCTCGGCGATCGCCGCGAACTCCTCCACCGTCAGGGACTCGCCGCGCGCCAGCGGGGAGATCCCGGCGGCGACCAGCGCCTCCTCGGCGGCGGCGGCCGACCCGGCCCAGCCGGCGAGCGCGGCGCGCAGTCCCTTGCGCCGCTGCGCGAAGGCGGCGTCGACGACCGCGAAGACCTCCGCCTTGGCGGCGGTGGTCTTCACCGGCTCGGAGCGCCGTACGAGGGAGACGAGCCCGGAGTCGACGTTCGGCGCGGGCCAGAAGACGTTGCGGCCGATGGCTCCGGCGCGCTTGACGTCCGCGTACCAGGCGGCCTTGACGGAGGGAACTCCGTACACCTTGTTGCCGGGGCGGGCGGCGAGCCGGTCGGCGACCTCGGACTGGACCATGACGAGGGTCCGCTCGATGCTCGGGAAGCGGTCGAGCATGGTCAGCAGGACCGGCACGGCCACGTTGTAGGGCAGGTTCGCGACGAGCGCGGTCGGCGCCGGGCCGGGCAGCTCGGTGACGAGCATCGCGTCGGAGTGGACCAGCGCGAAACGGTCCTTCCGGTGCGGCAGCCGCGCCTCGATGGTGGCGGGCAGCGCGGCGGCCAGGACGTCGTCGATCTCGACGGCGGTCACCCGGTCGGCGGCCTCCAGCAGGGCGAGCGTCAGCGAACCCAGGCCCGGGCCGACCTCCACGACCACGTCGTCCGGACGCACCCCGGCGGTGCGCACGATCCGGCGCACCGTGTTGGCGTCGATGACGAAGTTCTGGCCCTTCTGCTTCGTCGGACGTACGCCGAGGACGGCGGCCAGCTCTCGGATGTCGGCCGGCCCGAGGAGGGCGTCGGAAGGGACCTCGGAGGTCTCGTGGGGCTGCTGCTCTGCGGTGCTCACCGCTCAAGCCTACGGCCGCAGTGCGGCCACGGACTCGCCCCCCGCTGCACGTAGAGCTTCTTCGCCCGGTACGTCTGCTCGGAGGCCGGTGCGTCCTGCGGGCGGCCGCTGCCGCCGAGGGCCCGCCAGGTGCTCACGTCGAACTGGTAGAGGCCGCCGTAGGTGCCCGAGGGGTCGGTGGCGGAGGGGCGGCCGCCGGATTCGCACTGGGCCAGCGCGGCCCAGTTGAGGCCGTCGGCCCCGGCGACGGAGGTGGGCAGCGGCTTCGTGCCGACCAGCACCCGCTGGGTGACGGGCTCCCGGACGACCTCCTCGGCGATCTTCCTCGGCTGCTGGCGGACCCCGTTGACGGTGCGCAGGGCGTACGTGACCCGGCGCGCCCCGGGCCGTCCGGCGCGCTCGACGACCTCGGTGCCGGCGAAGAGCCCGGGGTCCTCGACGCGTTCGGTGTCGTACGGGATGCGTTCCTCGCGGACCTCGCGGGTGCCGGTGATGCGCAGCACGGTGACGGTCTGGCCGTCGCGGGGGAAGGAGTCCGGGGGGACGGAGGTGGTGTCCTGGCCGTGGAGGGTGATGCCGGCCTGGTCGAGGGCCTCCTTGACGGTGGCGGCGTTGGTGCGGATGGTGCGCTCGCGGCCGTCGGCCAGGAAGGTGACGCCGCGTTCGGTGCGCACGCCGAGGGTGAGGCCGGTGCGGGGGACGGGTGCGGTGCGGGGGGCGGAGAGGTAGGCGCCCTCGACGCGGACGCCGAGCTGGCGCAGGGCCGCGTCCACGGTGCGGGCGGTGGTCCACGTCTGGCGGGTGGTGCCGTCGAGGGTGAGCCGCAGGGGGCGCCCGTAGCGGACGACGACCTGCTGGCCGTCGTCGAGGACGGAGCCGGGGGCGGGGGCGACGAGGTCGTGGGGGCCGACGCCGAGGCCTTCGGCTTCGAGGAGTTCGTCCACGCTCCCGGCGAAGGTGTGCAGGGTGCGCGGTACCCCGTCGACGGTGAGCCGGACGGCTTTGTCGGCGGCGACGAAGGCGGTGGTGCCGCCGGCCAGGAAGGCCACGACGAGGGCCTGGGGGACGATGCGCCGCCAGCGGTCGCGGGCGCCGGCCGCTCCCCCGCCGGCCGGGGCGGGGGCGGAGCGCCTGCGCCGGCCGGCCCGGGTGCCGGGCGGGCGGGCGGCGGCGGGGTCGGTGTCCGGGGCGGCCGGGGGCGGTGGGGCCGGTTCCGCGGCGGTGCGGCGGCGGGTGCCGGTGGGCGCCCTGCGCCGGCCGCCGGGGCGGTCGGGGCGGGCGCGGTCGCGGTCCGGGCCGTCAAGGTCCGGGCGGTCCGGGTCCGGGCGGTCCGGGTCCGGGCGGTCCGGGTCCGGGCGGTCCGGGTCCGGGGTGAGCGGCGGGGCGGGCGGCGGGGTGTCGGCGGGCGCGGTCGCCGCCCGGTGCCGGGCGGCCCGGCGGCCCTCCGCGCGGGGGGCGGGGACCTGGGGGTCGGGGTGGGCGTACGGGCCCCCGTACGGGCCGGGTTCCGGTGGGGTCTCCGGCCAGGGGGCACGGCGGTGACTGCCCTGCGTCTCGCTCACGTCGCTCGCTCCACTGGTGTCGCTCGCTCCACTGGTCCCGCCCCCGGCTGCTCGGGCACGGCACCCTAGCGGCAGCGGGGGTCACGCATCAAAGCCGTTCGACCACACAGCGTGTCGGCCGAACGGCTGCGCGAGGGGCGCGGCGGGGGTCGCGGGGAGGGTGGGGCGGCGGTCCGTCAGTAGTCGAAGGCGCGGGCCGTGTTGGCGGCGAGGGCGGTGGCCATGGCGTCCTCGTCGATGCCGCGCACCGCGGCCATGGCCCGTACGGTCAGCGGAATGAGGTACGGGGCGTTGGGCCGTCCGCGGTAGGGCGCGGGGGTGAGGTACGGGGCGTCGGTCTCGACCAGCACCAGTTCCAGCGGGGCGACGGCGAGGGCCTCGCGCAGCGGTGCGGCGTTCTTGAAGGTGACGGTGCCGGCGAAGGACATGTAGTAGCCGGCGGCGGCGCACTCGCGGGCCATCGCGGCGTCGCCGGAGTAGCAGTGGAAGACGGTGCGCTCGGGGGCGCCCTCCTCCCGCAGGATCCGCAGGACGTCGGCGTGGGCGTCGCGGTCGTGGATGACGAGGGCCTTGCCCCGCCGCTTGGCGATCTCGATGTGGGCCCGGAAGGAACGCTCCTGCGCGGCCATCCCCTCGGGGCCGGTGCGGAAGTGGTCGAGGCCGGTCTCGCCGACCGCCTTGACGTGGTCCAGCGCGGCGAGCGCCTCGATCTCGGCGAGCGCGTCGTCGAGGGCCGCCTGGCCGCCGCCCGGCCGGGCGCCCTGCCGGGACCAGCCCCCGGGGTCCCCGTGGACGATGCGGGGGGCCTCGTTCGGGTGGAGGGCCACGGCGGCGTGGACGTTGGCGTGGGCGGCCGCGGTCTCGGCCGCCCAGCGTGAGCCCTTCACGTCGCACCCCACCTGGACGACGGTGGTCACGCCCACGGACGCGGCCTTCGCGAGTCCCTCCTCGACCGTGCCGGACTGCATGTCGAGGTGGGTGTGGGAGTCGGCGACCGCCACCCGCAGCGGTTCGGGCAGCGGGGGCGGGACGTCCTTCGACGCGGTCTTCGGCGCGGTCCGGGACGCGTTCTCGCCGGCGGCGGCCGCGGAGGAGGAAGGGCTGGGGCTCATGAGCCGATCTTATGACCGCCCGAAGAAGCCCCGGAGGCGGGCGAGCAGGCCGCGGCGCCGCTCGGAGACGTCGAGGGCCACGGGACCCCGGGAGTCGTGCGCCGGGCCCCGGCGCGGCTTCGGGGGGCGGGGGGCGTTCTCGCCGGCCGGGACGGGGCCGGCGATGCCGGGGGCGATGCGGTGGTGGTAGAGCCGGTCGATCGTGCCGAGCACCGTGGAGACCTTGCCCTCGCGCATGATCCGTACGACGTGTCCGCCGCAGTTGAGGCAGGTCGGGTTCGACAGCGGGGAGGGCACCCGCTCGCCGTTCACCGTGTACATGATGAAGGGCTCGCCCTTGCCGTCGACGTGGTGCTCTATCGCGTAGGCCTGCTCCCAGCCGTAGCCGCACTTCATGCACGCGAAGGAGTACGCCTCGTGCACGGTCTGTACGCCGGAGGCGGGAACAGGGGCCGGTCCCGCGGCCGTCACGGATACCGGGGTGTCTGCGATCTCACTCATGCCAGCTCCTCTTGTTCCACTGGTGCCATTGCCAGTGGACGCCTCTTCGGGCGGGAGCGCATCAGGCCATGTCCAGATATGGACGGTCCTTGGCCGAGTCATGCCCAAAGACGCCGGGTGCGCGGTCTGAGCTTTGCTTTTCAGGTTAGCCCTTTACCGGTTCACGGCATCTTTTGTGGCGCGTTCTTTGCCGCCACGACCGCGTCGAAGACCTCGCGCTTGGGTACGCCGGCCTCCGCCGCGACCGCCGCGATGGCCTCCTTGCGGCGCTCGCCGGCCTCCTCGCGCACGCGGACGCGGCGCACCAGCTCCTCGTCGTCCACGTCGCCGGGCGCGGCCGCCGGGGCGCCCTCCACGACGACGGTGATCTCACCGCGCACGCCCTCGGCCGCCCACGCGGCGAGCTCGCCGAGCCCGCCGCGCTTGACCTCCTCGTACGTCTTGGTCAGCTCGCGGCACACGGCGGCCCGCCGGCCGGCGCCGAACACCTCGGCCATGGCCGCCAGGGTGTCGTCGAGCCGGTGCGGCGCCTCGAAGTAGACGAGCGTGCGCCGCTCGCCCGCCACCTCGCGGAGCCGGCCGAGGCGCTCGCCCGCCTTGCGCGGCAGGAAACCCTCGAAGCAGAAGCGGTCCACGGGCAGCCCGGACAGGGCGAGCGCGGTGAGTACGGCCGACGGGCCGGGCACGGCCGTGACCTTGACGTCCTTCTCGACGGCGGCGGCGACCAGCCGGTAGCCGGGGTCGGAGACCGAGGGCATTCCGGCGTCCGTCACCAGCAGCACCCGCCGGCCGGCCTCCAGCGCCTCGACCAGTTCGGGGGTGCGGGCCGACTCGTTGCCCTCGAAGTACGACAGGACGCGCCCGGTGGTGTGCACGCCGAGTCCCTGGGTGAGCCGGCGCAGCCGCCGCGTGTCCTCGGCGGCGATCACATCGGCCCGCTCCAGCTCGGCCGCGAGCCGGGGCGGGGCGTCGGCGAGATCGCCGATGGGGGTCCCGGCGAGGACGAGTACGCCGTGGGAGGGGGAGGCTTCGGCACCGCGGGGCTGGTCAGCTGTCACCGGCTCATCCTCTCATTGGGGCTCGTGGGGACTGGGGCTCGCACAGCGGCGTTCCCTACGATGACCCGGTGACCAGTACCGCGACGCCGCCGCCCAGCCCCGCGGGGGCCCCGCCCGTCCCGCCGGGCGGAGGCGACTCCGACTACGAGCCGCCCGTGTGGCTGCGCCGCCTGCGCGCGTTCGGCTACGCGCCGGCCGCGCCGGTGACCGATGTCCGCACCCGCCTCGTGCCCCCGTACGCACGCCCCTCCGCGCAGCTGTGGACGGCGCTCGGGATCCCCGGGCCGAGCCGGCGGACCTGGCGGCGGGTGATGGCCTGGGCGGGTCCGCTGCTGGTCACGCTGGTGGCGGGGGTGCTGCGGTTCACGCACCTGGGCAGCCCCAAGGCGGTGATATTCGACGAGACGTACTACGCCAAGGACGCGTGGGCCACCATCAAGCAGGGCTACGAGGCCAGCTGGCCCAAGGATGTCGACAAGTCGATCCTGTCGAATCCCGACGCCGTACCGCTCCCCCTGGACCCGGGCTACGTCGTGCACCCGCCCGTCGGCAAATGGGTGATCGGCCTCGGCGAGTGGATGTTCGGCTTCGAGCCCTTCGGCTGGCGCTTCATGACGGCGGTGCTCGGCACCCTGTCGGTGCTGATGGTGTGCCGCATCGGCCGCCGCCTGCTCCGCTCCACCTTCCTCGGCTGCCTGGCGGGCGCGCTGCTGGCGGTCGACGGGCTGCACCTGGTGATGAGCCGGACCGCACTGCTCGACCTGGTGCTGATGTTCTTCGTCCTGGCGGCCTTCGGCGCCCTGGTCGTCGACCGGGACAAGGCGCGCGCCCGGCTCGCGGCGGCCCTCCCGGTCGACGGGGAGGGCCGCGCCCACCCCGACGCGCGGATCGCGGAGACCCTGCGGCTGGGGCCGCGCCCGTACCGCCTGCTGGCCGGCGTCTGCCTGGGCCTGGCCTTCGGCACCAAGTGGAACGGCCTCGTGGTGCTGGCCTTCTTCGGGATCCTCACCGTGCTGTGGGACGCGGCCGCGCGCCGCACCGCCGGCGCGGGCGCCCCGTACGCGGCGATGCTGCGCCGCGACGCGCTGCCCGGCTTCCTGTCGACGGTGCCCGTGGCGCTCGCCGTGTACGTGGCCTCCTGGACGGGCTGGATCCTCAGCCCGGACAACGGCAAGGGCGGCTACTTCCGCGACTGGGCCGCCAAGAACGACCAGGACGGCGCGCTGTCCTTCCTCCCCGAGTGGCTGCGGAGCCTGTGGCACTACGAGACGGAGGTCTACCGGTTCCACGTGGGCCTGACCTCCGGCCACACCTACGAGTCGAACCCGTGGAGCTGGCTGGTCCTGGGCCGGCCCGTCTCCTACTTCTACGAGTCCCCCGCGCCCGGCACCGACGGCTGCCCCGCGTCCGAGGCGGGCAAGTGCGCGCGCGAGGTACTGGCCCTCGGCACGCCGCTGCTGTGGTGGGCGGGCTGCTTCGCGCTGCTGTACGTGCTGTACCGGTGGTTCTTCCGCCGGGACTGGCGCGCGGGGGCGATCGCGTGCGCGCTGGGCGCCGGCCTGCTGCCCTGGTTCAACTACCAGGAGCGGACCATCTTCTACTTCTACGCGGTGGTCTTCGTCCCGTACCTGTGCCTGGCGGTGGCGATGATGATCGGCGCGATGCTCGGCCCGGCGGGGTCCTCGGAGCGCCGGCGGGCGGTGGGCGCGATCGGCGCGGGCGTCCTGGTGCTCCTGATCATCTGGAACTTCATCTATTTCTGGCCGATCTACACCGGCCAGACCCTGCCCATGGACTCGTGGCGTGGCCGGATGTGGCTGGATACCTGGATCTAGCAGCAGATTCGGGGGCCGCCGCCCGACTTTTTCTGGCGCCCGTCTTGGTCGTTGTTGGCGGTCGTGAGTGATCGCGGGCCGTCTCCGGACGGCCCCCAGACGGCCCCGCGATCTGCCCTCTTCCGCCTGGGCAACGACGTGCGAAGCTGGACCGCGCGGCGGCATTCCGGCGCCACCGCGCCCGAGGCGGAAGAAGGAGGAGCGCGTGACGAACCCCAGCCCTCGCGGGACGTTCTTGACGATCGCTGAGGCCCTGCGGGCAAGGATCGCCGAAGGGACGTACCCGGACGGCCTTCCGTCCGAAGCAGAGATCGGGCGGGAGTTCGGCGTGGCGCGCACGACTGTCCGTCGCGCGCTTCGCGCACTGGAGGAGGCCGGTGACGTGACGACCGTCGCCGGAGTGGGCCGCCAAGTAGGTGGCGCCGCTCAGATGGCGCCGTACAAGCGGATCATGACTGACCTGCTGGACCGCATCCGGACGGGCGAGCTGCCCGCCGGCGCCCGGCTGCCCAGCGAGGCGGAACTCGCCGAGACCTACGGAGTCGCGCGAGGCACCGTCCGGCGTGCTGTGCACGAGCTGGAAGGCGCTGGGCATGTTCAAGCTCACCACGGGGTCGGGCGGTTCGTCAGCCCGGCATCCTGATCCTCGACAGCATGAGAGGCACTCGTATGCACTTGGCCAAGTGGGCGCACGACCTCGCCGAGTCCCTGCTCGCCGAACCCCTGCCGAAGCGTTGGGCTCACTCCCAGCGCGTCTACTCGCAGGCCCTGACCCTTGCCCCAGCTCTGGGCGAGGACGCGGAGCTACTGGCCGCCGCCGCCATCGCGCACGACGTCGGGTATGCCCGGGCGGCCGTCGACACGGGACAGCACATGATTGACGGAGCACGTTACCTGCGTGACGTGGTGGGCGCGGATCCGCGCCTGTGCAGTGTCGTGGCGTTCCACACCTCTTCCCCCTGGGAGGCATCAGAGCTGGGGCTGGACGAGGCACTGGAGGAGTTCGGCCCCGCCGAACCCCACCTCGTAGACGCCATCACCTTCTGCGACCTGACCAGCAGCCCTGTGGGCACGCTCGTGGATCCAGCGGACCGACTGACCGAGGTCCTCGACCGGTACGGCCCGGATCACGTCGTGTTCAGGGCCGTCTCCGCAGCGCGGCCGGAGCTGCTGGCCCGAGTCGCCCGGGTACGCCAGCGGAGCGTCGACACCGAACAGTCCCGACTCAGCTGATTCGGGAAACCGGTGAGTCCCGGAACCCCTCTTCCAATCGCCGGCGAGTAGTGGGCGAGACGTCCAAGGACTCGACCTCCGCCCGAGGAATCCACCGCACCTCCAGGGATTCCGAACTCACCTTGATCTCGCCGCTGACCGGTCGAGCCCGGAAGCACAGTGAGAACTCTTGCCGCACCTCTCCGTCCGCGAACTCGATGACGTGCCCGGGATCGGTGAAAATGCCCACCAGGCCGACGACCTCGACCAGAATCCCGGTCTCTTCCAAGACCTCGCGAACCACGGTGCCCGCGATGTTCTCGCCGATCTCCTGGACACCGCCCGGCATACCCCAACGGCCGTTGTCCGATCGTCGCTCCAGCAGCACATCGCCCGCCTCGTTGAGGACGAATGCTGTCACGGCCGGAACGATGCTGTTGGCCTTCGGCGCGTTGGGATCATCGAAATAGTCAGTACGGCGACTCATGCTCACCCTTCAATGGGGACAGCTTCGGACCAGACCTTCTCAAAGCTCTGCTGATACGTGGAGACCAGCTCGGCACCGGCGACCTTGCGCAGGTGGAGGACAGGTGTCAGGGGGGCGCTCACGCCGTACACCTGCGTGTTCACCAACCACTCGTCATCCGACCGGTAGAGCGAGTTGTGCAGCGTCGACCGGTGAAGCCGAAACTCGATCCCCGAAACCGAATACAGGGGACGATAGAGCTTCATCACCTCCCGCACCTTGTAGGCGACACCCTCGCCGATTTCCTCTTCCTCTCCCCGGCGTCGGATCTCCGGGCTTTCAGGGTCCCCGAGCAGGATGCGAGCCCGTACACCGCCAGCCGCCTTCAACCTGAGCAGCTGCGGCCAGCGCGGGTTCTCGGCGAGGAAGACGCCGGCGTGCACCAGGACGCCGATTTCCCGTTCCGCCCGCCCGAACAACTGGAGCCACAGCCCAGGCGGCACATAGGAACGGTGCGGATAGACCTTCAAAACCTCAGCATCAGCGGCATCCCTCCGCTGCCCTTCGGACAGACCCTCCGGCCACAGATAGCTCTCGTCTTCCCGCAGGAAGGCCGACACGGAAAGACGGTGACGCCGGTACGGCGCTCGCCCCTTGGTAATCCACCGCTCCACAGTCTTGGGATCAACCCCAAGGTGCTCCGCCAGGGCCTCCACCGAGACGCCTTGCATCAACATCGCGGACCTTAACCGCTCGTTCGCCATCCCACCCCCAGGGACGTCTAGGGACGTAGTCGTCCACCAGAACGCTATCCAGGACGTCCCAAGTCGTCCAGGGACGCGGTGACTTCGTCCTGCCTCTCGGCGGCATTCTGATGACACACCACACGGCGACCGGCTGAGGCACAGAGCTTGACAGCCCCATCCGGAACCGCCAATCTGAGATACAAGTTCAAGCATGTATCTCATGCGGGGACGGCGGCTACATGTCGCTGACCTGCATGGATACCCGAACCGAGCTCTGCCTGCTCCGGCGGTGCCCCGTGCCTACGGGAGCGCCTTCATGCCTACCGCGCGCCGCCGGAAAGCAACGCTCCTTGAGAACTCAACAGTGGCTCTAGAAAGACGAAACGGGGCGTGACCCCCGTCCCCAGGCGACGGGCAGTCGTCGGCGGCAACACTTTCGAACTGCGTGCTGGCTCTGGAGAACACCTCACTTCGACTGGAGGTGCCGCCCGGTACGCGCCGCCCTGCTGGCGTCAGAGCAGTGATGATGACGCACCGATTCTCAGGCTCGGGCCTGGAGCGCCGTGGCAACGGGGCTCCGGCGAAGCCTTGCCCCCCCTACGTGGAGGTTGCTGTGTTCCACCGACATCTGCGGGCGCGGGCCGTACTGGACCGGTGCGGCCGGCCGCGCCCCTCGCGTCACCCCCTACCGCGGCGCTGAGCACGCTGCGGCTGGTTGCCTCCTCCGCCTGTCCGCCGCTTCTGCGGTGTACGGGCGGGGCTGAGGGGAGCCGGAGAGTCCGGCCCCGGAAGGGGTTCGAGATGGACAAGAAGCTCGCCGCCGCGATCGAGCGTGACAACGCGCTGGAGGACGCCGGCATGCACGGCGACGACCGCGCCACGTGCTGGACCCACCAGGGCTGGGCCGTGGACTGCGAGACCGACCCGGCGCACACCCACCCGAGCGTGCACCACTCCCCGCGCCCGGCCTGACCTTCCCGCCTCAACGGCGTGCGGCCCCGGTGTTCCACCACCGGGGCCGCTTCGAGCCGTCCACCTGCTAGGGAGAACACGACTCATGATGCACATCGTTGCACGTCAGAAGCCCGTTACCAGCCTTCCGGCGGACCTGGAGCCGACGGACGCGGAGCTGGACGCCATCGAGGCCGAGATGCCGCTGGTCCTGGCTGAGGTCGAGCTGCTGGACGCGCTGATCGCCCACCTCGACCGGACGCCGTCCGAGTTCGACGCCCGCCGCATCCGCCGGGCCCGCGGCCGGGTGCTGGACGCCCGGCGGGACCTGGCCAACCGTGCCGCCGGCCTGACGGTGTCGGGGGACGCGGCATGACGCACTCCGCCCGCCTGACCAACTCCCCCCGCGGCAAGTGGGAGATCTACATCGTCAACGACGGCCCCTCGCAGTCCTGGCCGACGTACGAGTTCCACCGCCTCCAGCCGATCCCGACGGTCGCCGAGCGGACCGCCGCGCTGGCCAGCCTCGGCTACGAGGCGGACGACGAGGCCATCTGGGAGTGGCAGGAGATGCGCAACGGCCTCAGGGTCGAGGTGACGCTCCTCGCCTCGCTCGACGTCCACCCGATCGGGGATGCCTCATGAAGCGCGATTCCCGGGTGTTCCTGGTGCTGGCGTTGGTGGCTGTGGTCGGGATGGCGTTCCGGGTCTCGTGGAACGCGCTGCGGGACGTGGCGCGGGCGATCGGCGCGGACGACACGGCGGCGACGCTCTACCCGTTCGTCGTGGATGGCCTGATGGCCCTGGCCCTGGTCGCGGCTCTCGTCCTGACCGGCCAGGCCCGCCGGTTCGCCCTCAACGTCCTGGCCGCCTATACGGTCGCCTCCCTGGTCCTGAACTACGTGCACGGGCTCGTGCCCGCACTGCACGACCGCACGGTCGACTGGATGCGGCTGGCCGAGTGGGATCCGGCGAACTACGCCCTCGTTCTGCTGGCCACGAGCCTGCCGGTCGGGTCGATCTACTTCGGCTCCGACCTCGTCGCAAAGGTCCTCCACCACCGCCCCGAACCACAGAATCCCGCACCGTGCGGGGAGCGTGCGGACCTGCCCGCACACCACCCGCACACCCCCGACACGGTCACCGTCGACCGCGAACCGGCCCCGGCTCCCGAGGCCGGGCATCTGCTGGTCCGGGAGGCGTTGCCGCAGCTCGCCGCCTATGCGGACGGCGTACGGGACGACGATCCGCACACCCCGCACACCCCGCACACCGTCCCCGCACAGCCCGCACCCGACGAGGACGCCGGGGTAGCGGCGGACGTGTTCGAGGAGGCGGAGCTGGAGCGGATGCGGCAGGACGCACGCCGTGCGTACGCCGAATCCGTACAGGCCGCACGGCCTCTGTCGGCCCGTGCGCTGGGTGAGGCGTTCGGCATGAGTGAGTCCTGGGGCCGCAAGCAGATCCTCGCCGCCCGCGAGGGCGAGCGCCCCCACCTGAGTGCCGTCCCCGCCGCCACCGGCTGATGGGCACCCTGCCCGTCTACCGCTGGCGCCTGGCCCCCGACGGACTGGCCACCCGCCGTCAGCTGCGCGCCGCCGGGCTCCGGCCCGGCGGTCAGGACGTCGCCGCCCAGCTGGAGCGGCCCCGCCGCCGGCGCGGCCCGCTTGTCGCCTTCCTCTACCGGCTCGACCTTGCCAAGCCCGTCCGGCCCATGACCCCCGCCCGGCGGGCGGCGCTGGAGCGGGCGAACGCCGCCCGCCGCCGCTGCCCGGCCTGCGGGCGGGACGCCGGGTACGTGATCCCGGCCTCGCTCGGCTCGTGTGTCCCGTGCGCCTACCCCGTCGACCAGCACGCCGCCGCCTGACCTGTGCTTTCCCGCGCCTTCGACTTGGGAGTTGCCCGATGTGGCAGACCGCCATCGCTGTCCTGGGAACCCTCGCGGGTTCCGCCGTCACCGCCCTGCTTCAGCGCCAGGTCCTGCACCTCCAGGCCCGCATCGCCCGTGAGGACAAGGCCCGCCAGGACCGTCTGCACGCGGTCACCGCCTTCACCGCCGTGCTGGCGGACCATCGCCGCGCCATGTGGCTGCGCGAGCACCTGCGCCTAACCGGCGCCCCGGCCGACCAGGTCGCCGAGACCCGCAGCGCCAGCCACGCCACCCGCTCCGCCCTCACCGCCCCGCACCTGACCGTGACACTCCTGCTTCCCGAGCTTGAGGACGCGGCCAACCAGGCCGTGCAGGCCACCTACGCCCTGCGCAACGCCGACAGCCTCACCACGCTCAACACCCGCCGGGACGAGGCCCTCGCGGCAACCGACACCTTCACCACCGCAGCACGTCCCGTCCTGTCCGCCTGACCCACCTCAGCTCTTGCCGCAGCGATGCCGAATACGTCTTTCCGGCCTCGCTCGGCATGTGCACCCCGTGCGCCTACCCCCAACGGCCAGCACTCCGCATGAACGCCCGACTCTGAGGAGTTTCAGTGACCACCACGGCTTCCGCCGCCGCCGGCACCCCGACCGCCGCTCAGGGCTCGCACATGTGGGTGCTGACCCTGGAGATGCCCGGCCGGACGATGACCACGCAGTACGGGACGTGGACCCCGCCCGCCGACGCCACCCGCTACGACGTGTTCGTCACGCTCCGGGACCACATCGTGGCCCAGCAGCCGGAGATGGCCTCCGCGAACACCGTCTTCTTCAGCCTGGAGCTCAACCAGCTCTGACTGGTCAGAGGTTGTCCAGCACCCGGAGCACTGTCTGCGCGAAGTACAGGCGCATGTGGTGCCCGGGTCGGCAGTAGCGGCGGTACCAGCGGCTTTCGTGCCGCATGAATGCCCCGCACCAGCGGCACAGGCCCGCCTCGTCGTGCTTGTCGCGCCTGACCCACCCCATGAGCAGCCCCTCCGTCCCGCCCCTCGGCAGAGCCCGGCCGTCACCTCCTACAGATCCGGCCGGGCCCCTGTCTCCTGTGAAGGGAGCACGTTCAGCATGACCGAGACCGTCACCGAACCGCAGGCCCCTCCCGAAGAAACCACTCCCGCACCCGCCCCGGCCGTGCAGACCGAGGCCGCCCCGGCGAAGAAGGTCGAGCACACGCCGGGCGGGTTCCCGGTCGTGCCGCTCGCCTTGACCGGGGCCAACGGAACCGCGGGCCTGGTGGCCACGGCTGCCCTGGCCGGCGGGCCGGTAGCCGCCGCCGTCGCCATGACCGGCGCTGCTGTCCTGGGCACCGTCGCCGCCCGCCAGCGCGCCAAAAACGCCAAGGGCAAGGCCGGTGCGAAGGCCGCGACCACACCGGCGAAGGCCACCGGCTCCGGCACGTCCGCGAGCGGGCGGGGTGGCCCTTTGGGTCGGGTTCCCGCCCAGCCTCGCGGCACCTCGCGCACCGGCGGCCGGGGTACCGGCTCCGCTGCCCGCTCTCGGACCGGTACGGCGGGTGGCGGGCAGGCCCGTCACCGTGCCGGAGGACGCCCGGGAGCCTCCGCCGCCAGCGGGACCAGCCTCGCGGCGGGCGGGTCGACCGCGTCGCGGTCGGCCCGGCAGCGGGCCGCCAACGCCGTGGGCGGGCTGGCCGGCGGCCGGGCAGGGCAGGTCCGTGACCTGCGGGCCCAGTCCCGCAGCGCCTCGCCGACCCGGGCCGCGCAGCGCACGGCCGCCACGCAGGCCCGGCGGCAGGTCGCGGACAACCGGCGGGCCGCGAAGGCCGCCGCCCCGGCCAAGGGCAAGGGCCTGGCCGCCCACACCCTGGCGAAGGGCATGGGCAAGGCCGCCGCCATCCGCGACAAGGCCGTGGCCGCCGGCCGAACGGCACGGGACCGGGGCGCGGGCCGGACCGTCGCGGCTGGCCGCCAGGGTGTGAGGGAGGCCGCGCGGCGCAAGCGGGCCGCGCAGCTCAAGGCCCCCGCCCAGCGGGCCGCACGCAAGGCCCTGCTGCGTTCCGCCGCCCGCTTCCACGCCCGCCGAGCCCTGGCCGCCGTCCTCGGCGGAGCGGCGGGTCTGCTGGGACTGATCACAACTCCGCTGGGCCGAAAGCTGGGCTGGGGCTGGCTGATGCACCCCGGCCGGCGCCTCTACCGCTACCTCGTCGGCCGGGCCCGC
Organism: Streptomyces sp. NPDC034086; assembly: GCF_055575515.1. NCBI lineage: Bacteria > Bacillati > Actinomycetota > Actinomycetes > Kitasatosporales > Streptomycetaceae > Streptomyces > Streptomyces sp. NPDC034086. The sequence continues at coordinate 96,437 of NZ_JBVISM010000010.1, read as the reverse complement.
GCTGCCCGCGAAGCCCGCGACGAGGAGATCCGCGCCCAGCTCGACGCCGACGAGGAGGCCGCCGACGCGCAGGCGGTGGCCGAGCAGAACGAGGACGAACCGATCGGGGACCGCGCCGAGCGTCCCACCACGCACGTTCCCGCACCGCCCACCCCTGAAGGAGCAGTCGTGAGCAACGTTTCCGGGTTCAGGTTCGAGGAGCTGGCCGCCGAGATGGAGGCTGCGGCCCAGTCCTACGAACCGGAGAACTGCATGGAGATCCTCGCCATGCTGGAGGGCCTGCCCGAGGCCTTGCAGGCGATCGCGAACATCCTGCGGATCCTCGCCGAGCGCTCCGACTCCGAGTTTCCGCTGGAGAAGGTCGTCGCGGACATGCTCTCCGACCTCTACCAGGTCTTCACCAGCTCGGTGGACCTCTCCGAGGAGCTGGGCCCCACGTTCCGGCAGGTCCACGAGGCGGACATCGCCCGGCACGAGGACCCCCGCAACGGCTACGAGGCCGAGAAGGGCTGGAACGTCTGATGCCCGCCAAGACCTCGCCTGTCGAGCACAACGGACTGGCGCTGGACTGGGCCGCCGGCCACGGACCCATCACCGGCGCCCTGTCCGCGACCACCGGCGCGTACGCGGTCGCCACCGTCGGCACCCTCGCCCACATGCCCCCGACCTGGGCCCTCGCCGTGGGCGCGGTCGGCGCCATCGGGCACACCGCGACCGGCCTGCGCCAGCGACTGGCCGCCCGCACCATCGGAGCCCGCGCCGCCTCCTGGCTCCTGGGCTCCGGCTGGACCACCTGGGCGCTCGCCACCGGCCCGCTCACCTGGACGTCCCTCGGTTCCCTCGCCGTGATCGGCGTGGGCATCGGGGCGTCCGCCCGCGCCACCGGCCTCTACGAGGAAGCCCGGGAGCTGGAGGCCATCGCCGCCGCCGAACGCCACGTCGCCCGCGAACTGTCCGCGGAGCGGCGGGCGGTCGCCGCGGAGTGGGTCGACCGCATCCAGCGCGTGTGCGGGATCACGGTGAAAATCCTGGCGGTGGAGATGTGGCCCACCGGCACCGGCTTCACCATCGACGCCGAACTCCCCCAGGGCGGGACGACCTACGACCGGATCGCCCAGGAGAACGCCCGCCTGTCGGCCGATGCCCGCCTGCCGCACGGCTGCACCGCGGCCGCCTCCCCGGGTATCGACCAGGGCCGCGTCCTGATCGACGTCACCACCAAGAACGTCCTCGCCGAGGAAATCCCCTACCCGGCCGACTACAGCCCCCTGTCCATCCACACCGGGATCCCGTGGGGCTACCGCACCAACGCCGATGAGATCTGCGCCTACCTGCGCGAGCAGTGCGCGCTCGTCGTCGGCCCCACCGGCTCCGGGAAGACGAACATGGTCCACGTCATCCTGGCCGGGTTCGCCCGCGCCACCGACATGCTGACCTGGGTCATCGACCTCAACGCCGGATCCGCCGGCCTGCCCTGGGTCCGCCCCGCCATGGAGGGCGGCCACGACAAAGCCGTCCGGCCCGGGATCGACTGGCTGGCCGCCTCCTACGAGGAAGCCAACCTGATGCTCGACGCCGCGCTGCGGGTTGGTCTCTACCGCAAGAAGGCCTACCAAGACCTCATGGCCAAGGCCAACACCGACCTCCTGCCGGTCAGCGCCCAGATCCCCCAGATCATGCTGGTCATCGACGAGGGCGCGGAAATCCTCGTCAGCGCCGAGCCCGAGAAGAAGAAGCTCGCCAAGAAGATCCTCGAAGTGATCCGGATGCTCCGCGCCATGGGCATCCGCACCGTGCTCACCGCGCTCGGCGCAACCGGCTCCGTACTCGGCAACATGATGATCCGCCGGGAAGCCAAGACCCGCGTCGCGCTGACCGGCGGTTCCACCGAGGGCATGGACCTGTCCAAGCTCTTCCCCGGCGCCCGCGGGATCCGCATCGAGCAGGCCCCCCACAAGGGCACCGGGTTCATGGGCACCCCCGAGTCCCCGGTGGGCCTGTTCGGGACGTGGCGGATCCTGCCCAACCAGATCCGCGACATCGTCTTCGCTACGTCCGACCGGCACCCCCGGCTGGACGACATCTCGGCGAAGGCCGCAGGCCCCGACTACGCCCGCCGCTGGGATGCCGCCCGCACCGCGTGGATCAACGAGCACCAGCAGACCGAGCCCGGCCCCGGGGCGGGCGACAGCACCCCGGCGTCGGCCACGGCGGCCGGGCAGGGCGGGCGCCTGAACCTCTCCGCCCACCGCACCGCCGCACCCGCCGCACCGGCGGATGAGGACGCGCTCGCGGCGGAGTTCATGCGGCAGATCGACGCCGAGTTCGCCACCGCCCCCGAACCCGCCCAGGACACCCCGGCGCCGGAGAAGCCGGAGCGGCCGGGGCTGAACCTGGCCGCGCACCGCAACGAGACCGGGAGCGAGGGCGGGCCGGACTGGATGCCCGCCGCGATGACCGCCCTCTACGCGGCCGGGCCGGACGGGATGAAGCCCGCCGCTATCGCGGACGCGGTCGGCCGCGGCCGCGAGTCCGTCCGCAAGGCCCTCAAGGCCGCCGCCGAACGCGGCGAACTCGTCTACCGCGACCGGGGCCCGCACTCCGTCTACGTCCACCCCGACCACGCCTGAAAGGCCCCTCACAGGCGGCTACCGCCTACTGCCTACTGCCCACACCGGTGGGCAGTAGAAGACGCTCCTACTGCCCACCTACGGCCCACACACCCGCTCTCATCTGCGGGTTGGGCAGTAGGCAGTAGCCACTAGGCAGTAGGCGGTAGGCACTAACCCTCGCTCACGCACAGCCACCACCCACCCGTCGGCGGCACCCCTGCCGGGTGCCGCCGACATGCCCGGAACGGGGACCCTCGTGGCCGTCACGCTCTCGCTCGTCGTCCTGCTCGGCGTCGTCCTGGCCGTCCTGCTCCGCACCCGACACCTCGGCGTCGGAGCCGCCGCCGTCGCGGCCGGGTTCGGGTTCTTCCTCGCCGACACCGGAGCCTCCGACGCCATCCACACCTTCGTCGCCGCCCTGACCGCCTCCATATCCGGCATCTAGCCGCCCGCGCCAAGGAGCCCTGTCGTGCCCTATGAGCCCACCCGCACGAGCACCACCGCGCCCGCCCGCTACGGCGACCCCGTCTACTACCCGACGGCAGCCCAGCAGCCGCCGATGTGGCCCGCCGAACTGCCGCCCGGCGTCGAGATGGTCACCCTCCCCGGCGGCTACCGCACCCTCGCCTACACCCAGTCCATTGCCCCGGCGCCCGCGCCCACGGCGGCCGTGCAGCCGATTCCCGCGTGGGCCAAGACCACCGCGCTCCTGGCCCCGACCCTCGGCGGCGGGATCGCCGCCGCCGGATTCGGGATCTCCTACGCCGCCCCCGGAGTCCTCGCCATGGCAGACGCCCTCTGGGCCGCCGTCGCCCTCATCGCCACCGGCGCCCTCGCCCCCCTCGCCTACAAGGCCACCCGCCACACGGCACCGGTCCAGCACATCACCCAGAACATCAGCGCCACCGGCCTCTTCGGAAAGGCCACCGGCACCCTCAACAACCGCTGAAAGGACCGCCCATCCCATGAACCGGAACCTCTTGTCCGAGCGGATCTCCGACGCCGTCGCCCTGCTCGGCGGCACCCACACGGTGCGCTGCCCCTACTCGGGCTGCGGCGTCAGCGTCCGCTACCGCCACGTCACCCCCGACGAGGCCAAGCGGCTGACCGACCTGGCCACCGACCACACGCGCCACTGAAAGGCCAGCTGTGACCCACTTTGAGTTCAGCGACGAGGACGACCCCGAGTTCGACGGCGGTGACTGCCAACTGTGCGCGCCGCCCGACGACGGCGACCCCTACCCGTACGCGCACTGCTGCGGATGCGGTGCCGACGGCAGCAGCGAACGCCCCGACTGCACCTGCGAGTAGACGCAAATGAGGGCGGCCCGCTCTCGCGAAAGTCCGGGCCGCCCCCTCCAGAACCCAGAAAGAACTGGAGACACCCAGCATGACCCAACCCATCAGCATCCCGCGAGAGGGCAGGCCCCATCTCCTGAAGGCAGCTCTCGCCGCCGCCGCACAGGGCTGGCCGGTCATCCCGCTCCGCCCGGGCACCAAGGTCTCCGCCCTTCACGGCGAGACCAGTTGCCCCGGCACCGGCGACTGCGCGGGTGGACACGCCAAGCCCGAGCAGCGCGCCACCACAGACCCCGACCGGATCCGCGCCGCCTGGGCCACCCGGCCGTTCAACGTGGGGCTGGCCACCGGACCGGCCGGGCTGGTCGTCATCGACCTCGACCCGCCCAAAGCATCCGACCCACCCGGCACCCTGAGCGGCGCCCAGATCCTCGACGCGCTGTGCCGCGCGACCGGCGGGACCCTGCCGCCCACCTACACGGTGACCACACCGTCCGGCGGACGGCACCTGTACTTCACCGCCCCGGCAGGCGCCAAGGTCCGTTCCAACCAGGACATCCTCGGCCGGCACATCGACCACCGCGCCTGGGGCGGCTACGTCGTCGCCCCCGGCAGCACCACCCCCACCGGCACCTACACCGTCACCGACGACCGGCCCGTAGCCGCGCTTCCGGTCTGGGTGCACGCCAAGCTCACCGAACCGCCCCGCATCAAGGCCAGCCCCATCTACCCGCTCGCCGCCCGGCCCGCCGGACGCCGCGCCAACTACGCCAGCGCCGCCCTCCGCAACGAGGAAGCGAACGTCGCCAGCGCCCCCGAGGGAACCCGCAACGCCGCGCTCGTACGGGCCGCGCGAGCCCTGGGGCGGCTGATCGCGTCCGGCGACCTCGACCACGATGTGGTGAAGGAAGCTCTTAGCCGGGGGGCGGAAGCGGCCGGCCTGAGGCCCTACGAGTACCGCTCCGCCATCACCAGCGCCCTCAACTGGTCCATCCGCAACAACCCCACCAGCCGGGCGACGGCATGAGGGCCCGCGAGCACCCCCCGGCTAACAGCCCTACCCCCACACCTGCCGGGATCAGCTCCGCCGAACCGGGCCCGGCCACGGACGGCAGTGGCGCGCCGAAGGTCGTCGCCGAAGGCGTCCCTTCATCTGTTCGTCCTGACCCGCGCCCGATGTCGGACGGCCGGTACATCGTCGCCAATCTGCACATCCGCGCCCCGTACGGCGCGGTCCCCTCCGCGCGCTCGCACTGCGCCTGCGGACGGGATGAGACCGCGTACGGGCCCCGGCAGATCCTCGCGCTCATCCAGCGCCACACCGATCACCGCACCGCCTGCCCCCTGCGGGCCGACGACAGGAATGCAGCCGCATGACCCTCACCACTGTCCAGTCCGCCCCCACCGCCACCGAGGCTCCGGAGCCGACGCCGGAGGGAGCGGCCCTCCTCGACGCGGTGGAGGCCTTCCACCGCCGCTTCAACGTCTTCCCCAGCGAGGCCGCGTACGTGGCCGTCGCCCTGTGGGACGCGCACGCGCACCTCCTGGAAGCGTTCGACGCCACGCCCCGGATCGCATTCCTGTCGCCGGAGCCCGGATCGGGCAAGTCCCGCGCGCTGGAGATCGTGGAGACGCTGGTGCCCGCGCCGATGGTGGCGGTCAACGCCTCCCCGGCCGCGCTCTTCCGCGCCGTCTCCGGCGGCGATGGACGGCCCACGATCCTCTTCGACGAGATCGACACCGTCTTCGGCCCCAAGGCCGGGGAGAACGAGGAACTCCGCGGGTTCATCAACGCCGGGCACCGCCGCTCCGGCGTCACCTACCGGTGCGTCAGCGACGGCGCCGGCAACCAGTCCGTCGTCGGCTTCCCCTCGTACTGCGCGCTCGCCGTCGCCGGACTGGGCAACCTGCCCGACACCATCCTGACCCGCTCCGTCGTCATCCGCATGCGCCGCCGCGCCCGCTCCGAGAAGGTCGAGCCGTTCCGCGCCCGCCTGCACACCGCCGAGGGGCACGCCCTCAGGGACCGGCTGGCCACCTGGGCCGACAACGTCCGCGACCGCATCACCGGCGCCTTCCCCGTCATGCCCGACGGAGTCACCGACCGGCCGGCCGACGTCTGGGAGCCGCTCCTGGCCGTCGCCGACGCGGCCGGCGGGGACTGGCCCGACCGGGCCCGCGCCGCATGCCTGGAACTGGTCACCGCCGCCGAAAGCGACGACAAGGCCAGCCTCGGCATCCGGCTCCTGACCGACCTGCGCGACCACGTCTTCGGCGACATCCCGCGCCTGCCCACCGCCGCCGTCCTCGAACAGCTCCGCTCCCTGGACGAAGCCCCCTGGGGCGACATGAACGGCCGCCCCCTCGACGCCCGCGGACTCGGCCAGATGCTCCGCGAGTACATGACCGGCAGCAACCGGCCCATCGTCGCGCGAAACATCAAGACCGGCGGAACCGTGCTGAAGGGCTACTACGCCGACGACCTCGCCGACGCCTGGAGCAGGTACTGCCCGCCCCCCGGTTCCTGAAAGTCCGCTACCGCCGCTACCGCCGCTACCTCGCAGGTCAAAGCACCTGCCGAGGTAGCGGCAAGACTCTGAGGTAGCGGCAAAGATCCGCTACCTCACCCCGCCACCGACCCCGCACCCACCCCGGGCCGGTGGCGGCAGCCATCCGCTACCGCTACCCCATCCGCTACCGACACACCCCGCCTGACCTGCGCGGTAGCGGAGTAGCGGCAGTAGCGGACATCTGAGAGGGGCCCCAGCCCCGGACGAAACGAGGGGATCACGCTGAACGCACTCCCTGACCAGTTCCTCAGCCCGGACGACGTGGCCGACCTCCTGAAGGTCCCCGTCGAAACCGTCTACCAGTGGCGCAAGAAGCGCACCGGCCCGCCCGGCTTCCGTGTCGGCAAGCACACCCGCTACCACCCCCAGGCGGTCCTCGACTGGATCACCCAGCAGATGGCAGACGACATCAGCACCGCCGCCTGATCACACCCCACCACCACGAGGGCGGGCCCACCCCGGGCCCGCCCTCTCCTCGTCCTTCAGGAAGGCTCCTCAGTGGCAGGGCACATCCAAGACCGCTGGTACAAGACAGAGAAGGGCCCCAACGGCAAGCCTCACCGGGTCAAGACCGACCGGCACGGCACCGGCATGCGCTACCGGGCCCGATACATCGGCCCGGACGGCACAGAGAAGTCCAAGAGCTTCCCGGACAAGCAGAAGAGGCTCGCCGATCAGTGGCTCAACGAGACGGCCGCCGACATGGCGCGGGGTCAGTACGTCGACCCGCGCGCCAGCCGGATCACCTTCCAGCAGTTCGCCGAGAAGTGGGTCGCCACTCACACGACGGAGATCAACAGCCGTGAAGCGGCGGAGCGGCGTCTGCGACTGCACGCTTACCCGTACATCGGCACGCGCCCCGTCCCCTCCTTCCAGCCCGGCCACATCCGCACGTGGCTCGGCGAGTTGGAACAGCACGTGCGCGCTTCGTCTCACCGCCGGATCATCTTCGGGACGGTCTCGGCCGCGTTCTCCGCCGCTGTCGATGACGGGCTGATCGCCAAGAACCCCTGCCGCGCCCGGTCCGTCCAGATCCCCAAGCCCACGCAGCCCCGCGTGAAGCCCTGGAACACGACGCAGGTTCTGGCGGTCCGGGCCGCTCTGCCCCGGCATCTGCGTACGGCGGTGGACCTCGCCGGCGGGTGCGGCCTCCGGCAGGGTGAGGTTTTCGGGCTGGATGAGGCCGAGGTGGACTTCGAGGGCGGCTGGCTCCGCGTGGAGCACCAGCTGAAGCGGATCCGGGGGAAGTACGTCTTTGCCCTGCCGAAAGGTGGGAAGACCCGCGCGGTACCTCTTCCCGAGTCGGTGGCTGCCGCTCTCCTCGCTCACCGGAAGGCACACCCACCGATCAGGGTGACTCTTCCCTGGCGGACTCCCGACGGGCCGCTCGTGACGAAGTCACTCTTCTTCTCCGGTGAGGGGGGCGACTTCGTTCGGGTCAGCTACTTCAACGACTTCATGTGGAAGCCCGCCCTCTCGCTGGCGGGCATCATCCCGCCGGCCGAGGATGGCGAGCGCTACGCGTCCGCGCGACAGCACGGCATGCACGCCCTGCGGCACTTCTACGCGTCCGTCCTGCTGGACTCCGGCGAGAACATCCGAGCCCTGAGCCAGTACCTGGGACACGCCGATCCCGGCTTCACCCTCCGGACGTACACGCACCTCATGCCCAGCAGTGAGGGCCGGACTCGGAAGGCCGTGGATGGTCTCTTCCTTGCCCCTCCGGACCATGATCACGGCCCGGAGACGGCCCAGTAGGGACGCTGCGGCCCCGGTTGGCGGAATATTCGCTGGTCGGGCCGCCCCACCCAGGAAGAATGGAACTCCATCTATTTCTGGCCGATCTACACCGGCCAGACCCTGCCCATGGACTCGTGGCGTGGCCGGATGTGGCTGGATACCTGGATCTGACCGATACCGACAGGTAAGGTCCCTTCCCTATGTTCTTTGAACACGTTCAGAGGACGGGGGCTCCTGGGGAGGGGACGCATGAACGGGGCGACGAAGGGTGCCGTCATCGGCGGGGTGTTCCTCGCGATGGTCGGCGGAACGGCATACGGGGTGTACACCCTGGTCGGGGAGAGCGGCGACGCGGGCGGCGGTACGCGGACCAGCGCGGCGCCTGCCGGCGGCGCGAGCGGACCGGTCACCGGCAAGGAGGCCGCCGCCACCGCGCGGGCCTTCCTCGCCGCCTGGGCGGCCGGTGACGACCGCACGGCCGCCGAGCTCACCACCGACGCGCAGGCCGCGCGGGCCGCGGTGGCCGACTACAGGGCCAAGGCGATGGTGTCCAAGGCCGTCATCACCCCCGGCACCCCGGACGGCACCACCGTGCCGTTCAGGGTCGAGGCCGAGGTCGGCTCCGGGGGCACGGCCAAGCCCCTCGCCTACGACTCGCGGCTGACGGTCGTACGCGGCGTCAGCGACGGCAAGCCGCTCGTCGACTGGCAGCCCTCGGTGATCCACCCGCAGCTCCAGAAGGACGAGAGGCTGCGCACCGGCACCCCGGCCAGCCCGCCGGTCAAGGCGGTCGACCGCAACGGCAAGGAGCTGACGGCCGAGCAGTACCCGTCGCTGCGGCCGGTGCTGGACTCGCTGCGCAAGACGTACGGGGACAAGGCCGGCGGCACGCCCGGCGTCGAGCTGTGGATCGAGCCCGCCGCCCAGGACGCGCCCAGGCGGAGCCTGCTGACGCTGGTGGAGGGCCGGCCCGGGGAGATCCGGACCGTCCTGGACGCCGAGGTGCAGGCGGCGGCCGAGAAGGCCGTGGCCCAGCACGCCGAGGCCTCGGTCGTCGCCGTCCAGCCGAGCACCGGCGACATCCTGGCGGTGGCCAACCACCGCAGGGACGGCTTCAACGCGGCGATGCAGGGCCGGCGGGCACCCGGCTCGACGATGAAGATCATGACGGCGGCGATGCTGCTGGAGAAGGGTCTGGTGGCGGCGGACCGCCCGGCGGAGTGCGCGCCGAGCGTGTCGTGGGACGGCAAGCCGTTCCGGAACCTGGGCGGCTTCTCGCTGAAGGGGCAGCCCTTCTCGACCAGTTTCGCCAGGTCCTGCAACACCGCCTTCATCGGCCTGATCGACGAGGTCGGCGACAACGGCGCGCTGCCCCGGGTGGCCAAGGAGGCCTTCGGCATCGGGCTGGACTGGAAGACCGGCATCCCGTCCCAGGACGGCAGCGTGCCGGTGACCTCCGGTGCGGCGGCGGCCGCCGAGTACATCGGCCAGGGGCCCGTCCTGATGAACCCCCTGAACATCGCCTCCGTCACGGCGACCGCCCGGACCGGGGTGTTCCGTCAGCCGGTGCTGGTCAAGGCCTCGCTGGACGGCCGCACCCTGGCCTCCGCCCCGCGCTCGCTGGCGCCCGGCGTGTCGGCGCAGCTGGTGCGGATGATGAAGCAGGCGGCCGCCCCCGGTGGCACCGCTGCGGGGGCCATGTCCGCGGTCGGCGGATCCGACAAGGGGGCGAAGACCGGCTCGGCGGAGGTCGACGGCGCGGCTGCTCCGGACAGCTGGTTCACGGGCTTTAGGGGTGACGTGGCGGCGGCCGCGATGGTCGAGGGCGGCGGCCACGGCGGCGACAGCGCGGGCCCCGTCGTCGCGAGCGTGCTGAACGCCTCCTGACGACTGCACGGGGCGGGCCGGGTCGGGCGGCGGGCCGCGGGCGGGGGCGGCCGGGCCGCGGCGGGCGGCGGGCCGGGGCGGGCGGGGCCGCCGACGGGCCGGGGCGGCGTAAAACGCCTCGCCCGCGCCCCCCGCGCGGCGCTAGCGTCCGGGCATGACGACCACCACCGTGCACCCCTTGTTCGCCCGGGCCCTCACCGAGCTGGGCCTCGACCTCGACGTCCGCTCCTTCCCCGAAGGCACCCGTACGGCCGCCGACGCCGCCGAAGCGATCGGCTGCGAGCTCAGCCAAATCGTGAAGTCGCTGGTCTTCGCGGCGGACGGCGTCCCGGTGCTGGTCCTCATGGACGGCGCCTCCCGGGTGGACGTCGAGGCCGTACGGCGTCAACTCGGCGCCGCGAAAGTCACCCGCGCCGACGCCGCCCTGGTCCGCGAGACCACCGGCTACGCCATCGGCGGCGTCCCGCCCTTCGGCCACCGCACCCGTACCCCGGTGCTGGCCGACCGGTCGCTGCTGGAGCACGACGAGGTCTGGGCGGCGGCCGGCACCCCGCACACCGTGTTCCCCATGGCCCCGCGGGAACTCATCGCGCACGCCGCGGCCGCGCTGGCCGACGTACGCGAAACCGCCTGACCGCCGCGCACCCCCCGGCGCACGCGAGACCGCCTGACCGCCGCCGCGTCGGCCGGCGGCGTCAGAGGCAGGACCGCAGCGCCCGCACCAGCGCCTGCGCGCGCGGGTCGGCGGTGACGGACTTGGCGTGCGCGTTGGTGACGTAGCCGAAGCCGATGCCCGCCTCCGGGTCCGCGAACGCCAGGGACCCGCCGCGCCCCGGATGGCCGAAGGAGGCCGGCGACAGCAGCGGCGACGCCGGGCCGTGCAGCATGTAGCCCGGGCCGAAGCGGGTGTTCACGACCAGCACCCGGTCGGGCCCGGACGCGAACTCCGTACCGGCCAGCGCGGTGGTGGCCGGGGTGAAGATCCGCGCCCCGTCCTCCACCACGCCGATGGTCGCCGCGTAGAAGCGGGCCAGGGCGCGCGCCGTGCCGATGCCGGCGGAACCGGGCAGCTCGGCCGCCTGGTAGACGGGGTCGTTCTCGTCCGGCAGGGGATCGATGGCGGCGAAGGCGCGCCGGGTGAGGGAGTCCGGGTCGGCGTACGCCTCGGAAACGTTTCTCCTCGGCCGGGTCTTGAGCAGGCCAGCGCCCGGCGGCGGCTCGACCGGTGCCACCCGGCCCACCCGCGCCGCCTCGCCCTCCGGCAGGCCGATCCAGAAGTCCAGTCCCAGCGGCTCGGCGATCTCCTCCGCGAGGATCCCGCCGACGGTACGGCCCGTCGCCCGCAGCACCAGCTCGGACACCAGCCAGCTGAAGGTCTGCGCGTGGTAGCCGTGCTCGCTGCCGGGCTCCCAGAAGGCCTGCTGCGCGGCGACCGCGCGCGCCCCGCTCACCCCGTCGGCGGCCTGCGCGGTGGTCAGTGCGCGCTCCAGCGCGGGGACGCCGGCCTGGTGGGCCAGCAGGTGGCGGACCAGCGCCTTCCCCTTGCCGCCCGCCTCGAACTCGGGCCAGTACGAGCCCACCGGCGCGTCCAGGTCCAGCAGTCCGCGCTGGTGCAGCAGCAGCGGGACGGCGGCGGCGACGCCCTTGGTGGCGGAGCGCACGATCGTGGCGGTGTCCTCGGTCCAGGGTCCGGCGGCGCCGCCGTCCGCGTCCTTCGTGCCGCCCCACAGGTCGACGACCTTGCGGCCGTCGCGGTACACGGACACGGCCGCGCCCCGGTCCCCGAGGACCTCGAAATTACGCGCGAAGGCGTCTCTGACGGGCTCGTAGCCCCCGGTCACCACACCCTGGATGTTCACGAGCAGACCAACAACCGCCGTCGCCCTCTTATGCCACGTCCGGATCAGCGGCCTCCGCTTACCCGGCGGCAACCGACCTCGGGTCGAAGCCGAACGGCAGCTCGAGGCGGTGCCGCCGCATCAGCGCGTCGTCGCACAGCAGCTCCCCCGTACGCCCGTCGGCGGCGATGACCCCCTCGCTGAGGATCACCGAGCGGGGGCACAGCTCCAGCGCGTACGGCAGGTCGTGGGTCACCATCAGCACGGTGACGTCCAGCGAGCGCAGGATGTCGGCGAGCTCGCGCCGCGAGGCCGGGTCCAGGTTGGAGGAGGGCTCGTCCAGTACGAGGATCTCCGGCCGCATCGCCAGGACGGTCGCCACCGCCACCCGGCGCCGCTGGCCGAACGACAGGTGGTGCGGGGGCCGGTCGGCGAAGGCCGCCATGCCGACCAGGTCGAGCGCCTCCCGGACCCGTTCCTCCAGTTCCGCGCCCCGCAGCCCGGCCGCGGCCGGGCCGAAGGCCACGTCCTCGCGCACGGTCGGCATGAACAGCTGGTCGTCGGGGTCCTGGAAGACGATGCCGACCCGGCGCCGGACCTCGGCGAGGTTCCGCTTCTCCACCGGCAGCCCGGCCACGGTCACCGAACCGAGGCCGCCGCCCAGGATGCCGTTGAGGTGCAGCACGAGGGTGGTCTTGCCCGCCCCGTTGGGGCCGAGCAGCGCCACCCGCTCCCCTCGGCCGACGGTGAGGTCGACCCCGAAGAGGGCCTGGTGCCCGTCCGGGTAGGCGTAGGCGACCCCGGACACCTCCAGGGACGGCGCGCCGGAACCGGCGGGAGGGACGGAGGAAGCGGAAGGGGCGGAAGGAGACGTCACAGCGTCCATCCCATCAGACAGACGGCGAGCGCCGTCACCGGGAGCACGGCCGCGTACGCCCACTGGGCGCGCGTGGCCGTGACGTCGTCGATCACCGGCATGGAGCCGGCGTAGCCGCGGCTGACCATCGCGAGGTAGACCCGCTCGCCGCGTTCGTAGGAGCGGATGAACAGGGCGCCCGCCGTCTTGGCGAGCACTCCCCAGTGCCGGACACCGCGCGCCTCGAACCCGCGCGAGCGCCGGGCGACCGACATGCGGCGCAGCTCGTCGGTGATGACGTCGCCGTACCGGATCATGAAGGAGGCGATCTGCACCAGCAGCGGCGGCAGCTTCAGCCGCTGGAGTCCCAGCAGCAGCGCGCGCAGTTCGGTGGTGGAGGCGAGCAGCACGGAGGCGGCCACGCCGAGGGTGCCCTTGGCCAGGACGTTCCAGGCGCCCCAGAGGCCGGAGACGCTCAGGGACGTGCCGAGCACCTCCACCCGCTCGCCCTGCGACACGAAGGGCATGAGCACCGCGAAGAGGACGAACGGCACCTCGATCAGCATGCGCCGGAGCAGGAAGCCGGCGGGGATCCGGGCCGCCGCCGCGACGCCGGCGACGAGGGCGGCGTAGGCGGCGAAGGCCCACATGGCCTCGCGCGGGGTGGACACGACGACCACCACGAACGCGAACGTCGCGGCGATCTTGCAGTGCGGCGGCAGCCCGTGCACGGGCGAGTGCCCGTGCCGGTAGAGCTTGTGCGCGTGCCCGGCACCCATGTCAGGGAGCCGAGGGGGCGGCCGTGGAGGTCGCGGTCAGGTCCTGCGCGCGGCGCCGGCGCACGGCCCAGAAGACACCGGTGCCGACGCCGACGGTCGCGCCGACGCCGATGACGCCCGCCAGTCCGCCGGACAGCCGCGCGTCGGAGACGTCCTTGACGCTGTAGTCGGCGAGCGGGGAGTCGGCGGCGGCGTGCTCCTCGACCTTGCTGTCGATGCCCTTGTCGGCGGCGACCTTCTCCAGGCCGTCGGGGCTGGCGGAGGCGTAGAAGGAGACGAAGCCGGCCAGGACGAGGGCGGTGGCGAGGCCGGTCAGCCACAGCGCGCGGGTGGAGCGGGGGGCGGCAGCGGCGGGCACGGGCGCGGCGGCGGGCGCGGGGGCGTCGACCAGCTCACCGCCGACGCGCAGCTTCAGCGGGGTGGTCAGCCGGCGCGCGCCGTGCACCAGGTCGGGGCGTACGGCGATCACGGCGCCGACGGTCGCGGCGGTGATGGCGGCCTCGCCGATGCCGATGAGGACGTGGACGCCGACCATGGCGGTGACGACCTTGCCGATCGGGACGTCGGTGGTGCCGCCCAGCGCGTAGAGGGCGGTGAAGGCGGCGGCCGCGGCGGGGACCGAGAGCAGGGCGCCGGCGAACGCGGCGACGGTGACCGAGCGGCGGCCGGCGGGGAGCAGCTTCAGGAGCCCGCGGAAGACGGCGTACGCGACGACGACGGTGACGACGGACATGGTGAGGACGTTGACGCCGAGCGCGGTCAGGCCTCCGTCGGCGAAGAGGATGCCCTGCATCAGCAGGACGACGGACACGCACAGCACACCGGTGTACGGGCCGACGAGTATCGCGGCGAGGGCGCCTCCGAGGAGGTGTCCGCTGGTGCCGGCGGCGACCGGGAAGTTCAGCATCTGCACGGCGAAGATGAAGGCGGCGACGAGCCCGGCCAGCGGGGCGGTGCGTTCGTCGAGCTCGCGGCGGGCGCCGCGCAGGCTGACCGCGACGGCGGCGGCGGCCGCTACTCCTGCGGCAACCGAGACGGGTGTGTCGATGAATCCGTCGGGCACATGCATGGAGAAGCTCCGCTTCCTCTTTCTCGCACAGGTCTTTAACCGTTCAAGAGTAGTGCCCAGTTGCAAATGGTTGGCAAGAGCAGCCAGGTCACAAATGGATCCGTGCGCTTTCGTGGGAATGTGCGAGGCTTGACGGACAAACGGACGCAAATGTTCCGATTTCAAGGAGTCTTGTCGATGTCAGCCACCGCCGAGAATCCACCAGCACGCTCCGGCTCGACCGCGGGCGCCGCCTCCACCACGACCGCGACGGTCACCAAGACGGCGACCGCCCGGGCCACCGCGACCGCGGCCGGCACCGCCGTCGAGGAGCGGGTGCGGGCCCGCGTGATCACCGACGACCCCCTCTACCGGGCCATTCCCGTGGCCCTCCGCTTCACCGCCGCGGAGCCGCTGGCCGTGCGCGTGGTCTTCCCGGCCGAGCTGTCCCCCGAGGACACCGACAACGAGTGGGTCTTCCCCCTCGCCCTCCTGGAGACCGGCCTGCTCGCCCCCTCCGGGACCGGGGACGTACGCGTCTGGCCGTGCGGGCGCGTACAGGTGGTGGTCGAGTTCCATTCGCCGGAGGGCGTCGCGGTCCTCCAGTTCGACAGCGCCGCACTGCGCCGCTTCCTGCGCCGCACGTACGCCACCGCCCGGACGGCGTAACCGAACGCCACCGGCCCCGCACCTGGGTTCCAGATGCGGGGCCGGCGTTCTGCGGGTGTGGGTTTCCGGGCCCGAAGTTGACGCCACCGGTTGACCCGGCCGGGCCCGGCGTTGGAGCCGGGCCGGCCCGGGCGCCCGTCAGGCGTCGACCAGCTCGCGCCGCTTGTCGGGGTCGCCCGGCGAGCCGGCTCCCGACTCGCCGAGGTGCCTGCGCAGGCTCTCGCCCTCCACGTCCACGTCGGGCAGGATCCGGTCGAGCCACTGCGGCAGCCACCAGGCCTTGTGGCCCAGCAGCGCCAGCACCGCCGGAACGATGGCCATGCGGACCACGAAGGCGTCGAAGAGGACGGCCACGGCCAGGCCGAAGCCGATCATCTTCACCATCGAGTCGTTCGCGCCGAGGAAGCCGGAGAAGACGGCGATCATGATGACCGCGGCGGCCACCACCACCCGGGCGCTGTACTGGAAGCCGGTCACCACGGCCTGCCCCGGGCGCTCGCCGTGGACGTACGCCTCGCGCATGCGGGTGACCAGGAAGACCTCGTAGTCCATCGCCAGTCCGAAGACGACACCCACCATGAAGATCGGCATCATCGACATGATCGGGCCGGTCTGCTCCACGCCGAAGAGCGAGCCCAGCCAGCCCCACTGGAAGACCGCGACGACCGCGCCGAGGGCCGCGACGACCGACAGCAGGAAGCCGAGGGCCGCCTTGAGCGGGACCAGGATCGAGCGGAAGACCAGCATCAGCAGCAGGAAGGCGAGGCCGACGACGAGTGCCAGGTAGGGCAGCAGCGCGTCGTTCATCTTCTGCGAGAAGTCGATGTTCATCGCGGTCTGACCGCTGACGAGCACGTCCTTGCCGTTGCCCTCGCGGATCGAGTGGACCAGGTCCTCGGTCTCGGCGGAGGAGGGCCGGTCCTTCGGGATCACGCTGACGATCGCGGCGTCCTTGGCCTCGTTCTGGAGCGGGGGCATCACCGCCGCCACCCCGTCCAGGCCCTTGATCCGTTCGGCGGTGCGGTCGGCCAGCGCCTTGTCACCGTCGACGACCACCATCAGCGGGCCGTTGAAACCGGGGCCGAAGCCCTCGGACAGCATGTCGTACGCCTTGCGCTGGCTGGTGGAGACCGGCTTGGAGCCGTCGTCCGGCAGGCCCATCTCCAGCTTGCTCGCCGGGATCGCGATGACGCCGAGGCCGATCACACCGGCCAGCAGCACCACGACGGGGCGGCGCAGCACGAAGCGGGCCCAGCGGGTGCCGCCGTTGGCCTTGGGTTCGGCGCCGGCCGGACGGCCCTTGCCGAACAGCTTGCTCTTCTGGCCCGCCGGGAGCACCTTCCTGCCCGCGAAGCCCAGGATCGCCGGGACCAGCGTCAGGGCGACCAGTACCGCGATGACCACCGTCCCGGCGGCGGCGACACCCATCTTCGTCAGCATCGGGATGTTGACGACGGCCAGGCCCACGAGGGCGATGACCACGGTCAGACCGGCGAACACCACGGCGGAGCCGGCGGTTCCGGCGGCGCGGCCGGCGGCCTCGTCGCGCTCACGGCCCTCGGCGAGCTCCACGCGGTAGCGGGAGACGATGAAGAGCGCGTAGTCGATGCCGACCGCGAGGCCGATCATCATCGCCAGGGTGGAGGTGGTGGAGCCGAGGTCGAGGACGCTGGCGAGCGCGGTGATCGAGGAGACGCCGATGCCGACGCCGATCAGCGCCGTCAGCAGCGGCAGGCCGGCCGCGATCAGCGAGCCGAAGGTGATGACGAGGACGATCCCGGCGATCAGGATGCCGATGGCCTCGCCGGAGCCCGTTTCGGGGGCCTCCATCAGCGCGTCGCCACCGATCTCCACCTGGAGACCGGCCTTCTGGGCGGCGTGCCCGGAGTCCTTCAGGGCCTCCCGGGTGTCGTCCTTCAGCTCCATCCCGCTGACCTTGTACTTCACGCTGACGTAGGTGGTGGAGCCGTCCTGGCTCACCGCCTTCGTCTGGTACGGGTCGTCGACGGTGGCGATCTGGGCGGCGCCGGCGCCGCTCTTCAGGCCGGAGATCAGCTTCTCGACCTCGGCCTTGGGAGCCGGATCGGTGACCTTGGCGCCCGCCGGGGCCTTGACGACGATGCGGGCGGTCGCGCCGTCGGCGGACATGCCCGGGAACTTCTCGTCCAGCAGGTCGAAGGCCTTCTGGGCCTCCGTGCCGGGTATGGAGAACGAGCCGGAGGTGGGCGCGGGGGCCGTCGCGGCGCCGAAGCCCGCGGCGACGAGCAGCGCCACCCATATGAGGGCGACCAGGCCGCGGCGCCTGAAGGCACCGCGCCCGAGCCGGTAGAGGAAGGTAGCCACGTCGTGGTTCTCCCGATTCAGGTCGTGGGATGGATCCGGGACGGATCTGGGCGTGGAAAGCCGGCCCGACGACGAGAGCGGCGTGTCAGGAGCAGCAGGAAGGACGTTCTGTACTTCTGTGGAGCTGTACTTGCGGAGCCGTGGGGCCGGGGAGCCGGCCCCGGGCCAAGTACCCGGGCGGGACGTCAGACGCCGAGGGCGGGGAAGACCACGGCGTCGATGAACCGGCCGAGGAAGGTCCGGTCGACGGACCGGTCCTCGATCAGCGGGAGGGCGATGAACGCCCCGATGAGCATGTGCGGTACGAAGTCCAGCGCCGGACAGTCCGGCCGGACCTCACCCCGCTCCACGGCGCGCCGGAGCATCGCGTGGAGACCGTTGATCTCCGGGTCGACCAGCAGGTCGCGCAGTGCCCGGTGCAGCTCCGGACTCTCGTGGACGGCATGGGCCAGACCCCGCATCAGCGCGGTGTCCTTGGCCATCTGCGCGTCGTCGGAGCACTCGACCATCTTCGCGAAGTCCCCGCGCAGGCTGCCCGTGTCGATCTCCCGGAGGGAGACCGGCTGGGTGCACCGCAGGGCCTTGGCGACCAGCTCCGGCTTGCTCCCCCACTGGCGGTAGAGGGTGGCCTTGCTGGACTTCGTACGGGCGGCGACCGCGTCCATGGTCAACGCCTCGTAGCCGACCTCGCGCAGGAGGTCGAGGACCGCCCCGTGGAGTTCGGCCTCCCGTTCGGGGGTGATCCGGCTGCGCCGGGCCGACATCACGTCGCCCACCCGGCAACCTGCCTTCATCGCGTCCACCTCCGAACGAAACGGTTCCGTACTCCTCAGAGACTACCTCCCCGGCCTAACGAAACGAAACCGTTCCGTTTCGCTGGAGGCGTGGCGTGGGTCACTCCGCACCTCACCCGCACGGGTGGCGACCGCGTCACCTGTACGAGTTGCCGCGCCCCCCTGGCGCGGAAAGCATTGGGGGGTGAGTCACGACGTCGCGTACCTCCGCTTCCCGCACCTCCACGACGACCTGCTGTGTTTCGCTACCGAGGACGACCTCTGGATCGCCCCGCTGGTCCCCGACGGCCAGACCCCCGGCCGGGCCTGGCGCCTCACCGTGGACCGCACCCGGGTCGGGCACCCGCGCTTCTCCCCGGACGGACGGCACATCGCCTTCACCACCTGGCGCAGCCTCGACCCCGAGATCCACCTCGCCCCCGTCGACGGCGGCCCGGCCCGCCGGCTCACCCACTGGGGCTCCACCGACACCCGGGTCTGCGGCTGGGACCCGGACGGCAACGTCCTGGCCGTCTCCTCGCACGGACAGCCCTTCTCCTACTACTCCTGGGCCTACAAACTGCCCACCGACGGCAGCCCGGGCGGCCGCCTCCCCTGGGGCCCGGTCTCCGACATCCAGGTCCTCGACGTCGACGGCGAGCACCGCAGCCTGCTGCTGACCGGCAAGCCCCCGCACGAACCCGCCGCCTGGAAGCGTTACCGGGGCGGCGCCACCGGCCGGCTGTGGCTGCACGGGCAGCGGCTGCTGGAGGACCTCGAGGGCCACCTCGAAGCACCGATGTTCGTGGACGGCAGGATCGCCTTCCTCTCCGACCACGAGGGCGTCGGCAACCTCTACTCCTGCCTGCCCGACGGCACCGGACTGCGCCGCCACACCGACCACGACGAGTTCTACGCCCGGCACGCCTCCAGCGACGGTTCCCGCGTGGTCTACCAGTGCGCGGGCGACATCTGGCTCGTCGACTCCCTCGCCGAGGGGGCCTTCCCTCGCAAGCTGCCGGTCCGGCTCGGCGGCCCGCGCGCGGGGCGGCGTACGTACCAGGTGCCGGCCGCCAGCAACGTCGACTCGCTGTCCGTGGACACCACCGGACGGGCCAGCGCCGTCGTCGTGCGCGGCAGCCTGTACTGGCTCACCCACCGCGACGGGCCGGCCCGCACCATCGCCGACACCCCGGGCGTACGGGTACGGCTGCCCGAGATGCTCGGCAGCAGCGGGCAGGTCGCGTACGTCACCGACGCCGAGGGCGAGGACGCGATCGAGATCGCCTACCTCCCGCGCGCCTCCGGCGACCGCGAGCCGCGCCGGCTGGCCTCGGGCGAGCTGGGCCGCGTCACGGAGCTCGTCTCCGACCCCGACGGGGAGCGGCTCGCCATCGCCTCCCACGACGGGCGGCTGCTGCTGCTCGACGCCACGGAGGAGTCCAACGGGGAGGTCACCGAACTCATCCGGTCCATCAACGGGCCCGTCACCGACCTCGCCTTCTCCCCCGACGGCTGCTGGCTGACCTGGTCGCACCCGGGCATCGGACGCTCCCTGCGGCAGATCAAGATGGCGAAAATCTCCGGCCCCGGAGCACGCGCGGTCGTCGACGTCACCAACGGCCGCTTCGAGGACGAGAACCCGGTCTTCACGCGGGACGGCCGTTACCTCGCCTTCCTGTCCTGGCGCGGCTTCGACCCGGTGTACGACGTGCACACCGGCGACCTGTCCTTCCCGCTGGGCTGCCGCCCCTACCTGGTGCCGCTCTCCTCCGCCACCCCGTCCCCCTTCGCCTTCTCCCCCGACGGACGGCCCGCGGCCGGCGGGCTCGATCCGGTCGAGGGCGAGTCCGGCGAGGGCGACGGCACCGTCACGGTGGAGGTCGAGGGCCTCGAGAACCGCGTCACGCCCTTCCCCGTCTCCGCGTCGAAGTACTCGGCCCTGCACCCGGTGCACGGCGGCGGACTGGTCTGGCTGCGCTGGCCCATCTCGGGCGCGCTCGGCGAGACCTTCGCCAACCCGGCCGACACCAGCGGCAAGCCCACACTGGAGCACTTCGACATGACCAAGGCCCGCAAGAGCGAACTGGCCTCCGGCCTGGACTGGTTCGCGGCCAGCGGCGACGGCACCCGCCTCGTCCTCTACGACGACGGCGACCTGCGCGCCGTCCCCGCGACCGAGTCGGGTGACGGCGACTCCACCGTCTACCTCGACCTGCGGCGCATCCTGCACGAGGTCGACCCGGCGGCCGAATGGCGCCAGGCCTTCGAGGAGGCCGGCCGCATCATCCCGGCCTACTTCTGGGAACCGAAGATGTGCGGAATCGACTGGGACGGCGTACTGCGCCAGTACCGCCCCCTCGTCGAACGGGTGGCCTCGCCCGACGAGTTCGCCGACCTGCTGCGCGAGGTGCTCGGCGAACTCGGCACCTCGCACGCGTACGTCTCCCCCGCCCGCCGCAACGAGGGGCCGCCCCACTACCAGCGGGCCATCGGGCTGCTCGGCGCCAACTTCGTGCACCGGCCGGAGGGCTGGGTGGTCAAGCGGATCCTGCCCGGCGAGTCCTCCGACTCCAAGGCCCGCTCCCCGCTCGCGGGCACCGGCATCCGCGAGGGCGCGGTCCTCACCCACGTCGACGGCCGCCCCGTGGACCCGGTCGCCGGGCCCTATCCACTGCTGTCGGCGGCCGGCGGCACCACCGTCGAGCTCACCTTCCAGCCCGCCGAGGGCGAGGGCCGGGCCCGGCGGGTCGCGGTCGTACCGCTCATCGACGAGCGGCCGCTGCGCTACCAGGACTGGGTGTCCAAACGCCGCGCGGTGGTCCGCGAAGTCAGCGGCGGACGCTGCGGCTACCTGCACATCCCCGACATGGGCGGTTCGGGCTGGGCGCAGTTCAACCGCGACCTGCGCATGGAGATGTCCCGGCCCGCCCTGATCGTGGACGTACGCGGCAACGCGGGCGGGCACATCAGCGAACTGGTGGTGGAGAAGCTCACCCGATCGATCCTCGGCTGGGACCTGACGCGCAACGCGCAGCCCGTCTCGTACGCGTCCAACGCGCCCCGCGGGCCGATCGTGGCCCTGGCCGACGAGGCGACCTCCTCCGACGGGGACATGATCACCGCCGCGTTCAAACTGCTGGGTCTCGGCCCGGTGGTGGGCCAGCGCACCTGGGGCGGGGTCGTCGGGATGACCGGCCGGCACACGCTGGGAGACGGGACGGTGATCACGGTCCCGATGAACGCCGCCTGGTTCCCGGAGTACGGCTGGTCGGTGGAGAACCACGGCGTGGAGCCGGACCTGGCGATCCTGCGCACCCCGCTCGACTGGGCGGAGGGGCGGCACGCGCAGCTGGACGACGCCGTGCACCTGGCGCTGGAGCTGCTGGAGCAGGACCCGGCCGCCGTGCCGCCCGGCTACACCGACGTACCGGACCGCCGGCGCCCGAAGCTGCCGCCGCGGGAGTAGGGCGGCGGGAGCGGGCGCGGGCGGCGCACGCGGCACGCCGAAGGGGCGTGATCCGGAGTCCGGATCACGCCCCTCGGCGACGTGCGGGGTGGTTCAGTGGTTCAGTGGTTCAGTTCCGGCGGTTCAGGTCCGGTCGTCGAGCTCGTCCCTGAGGTCGTCGAACGACTGCGTCTGCGACTGCGGCTTCGACCTCGCGCTCGAGCCCATGTCCTTCTTCTGCTTGGCCTTGGCGGTGCGCTCGGCCATCTCGTCCTTCGCGCCCTGCCCGGCCTTCTCTGCCCGGTCCTTGATCTCGTTCGCCTTGTCCTGGAACTGGTCCTTGATACCCATGCTTCTTCACTCCGTACGGGGTGTCGGTGGTGGGGCCTCGACCAGACTGACACGACGTGACAAACCACGCATTTCGATCAGCGGCGCCGGGAGCGCTCCTGTTCGTCGGCCGCCCCGCCGGCCCCGACGAGCCCCGTGGTGACCTCGCCGAGCCTCGGTCCGACACGCCTCATCTCCCGCACGCCGGCCGCCGCGATGACCGCCGGCAGGTAACCGCGGACCCCCTGCATCCCGCGGAGCCACCACTGCGCGTACACGTGCGCCGAACGGCGTTCGATACCGGCCACGATCCGCTCGACCGCCGGACCCAGCGGATAGGTGCGGTTCGCGGGCCACGGCAGCCGCCGGCGCAGCTCGCGCATGACCTCGTCCTGGTCGGCGCCGCGCACCATGTCGGTGTCGGTCCAGGAGAGGTAGCCGACCCCCACCCTGACGCCCTTGTAGCCGACTTCGGCGCGCAGGCTGTGCGCGAAGGCCTCGACGCCGGATTTGGAGGCGCAGTACGCCGTCATCATCGGCGCCGGGGTGATCGCGGCGAGCGAGGCGATCTGGAGGAAGTAGCCGCGGCTCTCCATGAGTACGGGCAGGAAGGCGCGGGCGGTGACGGCACCGCCGATCAGGTTGACCTCGATGACACGGCGCCAGGCCGCGGGGTCGGAGTCCCCGAACGGTCCGCCGGCGGCGACGCCGGCGTTGGCGACGACGATGTCGACTTTTCCGAAGCGCTCCTTGACCTCCCGCGCGACCCGGGCCATGGCCTCGTGGTCGGTGACGTCGGCGTGCCAGTGGCCGCTGTCGGTGTGCAGCCGTTCGGAGACCTCCTTGAGCGCCTCCGGCTCCAGCCCGACCAGGGCCACCTTGGCCCCGCGCGCGGACAGCTTGCGGGCGAGCAGCTCGCCGACCCCGCGGGCGGCGCCGGTGACGACGGCGACCTGGCCTTCCAGACTCCTGCGAGCGTTCACGCGGTCTTCTCCTTCTCTGCGTCGGATGCGGCGGACGGACCGGGGACGGTGCCGAGGTGACCGGGAGCGGGCGCGCCGGGGTGACCGGGAGCGTCCGCGGCGGGGTGACCGCAAGCGTCCGCGGCGAGGTACCGGCCCGTCAGCTCCCGCAGGGCGGCGGTGACGGCCTCGGGTGCCTCGACGGGGGTCATGTGCCCCATGCCGGTCAGTTCGGTGAGGCCCACGCAGTGCGGCAGCGCCGCCGCGAGCCGCCGGGCGTGGGCCACCGGGGTGAGCCGGTCGTCCCGGCCGGCGATGACGGCGGTCGGTACGGTGAGCCGGACCAGTCCGGCGTCCAGGTCCAGCCCCGCCAGCACCGCGGACCAGGCGTGGCGCACCGCCGCCGGGCAGGCGTGCACGATGCGGGCGCAGGCCTCCACCCGGTCGGGCGCCGAGCCGGCACCCATGGTCGCGTACTTGAGCACGGCGCGGGCGACGGGCGTGACGGGTCCGAGCGGGGCGCGCGAGGCGAGCACCGCGCGGGTCGCGCGGGTCCTCGCACGCCCGGCGCGCAGGGGCAGCACGGTCGCCTCGGCGACCAGCCGCGAGCTGCCGGTGCTGCACAGCAGGGCGGCCGCGGCGTGCTCCGTGAACTCGGGGCGGCCGGCGGCGGCCATGACGGTCATGCCGCCCATGGAGTGCCCGGCGATCACGGC
Source organism: Streptomyces sp. NPDC034086 (assembly GCF_055575515.1). Taxonomy (NCBI): domain Bacteria; kingdom Bacillati; phylum Actinomycetota; class Actinomycetes; order Kitasatosporales; family Streptomycetaceae; genus Streptomyces; species Streptomyces sp. NPDC034086. The sequence goes on along the minus strand of NZ_JBVISM010000010.1, from coordinate 72,567 downwards.
CCGTTCCCCCGGGGCGAGGGCTGCCTTCAGCACGGCGGCCAGGTCGTCGGCGAGGGCGGTGGTGCTGTAGCCGGTGGCCGCCGGGCCGGCCGCCGGGCTGCGGCCGTGGCCGCGCTGGTCGTAGGCGATGACCCGGTGGTCGCGGGCCAGGTCGTGGATCTGTGCCGCCCAGAAGGCGGTGGAGCAGGTCCAGCCGTGGGCGAGCACGACCGCCGGAGCCCCTTCCTCCCCGTGCACCTCCACGTGCAGCCGGGCCCCGTCGGCGGATACGGCGACCAGTTCGCGGGCGGCGGCCGGGGGCGCGTACCGGCCGGTGGTGACGTGCCCGGGCCGGCTCACGCGGCACCCTCCGCCGCCGGGGCGGCCGCCGCGGAGGCGGGAGCCGTGGCGGCGGGAGCCGTGGCGGCTGCGGCGCGGCCGCGCTCGGGCACGCGTACGCGCACGACCTCGTACTCGGACAGGTCGACCGTGCGCGTCTCCCGCCGGAACTCCCCCGTCGTCCCCGGCCAGACCGTGGTGTTGCGGCCCTGGGAATCCAGGTACCAGCTGGTGCAGCCGCCGGTGTTCCACACCGTCCGCTCCATCCGCGCCTGGACGCGCCGGTTCCACTGGTTGACGGCGGACGGGCGGGCCGCGAGCGCGGTGCGCCCGCCCGGGCCGCTCCCCTCGAGGAGGGAGAGCTGGCGCAGGTAGTCCGCCATGTAGTTCAGCTGGGACTCGATCATCAGGATCATCGAACTGTTGCCGAGGCCGGTGTTCGGTCCGATGATCGTCATCCAGTTGGGGAAGCCGGCCGCGGTCGCCCCGCGCAGCGCCTGCATCCCGTCCTTCCACGCGTCCGCGAGGGTCTGCCCGTCGGCCCCGACCACCCGGTCGGCGATCGGCATGTCCGTGACGTGGAAGCCGGTGCCGAAGACGATCGCGTCCACCTCGGTCTCGGTCCCGTCGTCGGCGACGAGCACCGAGCCCCTGATCTCCTTGAGCCCGGAGGCGACCACGTCCACGTCGGGCCGCGCCAGCGCCGGGTAGTACTCGCTGGAGAGCAGGATCCGCTTGCACCCGATCCGGTAGGAGGGCGTGAGCCTGGCCCGCAGCGCCGGGTCCTTGATGGAGCGCGCCATGTTGGCCTTGGCGAGGGATTCGATCAGCCCGAGCTGGTTCGGCCGCTTGGTGAAGGCGCTGACCTGGATCTCGCGGATGCCCCACAGCAGCCCGCGGCGGGCCGCCTGGGTGAAGGGCAACTGCCGGTGCAGCCAGCGCTCGGCGGTGCTGATGGCGCGGTCGGTGCGCGGCAGGACCCACGGCGGGGTGCGCTGGAAGAGCGTCAGGCGGGCCGTCCGGGGGGCGATGGCGGGCACGATCTGGATCGCGGAGGCGCCCGTACCGATCATCGCGACCCGCTTGCCGCTCAGGTCGTAGTCGTGGTCCCAGCGCGCGGAGTGGAAGACCTTGCCCGGGAACTCGGCGAGCCCGGGGACCTCGGGCGTCTTCGGGTCGGACAGCGGTCCGGTCGCCGACACCACGACGTCGGCGGTCAGCGCGCCCGCCGAGGTCTCGATGTCCCAGCGCAGCTCCTGCGCGTCCCAGCGCATCATCAGGACCTCGTGGCCGAGCCGGATGTGCCGGCGCAGCCCGAACGTGTCGGCGACGTGCTCCAGGTAGGCGCGGATGGCGGGCTGCCCGGAGAAGGTCCGCGGCCAGTCCGGGTTGGGCGCGAACGAGAAGGAGTACAGGTGGGAGGGCACGTCGCAGGCGCACCCCGGGTAGCTGTTGTCGCGCCAGGTGCCGCCGACGGAGTCGGCCCGTTCCAGTACGACGAAGTCGGTGATCCCCTCCCGCCGCAGCCGCACGGCCGCGCCGAGCCCGCCGAAACCGGACCCGATCACCGCCACGCGTACGTGCTCACGCCCGCTCCCGCCGGCCGTCCTGCCTTTGCCGCCCATGCCCGCCGCCTTCCGCATCGCCATCCGAACCGCAACGTTGCCAGCAATCACTGGCACAATCGGGAGAGTAGAGCAGCCCCGTACCCATGGGTAGGGGTCGCGCCGGGAAAGTTACCCGGAGTACGGCGCGGCGCTGCCCCGCGGGCGGTGCGCGGCCGGACCCGCGGGACCGGTCCGCGGGACAACCCCTAGGCTGCGCGTGTGGAGAGACCGGCGACGAGAGAGGCGGAACCCGGCGTGGAGCGCGAGTACCGGACGGAGGAACTGGCCGAGGCGGCCGGCATCCCGGTGCGCACCCTGCGCTTCTACCGCGAGCGCAAGCTGCTCCCGCCGCCGCGCCGCGAGGGCCGCATCGCCTGGTACGACGACCAGCACCTGGCCCGGCTGCGCACCATCGCCGCCCTGCTGGAACGCGGCCACACCCTCGGCGGCATCGCCGAACTGACCGCCGCCTTCGAGAAGGGCCGCGACGTCGGCCAGCTCGGCGAGCTGCTCGGCATCGGCTGGTCCGAGGAGACCCCGGTCAGGCTCTCGCCCGAGGCCCTGGCCGACTACTTCGAGGGCGAGGTCACCCCGGAGAACCTGGCGGCCTCCCTCGACCTCGGGTACCTCGCCACCGACGGCGAGGAGATCGTGCACGTCAGCCGGCGCCTGCTGGACGTCTCCTCGGCGCTGGTCCGCGAGGGCGTACCGCTGTCGGCGGTGCTGGAGACGGGCCGCCGGGTGCGCGAGCACGCCGACGCGCTGGCGGAGCTGTTCACCGAGCTGATCTCCGCCCACATCGGGCAGGACGCCCTCGGACGGCTGCGCCCGCTGGCGAAGAGCGTGGTCGAGGCGGAGCTGACGATGGTGATGGACCGCCTGCACCAGCAGCCCCCTCCGGCAGCCGAGGCAGCCGAGGCAGCCCAGGCAGCCCAGGCAGCCGAGACACCTCAGGCAGCCCACGCACCCGAAGTACCCCAGACGCCCCCCGTACTCCAGACGCCTCCCGCACCTCAGGTGCCCCAGGAACCTCAGAGTCCCGAGAGTCCCCAGATTCCTCAGACGCCAAGCTCGTAGACCACCGTCACCGGCGCGTGGTCCGACCAGCGCTCCGGATGCGTCTCGGCACGCTCGACGAAGGCCTTCACGGCCTTCGCGGCCAGCCCCGGGCTCGCGACCTGGAGGTCGATGCGCCAGCCGGCGTCGTTGTCGAAGGCCCGGCCCCGGTAGGACCACCACGAGTACGGCCCGTCCGTCTCCGGATGCAGCTCGCGCACGACGTCGACGTACCCGGCCTCCGCGTACACCTTCCCCAGCCACTCCCGCTCCTCGGGCAGGAAGCCCGCGTTCTTGCGGTTGGTCTTCCAGTTCTTGAGGTCGGCCTCGCGGTGGCAGATGTTCCAGTCCCCGCACACCACGACCTCCCGCCCGTCGGCGGCGGCGCGCGCCCTCAGCGTCCGGAGGTAGCCGGCGAACTCCTCCATGAACCGGTACTTCTCGTCCTGCTTCGCGGTGCCGGCCTCCCCGGAGGGCAGGTACAGGCTGGCGACGGTGACGCCGGGCAGGTCGACCTCCACGTACCGCCCGCTCGCGTCGAACTCGTCGCTGCCGAAGCCCACCCTCACCCGTTCGGGTACCCGCCGCGTGTACAGGGCGACGCCGGCCCGCCCCTTGACGGCCGCCGGCGCGAACACGGTGTGCCAGCCCTCGGGCTCCCTGGCCTCCGCCGGAATCTGCGCTTCCTCGGCGCGCACCTCCTGCAGGCACACGACGTCGGCGTCGGATCCGGCGAGCCACTCCACGAAGCCCTTCTTCGCGGCGGCGCGGATCCCATTCACATTCACGGTGGTCACGGTGAGCATCCCTGCACCCTAGCGGGAGGGATCCGTACGATATTCGAATGTCTCACGGTATAAACATCCGCGCCGTGCCGTACGACCACCCGGACGCGGCGGAGCTCGACGCCCAGGTCCAGGTGGAGTACCGGCAGCGCTACGACGGCGAGGGCGACGCCACCTTCCTCGACCCGGCGATGTTCGTCCCGCCCCACGGCCTCTACCTGATCGCGTACGACGCCTCGGGCGCCCCGGTGGCCAGCGGAGCCTGGCGCAGCCAGGACAAGAACGAGGAGGGCTACTCGGACGGCGACGCCGAGATCAAGCGCATGTACGTGGTCCCGCGGGCGCGCGGCCTGGGACTGGCCCGCCGCATCCTGGCGGAGCTGGAGGCCGACGCCCTGGCGGCGGGCCGCAGCCGCATGGTCCTGGAGACCGGCGACCAGCAGCCGGAGGCCATCTCCCTCTACCTCTCGTCGGGCTACGGCATGTCCGAGAAGTTCGGCTACTACCGCTTCTACGAGTCCAGCCGCTGCATGACGAAGCCGCTGCCGGCCGCCGGCTCCTGACCCGCTCCCGCGGGGCCGTACCGGCGGGTCAGCGGCGCAGCCAGGCCGCTTCGTCCGCACCCCACCGGGACGGTCCCCGCCCCCAGTCCCCGAACGGGCTCGCCGCGTACCGCAGCCTCCCGTAGCCGGAATCCGCCTCGCGCAGCCACGGCTCCGCCGAACGGCCCGGCACCGGCGCTCCCGTCCCCGCCCCGGACCCCGCCTCCGCGGCGGGAACCTCCCGCACCAGCCACGACGCCGTCCCCGCCAGCGAGAACCGCAGCGCGCGGCCGCCGCCCTCCGCCAGCGCCCGCAGCACACCCGCGGCCACCAGGTACCCGGTGCCGTGGTCCAGGGCCTGCGCCGGCAGGACCCCCGGGGCACCGTCCTCCCCGGCGCACCGCGCGGCGATCCCGTACCCGGCCTGCACCAGCGAGTCGAAGCCCCGCCGGCCCGCCCACGCCCCGTGCCACCCCCACGCGCACAATTCGGCCACCACGAGCCCCGGCCGGCGCTCCAGCAGCTCGCGCGCGCCCAGCCCGAACCGCTCCAGCGCCCCCGGCCGGTACCCCGTCACCACCACGTCGGCCGTCTCGAGGAGCCGGTCCAGCACGGCCCGGTCCGCCGCGGCCGCGAGGTCCAGCAGCGCGGAGCGCTTCCCGAAGCCGGTGTCCGCGTACGCGTCGTCCGCCTCGGGCAGCCCCGGGGAGTCGATCCGCAGCACGTCGGCGCCCAGCAGCCCCAGCGTCCGCGTCGCGACGGGCCCCGCGATCACCCGGGTCAGGTCCAGCACCCGCACCCCGGACGCGGGCGGCCCGGCCGGCCCCGGCACCCGGCCGCGCCCGGGCCCCCGTACCCACTCGACCAGCGGCTGCGGCTCCCCGTACTCCCGCGCGACCGCGACGGCGAGTCCGCCCTCCGCGTACACCGCCTCCTGCGCCTCCGTCGCGCTCCGCCCCGCGAGCGCCTCCCGCACCGCCTCGGGGGTCCCGGGCACGCCGAGCGCCCGCACCAGGGCCGCCTCGTGGTGCGGGTAGTTGGCGTGGGTCCGCACCCACCCGTCGGCCGCCCGCCAGAACCCCGACAGCGGCGCGAAGCTCACCGGCGCCCGGCCCTCCACCCGCAGGTGCCGCTCGCTGACGAACGCCGTGGCCACGGCCCCTTCGTCCACCACGACCGGAGCCGCGTCGAGCGCCGTGCCCCCGGCCCGCACGGCGGCCAGTTCGGCCGCCGCCAGCCCGCACACCCCCACGCAGGCCCGCGCCAATTCCCGCACCGGCAGCGGCCCCTCCAGCCCGCCCCGCCCCCGGAAACGCACCCGCCCGGCCAATTCCCCGTCCCCGCCGAGCGCTTCCCACGCCTGCGCGACGGCCCCGTCCGCATCCACCATGCCCCCATTGTCCCGGCACCCCTCCCGCGGACCTGGTCCGCTGAGCCGCCGGAAGCCCTCCCCCGAAAACGCCGAAATCCCGCCCCGCCTTTCGGCGGAACGGGATCTCGAGACGATTCCTGAGAGCTACTCAGGAACTGTCGTTTGTGGACCTGTGGGGATTTGAACCCCAGACCCCCTCGATGCGAACGAGGTGCGCTACCAGACTGCGCCACAGGCCCTTGCGACGTGTGAAACATTAGCATCCCCGCGCGGGTGCTCCAAAACGCGTTGTCCGGAGGGTCCGCGCAGGTCACCCGTCACTCGTTGGCGGCGCGGGGGCGGTCGTCGCTCTCGTACTGGTCGAAGAGCGGGGTGCGGCCCAGGTCGCGGCCGCGCGGACGGGGCGGGGCGGGCTGCGGGGCCGGGTCCGGTTTGGGGGCGGACGGCTGGGCGCGCAGCCGGGGGTCGGTCGGCTCGGCGGCGCTGGAGCGGGCCGCGCTCCAGCCGTCCGGGTTGACCGGGCCGGTGGCGCGGGGGGCGACCGGGGCCGTCACGTACGTCGGCAACGGGACCGGTACCGGCTCCCAGCTGTCGCCGCGCGCCGGGCCGCGCTCGCGCTCGCGCTGCTGGTCCACCCACTCGGCGTGGTCGGTCTGCTCGACGAGCGCGCGCCGCCCGGCCTCCTGCGGGGAGACCGGCGGCGCGGGGTCCGGTTCGGTGCCGGCCGGGGGTTCGGGCTGCTCGCGGTGGCGCTGGGTGCGGTCCTCACGGAGGCTGCGGGCGGCCGCCTCGGCTCGGCGGCGGTCCATCGTGAACTCGTAACGCCGTCGCTCCTGGACCCGCAGGTGCACGATGTAGGCGCTCAGCAGCAGGGCCGGCACGGCCGGGGCCCACAGGTACCGGATACCGCCGACGGCGGCGACGACCGCGCCGCCGCTGAAGGCGAGGAACAGGAGCGCGGTGGTGCGCCTGCGGCGTGCGAGTACCTGGAGGCGCTGCTGGCGGCGGGCCCGCTCGGCCTCGGCCGACCTCAGTTCGACCCTGGTCGGGGGTACGGCGACGGCCCGGGCGTCGGCGTCCACGGAATTCACCGTTTCCGTCGCCGCTTCCGGGTCCGCGTGGGGCTGGGCCTCAGCCTGATCCTCACCGCGCTCACGCAGGCCCTTGGCGTAACGGCGCTCCATTCCCGCCCGGCCGGAAAGCAGCCGGATGGCGGTGGAGAAGCGTTCCGTCGGACGCGCTTCGTTCAGCTCGTCCTGCCTCCGGAGCCACATGGGCACCAAGTAGGCGGCCCAGGCCCCGACGATGACTGCGTAGATGAGGCCGCTGCTGCTCACACCTCACACCGTAGAGGGGCGCGGCCGAGGGGATCAGCCAATTGGGCCGGTGTGTCGCACGATCCGGCTGATATCACCGACTTTTTTTGTGATTCTTCGGATCAGGTTATGGGCGAGCCGGGCACAAATTCGAACGCTTTTGCGATTACGTGTTTTACGCGGACGCCGACGGGGGACTTTCCCGCTTGCGCGTCCGGTGCCAGCGGCGCAGCAGCCCCTGCGGAACCTCCTCCGCGGTGAGCGCGAACACCAGGTGGTCGCGCCACGCCCCGTCGATATGGAGATAACGCGGCCGCAGCCCCTCCTCACGGAACCCGAGCTTCTCCACGACGCGGCGGCTGGGCCCGTTCTCGGGGCGGATGCACACCTCGATCCGGTGCAGCCCGACCTTCTGGAAGCAGTGGTCCACCGCGAGCGCGACCGCCGTCGGCATCACCCCGCGGCCGGCCACGTCCCGGTCCACCCAGTAGCCCACATGGGCGGCGCACATCGAGCCCCAGGTGATCCCGGCGACCGTCAGCTGGCCGACCAGCCGCCCCCGGTACTCGATGACGAAGGGCAGCATCCGGCCCGCCTGGGCCTCCGCCCGCAGGTGGCGGACCATCTGCCGGTACGTCGGCCGGTGGATCACCGGCCCCCACGGCGTGGGCGGCGGGATCGTCGCCTCCCACGGCCGCAGCCAGTCCCGGTTGCGCTGGTTGACCTCGCGCCAGGCGCGCTGGTCCCGCAGCTTTATCGGCCGGAGCGTGACATCGCCGTCCGTCAGCACCACCGGCCAGGTGGGGCCGTTCAGCTCGGGCTCCCGGCCGCCGCGTCAGGCCTGGGATGGTCGCCGCCCCGGATCTGGTCGACGGCGTGGGGCAGAATCCGCGACAGCACCGCGAGGCCGTCCTTCACCCCGCCCGTGGAACCGGGCAGGTTCACGATCAGCGTGCGCCCGGCCACGCCCGCCAGGCCCCGCGACAGGGCGGCGGTGGGCACCTTGGCCAGGCCCTCCGCACGGATGGCCTGCGGGATGCCGGGGATCTCGTAGTCCAGCACCCGGCCGGTGGCGTCCGGGGTGCGGTCGGTCGGCGAGATGCCGGTGCCGCCGGTGGTCAGGATGACGTCGTAGCCGGCGGCCACGCCCTCGCGCAGGGCCCGCTCCACGGGGTCGCCGTCCGGGACCACGCGCGGGCCGTCCACCGTGAAGCCGAGCTTCTCCAGCGCCGCGGCCAGCAGCGGGCCGCCCTTGTCGGCGTACACGCCCTGGGAGGCGCGGTTCGAGGCGGTGACGACGAGGGCCCGCCCCACGGGCGCCCCGTCGGCGGGCCGCCCCGCCGACGGGGCCCCGCCGGTCTCCGCCGGCACGTGGCTGTGCACCTCGCCACCGCGCGGGGGCGTCACGCGCGGCTCCAGTCGCCGGACTTCCCGCCGGTCTTCTCCTCCACCCGGACGTCGGTGATGACCGCGCCCTTGTCGACGGCCTTCACCATGTCGATCACGGTCAGGCCGGCGACGGCGACCGCCGTCAGCGCCTCCATCTCGACGCCCGTACGGTCGGTGGTCCTGACGGTGGCGAGGATCTCGATGGCGTCGTCGGCGACCTTCAGGTCCACCTTCACCCCGGACACCGCCAGCGGGTGGCAGAGCGGGATCAGGTCCGGGGTCTTCTTGGCCCCCATGATCCCGGCGATCCGGGCGGTGGCGAGGGCGTCACCCTTCGGCACGCCCTCGCCGCGCAGCAGCTCGATCACCCGCGGCGAGACGAGGACGCGTCCGCTGGCGCGCGCCGTCCTGGTGGTGACGTCCTTCTCGGAGACGTCGACCATCCGGGCCGCGCCGGCCTCGTCGATGTGCGTCAGCCTGCTCTGCGTACTCATGTCTGCGTGCCGCTCCCGCTCCGGGCCCCCTGGAGCCTGGGGCCTGTGTGATGCAACACGCTACCCGCACCGGGCGCCGCTCAGCCGAGCAGGATCACTTCCAGCTCGGCCCCGGGCTCCACGGAGGTGACGTCCTCCGGTACGACGATCAGCGCGTCGGCGTGCGCCAGCGCGGCGATCAGGTGCGAGCCGGACCCGCCGACCGGGGCGACCGTCCCGGCCGCGGCGTCGTACTTGCCGCGCAGGAACTGGCGGCGGGCCGCCGGGGAGCCGAGCGGCTCCTCGGCCTTCAGTACGGCGCGCACACCGGGCCGGGAGACCTCGGACTTCGGCAGGCCCATGAGCGCCCGGATGGCGGGGCGCGCGAACAGCTCGAAGGAGACGTACGAGGACACCGGGTTGCCGGGCAGCGCCAGCAGCGGGGTGTGGTCGGGGCCGACCGTGCCGAAGCCCTGCGGCTTGCCGGGCTGCATGGCGAGCTTGCGGAAGTCGACACCGCCGCCCGAGGGCTCGCCGTCGGCGCCGGACCCGGTGGCGGTCAGGGCCTCCTTCACCACGTCGTACGCGCCGACGCTGACCCCGCCGGTGGTGACGATCAGGTCGGCCCGGATCAGCTGGTCCTCGATGGTGGAGCGCAGGGTGTCGGCGTCGTCGGCGACCGCGCCGACGCGGTAGGCGATGGCGCCGGCGTCACGCGCGGCGGCGGCCAGCGCGAAGCTGTTGGAGTCGTAGATCGTCCCGGGGGCCAGCGCCTCGCCCGGCTGGACCAGCTCGCTGCCGGTGGACAGGACGACCACGCGCGGGCGCGGCCGGACCCGTACGTTGCCCCGGCCGATCGCCGCCAGCAGGGCGATCTGCGGCGGGCCGAGGACGGTGCCCGCGGCCAGCGCCAGGTCGCCGGCCTGTACGTCGCTTCCGCGCGGACGCACGTGCGCCCGCGCCTCGGCCGCGCGGTGGACGCGTACCTCGCCCTCCGCGCCCTCGGGCGCGGCACTGGCCGGGGTCATCCCGGAGGCGGCGGAGCCGCCCGTGCCTCCGTCGGTCCACTCGACCGGTACGACGGCTTCCGCGCCGGGCGGCAGCGGGGCACCGGTCATGATGCGGGCGGCCTGACCGGGGCCGACGGTGGGCAGCTCGCCGCTGCCCGCCGCCACGTCGCCGATGACGGCGAGCACCGCGGGGAACTCCTCGCTCGCACCCTGGACGTCGGCCGTGCGGACGGCGTACCCGTCCATGGAGCTGTTGTCGAAGGGCGGCAGGGCGACGGGCACGGTGACGTCCTCGACCAGGACACAGCCCTGGGCGTCCAGCAGCTGGAGCTCGATGGGCTCCAGCGGCCGGACGGCGGCGAGGACGTCCGCGAGGTGCTCGTCCACCGACCACAGACGGTGCTGGCCGGCGTCCTGCGGTGCGGAACTGCTCAAGGTGCTACATCTCCTCCGTGACGTAACGGTGAAGCCAGGTGCGGAACTCCGGGCCCAGGTCCTCACGTTCGCACGCGAGTCGGACGATGGCCCGCAGGTAGTCACCCCGGTCCCCGGTGTCGTAGCGGCGGCCCCGGAAGACCACACCGTGCACCGGGCCGCCCACGCTGTCGTCGGCGGCCAGCTTCTGCAGGGCGTCGGTGAGCTGGATCTCCCCACCGCGGCCCGGCTCGGTCTCCCGCAGTATGCCGAAGATCGCGGGGTGGAGGACATAGCGTCCGATGACCGCGTAGTTGCTGGGCGCCTCGGACGGCTCCGGCTTCTCGACGAGTCCGGTGACCCGGACGACGCCGTCCTCGCCGGTCGGCTCGACGGCGGCGCAGCCGTAGAGGTGCACGTTGGCGGGGTCGACCTCCATCAGCGCGATGACGGTGCCGCCGGTGGCGGCGTGGACGTCGACCATCTGGCGCAGGAGCGGGTCGCGCGGGTCGATCAGGTCGTCGCCGAGGAGGACGGCGAAGGGCTCGTTGCCGACGTGCGGCTCGGCGCACAGGACGGCGTGGCCGAGACCGCGCGGGTCGCCCTGGCGGACGTAGTGCATGGTGGCCAGGTCGCTGGACTCCTGCACCTTCTTCAGCCGGTCGTCGTCACCCTTGGCGATCAGAGCCGACTCGAGTTCGTAGTTCCGGTCGAAGTGGTCCTCGAGGGGCCGCTTGTTACGGCCTGTGATCATGAGGACGTCGTCCAGGCCGGCCGAGACGGCCTCCTCGACGACGTACTGGATCGCCGGCTTGTCCACGACCGGGAGCATTTCCTTCGGGGTCGCCTTGGTCGCCGGAAGGAACCGAGTGCCGAGCCCCGCAGCCGGGATAACGGCCTTCTTGATCACTGGGTGCGACTGAATCATGGGCAGAACGATAGTGGGTCACACTGCGCGCCCAGCGCGGTTCTGGTGAATATGCCCGACTTGATTCATATGTGAAAGGAATTGTGACGAGACCGTGGTACAGAACTCGCCCGGAAACCACCCGGTCGTACCCGAAAAGGCATCCCTGCGCCGGGAACTCCTCTCCGCCCGCCGCGCCCTGCCGGCCGGAGCCCGCGAGGCGGCGGCCCGCGCGCTGTCCCGTTCCGCGCTCACCCTGCCGGAACTGGCCGGCGCGCGCACGGTCGCGGCGTACGTCTCCGTCGGCGCGGAACCGGGCACCCGCGAGCTGCTCGACGCGCTGCGGGCGGCCGGCAAGCGGGTGCTGCTGCCCCTGCTGCTGCCCGACAACGACCTGGACTGGGCCGCGTACGAGGGCCCGGACAGCCTCGCCGAAGCCGCGCACCCGGGCAGGATGCGGCTGCTGGAGCCCTCCGGCGCCCCGCTCGGCCCGGACGCCGTGACCGGCGCCGACGCCGTGCTGCTGCCCGGGCTCGCGGTGGACGGGCGCGGGATGCGGCTCGGTCGCGGCGGGGGCTCGTACGACCGGGTGCTCGCGCGCCTGGAGCGCGCCGGCGCGCATCCCGCGCTGGTGGTGCTCCTGTACGACGAAGAGGTGGTCGCGCGGGTCCCGGAGGAACCGCACGACCACCCCGTGCAGGCGGTGGCCACCCCGTCGGGGGTCGTGCGCTTCACCGCGTGATCAGCCCATAAGCCGGTCAGCCCGTCGGCCGGTCAGCGGACGAGACGGTCAGCGGAGGAGCCGCCCCGCCGGCCGGACGCCACGCCCGCCCCGCGCCCGTCTCGCGATCACGGCTTGAGCGTCAGGGTGTCCACTGTCGACTTGTCGACGGCGTCCTTCCCGAAGGACCACTCCAGCAGTTCACCCTTGGCCCACAGGGCCGTCTGGTCCGTGTACGTGCCGTTGTACGCGTGGCCCGAGGCGCCCGTCAGGTTGATCCAGCGGGACTTGTCCAGGTCGCCGAGGTTCACGATCATCCGCATCGACGGCACCCAGGTGACGTCGTAGCCGCTGGAGGCGTTCCAGCCGGTGGCGTTGACGGTGGCCTCGCCGCCGCCCAGGTTCCAGGGACCGCGGTTGAGGACCCACTGCATGAAGCCCGGGCCCTCCTTGCCGATCGTCTGGTTCTTCAGCGTCAGCTGGTGCAGCCGGCCCCAGCTCCAGGTCGACTGGTCCTTGCCGAGCTTGGCCGTCAGCTCCCAGCGGGCGTCTTCCATGGCCCGCGCGAAGAGCTCGTCCCGGGTCTTGATCGGCTTGTCGTGGACGGTCTTCGGGGTGGCCCGCCACCACGGCGACTTCTCGTCCTTGACCAGCCGGCGGACCACCTCGAACCAGCGGTCGCCGCCGTCCGGCTGCGCCGAGTCCGGGCCGCGCGTACCGCATTCGCGGACCGTCTTGGTGAGGTCGTCGTTCGGGCCGGTGCTCTCCTCGCTGACGTTCATGCAGCTGCCCTCGACCCGCAGCTCCTGCGGCATCTTGTCGCCGAAGGCCAGCTTGAGGATGTTGCGCCAGACCGCGTTGAAGTACGCGGCCGCCGCGGAGTCGGGCTCCTGCGTGTAGTTCCAGCCCTCGAGCAGCTTCTGCGCCGAACGCACGTCCGGGTCCGAGACCGGGATCTTGGCCAGCATCGGGGTCAGCAGCGCGGCGATCTCGCTGCTGTTGTCCATCTGCATGGTCCGCATGTCGTCGGTGGAGATCTTGCCGTTGTCCTTGGTCTTCGCCTCGATGAGGTCGTTGATCCGCTGGCTCCGGGCGCCGTAGCCCCAGTCCGTGGTCAGCACGTACGGGTACTTGCCGGCGCCGGTGCCGGACTCGGTGACGGCCTGGTTGGCGGTGACGATGTAGCCGCGCGCCGGGTTGAGCTCCCAGGGCATCTCGTTCTGGGGGATGTAGCCGGCGTTGCCGTCCCGGCCGCCCTTCCATGCGTACTTGGGGTCCCAGCCGGGCGCCGGCAGGCGGCCGTCACCCTGGTTGCGGATCGGGATGCGGCCCGGGGCCTGGTAGCCGATGTTGCCGTTCGCACCCTTGTTGTCGGCGTAGATCAGGTTCTGCGAGGGGACCTCGAAGTCGGCCGCCGCGGCGCGGAAGCTGTTGAAGTCCTTGGCCCGGTCGAGCTTGAACACGGCGTCCATCGACTTGCCCGGGTCCAGGGCGGTCCAGCGCAGGGCGACGGCGTAGCCGTTGCCGCGGTCGGGGGCCGAGCTGGGGACGGGCGCGCGGGAGCCGACGGTCTCGAGTTCGTCGCTGCGGTCGGAGATCAGCGGTCCGTTGTTGGTGGTGCGGACGGTGATCTTCTTGCTCTTGCCGCCCGCGACCTTGATCTCCTCTTCACGGGTGGTGAAGGGGACGACCTTGTTGTCGTAGACGTAGCCCTCGGGACGGACCTGCTCCAGGTAGAGGTCGGTCACGTCGGCGCCGAGGTTCGTCATGCCCCAGGCGATGTCGGCGTTGTGGCCGATGACCACGCCGGGCATGCCGGAGAAGGTGTAGCCGGCCACGTCGTACTGGCACTGCGGCGAGACGGCGCGGCAGTGCAGGCCCATCTGGTACCAGACCGAGGGCAGCTGCGGGGACAGGTGCGGGTCGTTCGCGAGGAGCGGCTTGCCGGTGGTCGTGTGCTGGCCGGAGATGACCCAGGAGTTCGATCCGATGCCGCTGCCGTTGGGGCCGAGGATGGCCGGGATCTCGTCCAGGGTCTTGGCGAGGGCGCCGAGCTGCGTGCGCAGGCCGACGGTCGCGCCCTGGGCGGTGGCGTTGTCGGCGAGGCCGGTGGGGGTGCCGGTGCCGCCGTTGGGAGTGGTCTGCGAGCCGGTGCCGGAGGCCGTGCCGGTGCCCGGCGTGGATCCCGTGCCGGTGCCGGTGCCGGTGCCGGTACCCCTGCCGGTGCCGGTCGAGCCGGCGCCGGGGGTGCCCTGGGGCGCGTACTTGCCGCCCGCGACGGTGCCGCCCTCGACGACCGGCTTGTTCCGGTCGAACGGGTACGGCGGGTAGAGCTCGTCGATCTGCGCCTGCGAGAGCTTGTTCGTCATCAGCGAGCGGTCGATCTCGTCCTGCATGTTGCCGCGCAGGTCCCAGGCCATCGCCTTGAGCCAGGCCACCGAGTCCACCGGCGTCCACTGCGCCGGCTTGTAGCCGTCGGTCAGCTTGAGCGCGGCGTGCTCGACGGAGAGGTCCTTGCCGGCCTTCCCCTTCAGGTACGCGTTGACCCCGTCGGCGTAGGCCTGGAGGTACTTCTTCGTCTCCGCGGAGAGCTTCTTGTCGTACTCCTCCTGCGCGACGTGGCGCCAGCCGAGGGTGCGCAGGAAGGCGTCGGTCTCGACCTGTCCGGAGCCGAACATCTCCGAGAGCCGGCCGGAGGTCATGTGACGGCGTACGTCCATCTCCCAGAACCGGTCCTGCGCGTGCACGAAGCCCTGCGCGCGGAAGAGGTCCTCGTCGTGGTCGGCGTAGAGCTGCGGAATTCCGTGCTCGTCGCGCTTCACTTCGACGGTCCCGGTCAGGCCTGGGACCTTGAGGGAGCCGGTCGTCTGCGGGAAGGAGGCGCGCACGGTGTCCACGCTCCAGTACGCGCCGTAGCCGAGGCCCGCCAAGAGCGCCAGGACCATGACGAGCACGAGCATGCGTGCGCGTCGTCCCTTCTTCTTGACGGAAGGTCCGGATTCATTGGCGGGCATCGCTGTCCTTAGAGGGGCAGGGTGGTCCTGGGATTGCTGGGAGCAACCATAGGCGCAGGACCGCCTTCGTTGATCCGCCAGGGGTCGAGGTCCGTAGGACAGGCGGCATCGGGCGTTTCACAATGTGGGTATCGCGTAAAGAGCGCGTCAAAGATTAGGTAAGGTAACGAAGTACTTGCCGCATGCGCCGCCGGAGGAACGATCCACCAGGCACGCTCTGAGGAAAGGGCCGCCCGCTGACTGTCCACACGCTCAATGAGCTCCTGCTGGTCTGTTCGCTCGTGCTGCTCGTCGCCGTCGCGGCGGTGCGCGTCTCCTCACGCAGCGGCCTCCCCAGCCTGCTCATCTACCTCGGCATAGGCGTCGCGATAGGCCAGGACGGCATCGGCAACGTCGTCTTCGACAACGCCGAGCTGACGCAGGTCATCGGCTACGCGGCGCTCGTCGTCATCCTCGCCGAGGGCGGTCTGGGCACCAAGTGGAAAGAGATCAGACCGGCGTTGCCGGCGGCGGTGGTCCTGTCGCTGCTCGGTGTCGCGGTCAGCGTGGGCGTGACGGCGGCGGGCGCGTACTACCTGGTCGGGCTGGAGTGGCGCCAGGCGCTGCTGATCGGCGCGGTCGTCTCCTCGACCGACGCCGCGGCCGTCTTCTCCGTCCTGCGCAAGGTTCCGCTGCCGGCGCGCGTGACGGGTGTACTGGAGGCCGAGTCCGGCTTCAACGACGCTCCGGTCGTCATCCTGGTGGTGGCCTTCGCGGCGGTCGGCCCGGTGGACGAGTGGTACGTACTGCTCGGCAAGATCGCGCTGGAGCTGGCGATCGGCGCCGCGATCGGTCTGACGGTGGGCTTCCTGGGGGCGTACGGCCTGCGGCACGTGGCACTGCCCGCCTCGGGCCTCTACCCGATCGCGGTGATGGCGATAGCCGTGACCGCGTACGCGGCCGGTGCGATGGCGCACGGCTCCGGGTTCCTCGCGGTGTACCTGGCGGCGATGGTGCTGGGGAACGCGAAGCTGCCGCACTGGCCGGCCACGCGCGGGTTCGCGGACGGGCTCGGCTGGATCGCGCAGATCGGCATGTTCGTGCTGCTGGGTCTGCTGGTGACCCCGCACGAGCTGGTGCACGACTTCTGGCCCGCGGTGATCATCGGACTGGTGCTGACGATGGTGGCGCGGCCGCTGGAGGTCTTCCTCAGCCTGCTGCCCTTCCGGATCCCCTGGCAGGAGCAGGCCCTGATGTCGTGGGCCGGCCTGCGCGGTGCCGTACCCATCATCCTGGCGACGATCCCGCTGGTGACGGGGATCGAGGGCAGTGACCGGGTCTTCAACATCGTGTTCGTGCTGGTGGTCGTCTACACGCTGGTGCAGGGGCCGACCCTGCCGTGGCTGGCGCGCAAGCTGAACCTGGGCGACACCGACGAGGGCGCCTCGGACCTGGGGATCGAGTCGGCGCCGCTGGAGAAGCTGCGCGGGCACCTGCTGTCCTTCGCCATCCCGGCCGCCTCGCGGATGCACGGCGTGGAGGTCGGCGAGCTGCGGCTGCCGGCGGGGGCGTCGGTGACGCTGGTGGTGCGGGACGCGAAGAGCTTCGTTCCGTCGCCGACGACCGTGCTGCGGCGCGGGGACGAGCTGCTGGTGGTGGCCACGGATCCGGTGCGGGACGCGGCGGAGGCGCGGCTGCGGGCGGTGGCGCGCGGCGGCAAGCTGGCGGGGTGGCTGGGAACCGGTGGCGGAACGTCACTGTGAGTGGTGAGTGAGGGCGGGAACACCGCGCGGATGGCCGATTTTCGTTAGAGCGGCGTTCCAATTCGGCCATTTTCGCTGCCCCGTGGCCGGACTTACACCCCTTTCAGTGGGCGCGGAATGCAAAGTTCCAGTTAATCGCAGGTGAAGACATACCTTGTCGCCGTAATCACAGGGCGTGGTAGTGGGTTTCCCTGTACGATGAAGGCACACCACATCGAACCAACTCTGCCTGACGCAGAGCTGGCGCGACCGCAAAGCGGCCGTGGCACCCTCCCGCAGTGGGCGCCCAGGTATCACTCGGTTCTGCGCAAGAGGACAGCTCTCGGGGCTCCCACATGTACGGGTGCGGTCGCTCACAAGGCGGCCCGCCGTCCGCAGACGGGGACGCTCTACCAGGCAGCGGAAAGGCCAGGCCGTGACATCCGCGGTCACGACCGACAAGTCCGCCCGACCCGGCTACGGGCAGCTGCTGCGCACCCCCGGTGCCCTCTCCTTCGTCCTCCCCGGCTTCGCCGCCCGCCTGCCGTTCGGCATGCTGACCATCAGCATCCTGCTGCTCGTCCAGCACTCCACCGGCTCCTACGGCGACGCGGGCATCGTCGCCGCCGTCACCGGCGTCTCCATGGCCCTGTTCGCGCCGGTCATGGGCAAGTTCACCGACCGCCGCGGCCAGAGCGCCGTCCTGCTGCCGGTCGTCCTCGCCCACGCCACCGCCGTCTCCGCGCTGACCGCGCTGGCGCTCCTCGGCGCCCCGCTGTGGGCGCTGGCGCTGGCCGCCGTCCCGGCGGGCGCCTCCGTCCCGCAGGTCGGCCCCATGGTCCGGTCCCGCTGGGCGGCCAAGCTCGAGGGCTCCCCGCTGCTGCCCACGGCCGCCGCGTTCGAGTCCGTCACCGACGAGTTCACCTTCGTCGTCGGCCCGGTGCTCGCCACCGCCCTGTGCACCGGCGTCCACCCGGCCGCCGGTCTCGCGACCGAGGCGGCCCTGACCCTGCTCGGCGGACTGTTCTTCGCCGCGCAGCGTGCCACCGAGCCGAAGGTCGCCCCGCAGTCGGAGACCGACGGCAAGCACCAGTCCGCGCTGTCCTTCCCGGGCCTGCGCGTCCTGATCGTCGCCTTCATCGGCATCGGCGCCGTCTTCGGCGGCATGCAGGTCTCCCTGGCCGCCTTCTCCAACGAGATCGGCAACCCGGGCGCCAACGGCCTGCTGTACGGGATCTTCGCGGCCGGCAACATGATCGCCGGCATCACGATGGGCGCCGTCGCCTGGAAGATCGGCCCGCGCCGCCGTCTGATCCTGGGCTACATCGGCCTGACCGCCGCCGCCTCCGTGCTGTGGGCCGTGCACTCCCTGGTCCTGCTGGGCGCGCTCGGTCTGGTCGTCGGCCTGTGCATCGCGCCCGCGCTGATCACCGGCTACACCATGATCGAGCAGCTGATCCCGGCCGCCTCGCGGACCGAGGCCTTCACCTGGCTGACCGGAGCGGTCGCCTTCGGGCAGGCCGGCGCCGTGACCCTGGCCGGCCGCCTGACGGACGCGCACGGGTCCTCGTACGGCTTCCTGGTGCCGCTGGCCGCCACGGCCCTCGCCCTCGTCACCCTGGTGGCGCTGCGCGCGAAGCTGGCTCCGAAGGCCCCGAGCCGGATCGTGAACTCGTCCGCCCCGGCCGCCCGCGGCACGGCGAACGAGCGTGGGATCGGTCACCGCACGCCCGTGACGGTGGACTGATCCGCCGGAATACGTCACCATGGAGCGTCGTTAGCACTCATTGAGTGAGAGTGCCAGGAGGAAATTCGTGCCGACCTACCAGTACCAGTGCACCGAGTGCGGTGAGGGCCTCGAGGCCGTGCAGAAGTTCACGGACGAGGCACTGACCGTGTGCCCGAGCTGCGACGGACGCCTCAAGAAGGTGTTCTCCGCGGTCGGCATCGTCTTCAAGGGTTCCGGTTTCTACCGGAACGACAGCCGTGGCGCCTCGTCGAGCAGCACCCCTGCCTCGAAGCCGTCCTCGTCGTCCTCGACGACGTCGACCGCCGCCGCCCCGGCCGCTTCGACCTCCTCGGCGACCTCGAGCACGGGCAGCAGCTCCCCTTCCGCCGCCTGATCCCGTACGTCTTCCGTTTTCGCCGCGAGGCCCCGCTCGCCCTCTTGGGCGGCGGGGCCTTGTGCGTCCCCCGTTAGGGTGAGGCCATGGTGAACGCAGAGATCGGTGTAATCGGCGGGTCGGGTTTCTACTCCTTCCTGGAGGAGGTCTCCGAGATCCAGGTGGAGACGCCGTACGGGCCGCCGAGCGACTCCCTGTACGTGGGTGAGCTGGCCGGACGGCAGGTCGCGTTCCTGCCGCGGCACGGGCGCGGCCACACCGTGCCGCCACACAAGATCAACTACCGGGCCAACCTGTGGGCGCTGCGTTCGGTCGGCGTCCGCCAGGTGCTGGGCCCCTGCGCGGTCGGCGGTCTGCGGGCGGAGTACGGGCCGGGCACGCTGCTGGTTCCGGACCAGCTGGTCGACCGTACGAAGTCCCGGGTGCAGACCTTCTTCGACGGCGAGCCGCTGCCCGACGGCACCGTCCCGAACGTCGTGCACACCACCTTCGCCGACCCGTACTGCCCGGTGGGCCGCTCGGTGGCGCTCGCGGCGGCGCGCGGGCGGGCGTGGGAGCCGGTGGACGGCGGCACCATGGTGGTCGTGGAGGGGCCGAGGTTCTCGACGCGGGCGGAGTCCCGCTGGCACGCGGCCGCCGGCTGGTCGGTGGTCGGCATGACCGGGCACCCCGAGGCGGTGCTCGCACGCGAGCTGGGGCTCTGCTACACGTCCATGGCGCTGGTCACGGACCTGGACGCGGGCGCCGAGACGGGTGAGGGCGTTTCCCACACGGAGGTCCTCAAGGTGTTCGGCGAGAACGTCGGCCGGCTGCGCGAGGTCCTCTTCGACGCGGTGGCGGCGCTGCCGGCGACCGAAGCGCGCGACTGCCTGTGCACGCACGCCCATGACGGCTGGGACCTGGGCATCGAACTGCCGTAGCACCGGCCGAGGAGCGCTTGAGCCCTGCCGGCCGCGCCCGGGGCTCGTTCCGGGTCGCGGGCGCGCCGGCGGGATGGCCTCCGGGGCCGTCGGGGCGCTCCCCGGGGTCCGGGACCCGGACCGCGTACGCCTGGCGGAAAAACCTCCTGGGCGGTGTCACATTCGGCGGGGCTGTCCTGTCTCCATGGCGAAGGGGTCACCAGGACCCCCGCCACGGAAGAGGCCCGTCATGCCGCGCATCTCGCTCACCCCGCCCCGCACCCTGTTCATCCGCCTCGGCACCTGGTACTCGCGCCGCACGTACGGCAAGGTGCTCGACCCGGGGCAGGCGTACGGCCACAACTCGCGCGTGCTGCTCTCGTACGTCCGCCTGGAGCGGCAGGCCGCGAAGTGGAACACGCTGGACGCCGGCCTCAAGCACCTGGCGGTGATGGCTTCGGCCGCGCGCATCAACTGCTCGTGGTGCATGGACTTCGGCTACTGGGAGGGCCACGAGCAGGGGTTCGCGCCGGAGAAGATCGAGCGGGTGCCGCGGTGGCGGGAGTCCCGGGAGGTGTTCACCGAGCTGGAGTTGCTGGTCATGGAGTACGCCGAGGCGATGACCGAGACCGAGCCGGCGGTCACGGACGAGCTGGCCGCCGATCTGATCTCCCGGCTCGGCGAGGCCGCGTTCGTCGAGCTCACGGCCGTGGTCGCGCTGGAGAACTGGCGTTCGCGGGTCAACAGCGCTTTCGGTCTGACCAGCCAGGGTTTCTCGGACGCCTGCCAGGTACCGACGGGGCGCTGACCCCTGGGGGTGACGGCGTTGTCCACAGCCTGGGGATTGTCCACAGGCCGGAGCGGGGTCCGGCGCGCAGGCGGATCGTGAGGGAGTCCGGGCAGTGGGCCCGGACTCCGGACCACGACCAGCTTGGCGGTGTTCATCATGTCCAGGACCACTCCCTCCTCACCGGCTTCCTCGCCCCCGGTGTGCGCACCGGGCGCCTTCGCCGCTTCCCCCTCCGCGGGCCCGCGTCCCGTCTGCTCTTCCACGTGTCCGCCCGGGCGCCCCGTGCCTGCCTTTCCCCCGCTCCGCGTGGGCCGGGCCGGAGGCCGGCTGCGGCGGGCGGTGCGCCGTCGGCGGCGGGTCGCCTCGGCGGGGCTGGCCGTGGTGGCGGCCGCCCTGGCGGTGGGCGGAACGGACGCGCGGGCGTCCCGCGGGGCGCCCGTGGCCGCGCCCGCGGTGAAACCGGCACCCGCGGCGGTACGGATGGTGTCGGCGCCGGTGCGCATCGCGGACGCCGGGACGGTGCGGCTGCTGCGTGCCGGGGACCGGGTCGACGTGGTCGCGGCGGAGCGCGGCGGGCCGCCCAGGGTGGTGGCGACGGGGGCCCGGGTGGCCGAGGTGCCCGCCGCCGAGGCGGGCGTCGGGGACGGTGGCGCGCTGGTGGTGCTGTCCGTGCCCCGGGAGACGGCCCGCTCCCTCGTGGGGGCGGGGACGGTGGCGCGGCTGGCGGTGACGCTGTGCTGATTCGTACTGAGGCGCAGTCAAGTCGCCCTGAGGAGGGTGCTGATTGGACACGCCGTGCGGTGACTGCCGTAGCTTTCGGAACCGATAGCTCCGTCTACAGCAGGCACGAGGAAAGGCTCAGTGGTGAGCGAGAAGAAGAAGGAGAGCGTACTGGCGGGCTTCAAGGCCTTCCTGATGCGCGGGAACGTGGTCGACCTGGCGGTGGCCGTGGTCATCGGGGCGGCGTTCACGAACATCGTGAACTCGATCGTCAAGGGGATCATCAGCCCGCTCGTGGGCGCCATCGGCACCAAGAACCTGGATGTCTACACCTCGTGTCTGAAGGCACCCTGTGGGGTCGACGCGAAGGGCGAGCCGACCGGCGTCAACATCATGTGGGGCTCGGTGCTCAACGCGACGCTCACCTTCGTGATCACGGCGGCGGTCGTGTACTTCCTGATGGTCCTGCCCATGGCGAAGTACCTCGCCCGGGTGGAAGCGCGCCGCAAGGCCAAGGAGGGCACGAAGGAAAGCATGGAGATCACCGAGCTGGAGGTGCTCAAGGACATCCGCGACGTCCTGGTCTCGCAGCGGAGCGGGAACGGCCAGCGCGTCACGGCGCCGGAGAGCACCCCGGGAGCGCGCGACACCTTCTGACCGCCGGGGGAGGTCAGATGTGGTGCGGGGGCTTCTCGTCGAGGAAGCGGGCCAAGTCGCCCGTACTCCCCCCGGCGGGCGGCCGCTCGCCCCAGCCCCGGTCGGTGTCGTCCGACGACTGCTGGTCCAGCGGGTCGTCGAAGACCAGCTTCGGCCGGGGCTTCGGCTTCGTCTCGGGCTTCGCCCCGGCTTCGGGCTTCGGGGACTGCGGGTCGGAGGCGGGGGCGGTGCTCATGCCTCCAGGGTACGGCCGTCCGCGTCCCCGGCCCGGGTCCCCGCCGCCCCGGTCAGCCGGGCGCCTCCGCGCCCCTGCGGGCGTGCGACCGCCGGCGGACCGGGTGACGGGTCGCGCGGAGGCCGGTGACGCCGCCCGCCTCGCTCTGCGGCTGCTGCGGGGCGGCCGGCTGCGCCTGGGGGCGCTGGCCCTCCGCCTGGCGCGGGTACTGCTCGCGGTGGATCACCGGGAACCGCCGGAAGGCCGAGCCGCTCCCCGGTCCGGAGCAGGCGAAGGCCACCAGGAAGCCGGCGGAGAACGCCCGGAGGCTTCCCCGGCCGCCGCCGGACGGCAGCGCGGAGTTCACGCCGGCCAGGGCCGCGGCGATGCCGACGAGGCACCCTCCGGCCGGCCGACGGCGGGCGGGGACGGGCCCGCCCGGGGTACCCGGGCGGCGCCGGCCGCGCGCCTCGCCGGTCGCGGGGGCGGGCCCTGGTGTGCTGGGCGGTATGACGTACGTACCGATGACCGCCCGCAGCCGCGACGAGGGGCACCGGACGGCGACCTCGCTGGAGCTGTTCTTCGACCTCTGCTTCGTCGTCGCGATCGCCCAGGCGGGGGCCCGGCTGGTGCACGCGCTGGCGGAGGGCCATCCGGGGACGGGAGTGATCGGATACGCCTTCGTCTTCTTCGGCGTGTGGTGGGCGTGGATGAACTTCACGTGGTTCGCCTCCGCCTACGACTGCGACGACGTGCCGTACCGGATCGCGACGCTGGTGCAGATCGCCGGTGTGCTCGTCTACGCGGCGGGGGTGAGCCGGGCCTTCGACGGGAACGACTGGACGGTGGCCGTCATCGGCTACCTGATCATGCGGGTGGCGCTGACCGCGCAGTGGCTGCGCGCGGCGGCCGGGGAGAGCGGTGCGGCGCGTGCGGCGGCGCTGACGTACGCGGTGGGGCTGGTCATCTGTCAGGCGGGCTGGGTGGGGCTGCTGTTCGCCCCGGAAGCCACGAGGCGGTGGCTGTTCCTGGTGATGGTGGTGGCCGAGCTGATGGTGCCGCTGCTGGCGGAGCGCGGGCACCAGACACCCTGGCACGCCCACCACATCGTGGAGCGGTACGGCCTGTTCACCATCATCGTGCTGGGCGAGACCATCGCGGCGAGCACGGTGGCGGTGAAGTCGGCGCTCGACGAGCACGAGGCGCTGGGTGAGCTGCTGCCCATCGCCGCGGGCGGGCTGCTGATCGTCTTCGCGGCGTGGTGGATCTACTTCGCGGTGCCGATGCACGAGCGGCTGACCTCCAACCGGGAGGCGATCCCGTGGGGCTACGGGCACCTGCTGATCTTCGCCTCGGGTGCGGCGATCGGCGCGGGCATCGAGGTCGCGGTGGAGCACGCGGTCGGCAAGGCGCACGTCTCGCAGCTCGCCGCGAACGCCGCCGTGACCGTCCCGTCGGCGCTGTTCCTGCTGATGGTGTGGCTGCTGCACTCGCGCCACTTCAAGCGTGGCCCCGCCCAGCAGATGGTGCTGCCGGTGGCGGCCCTGGCGCTGCTGGCCTGCACCTGGGCGGGTGCGTACGCGGTCCTCTACGCGGGGCTGGTCGCGACGGCCGCGGTGGTGGCCGGCATGACCCTGGCCGTCCACGGTGGGCGGCCCGCCCGTGTCGGCGCCGAAGTCTGAGCCCGGCCGTCACTCCCGCGCCCCCGGACCCGTTCAGCAGCTCAGCAGAACGGCGACAGGAAGAGACAGCCCCCATGACACTCCCCCCTCAACGGCACGGCTCCGGCACCGATCCCGGAGGGGAGCTGGCCGAGCCGGGTTTCTGGCAGCGGCCGCCCGCCCACCGCCTCGCGGCCTTCGCCCGGCTGCGCGCGCTGGACTCCCCGGCGTTCGTCCCCGAGGGGAGCAGCGGCCACTGGGCCCTCGTGCGCCACGCGGACGTGCAGGAGGCCAGCCGGCTGCCGAAGGTGTTCTCCAGCTCTCCCGGGGTCACGACGCCGGAGCCGGCCCGGTGGGTGCGGGCCCTGTTCGGGGACTCCATGGTCAACCTGGACGGCCCGGACCACGCGCAGCTGCGGAAGATCGTGCAGCGGGCGTTCACGCCGCGGCTGCTGGCGGCGGCCGAGGCGGACATCCACGCGGTCGCGGCGCGGATCGTGGACGACGTCCTGGCCGAGGGTCCCGACGAGTTCGTCTCGGCGGTGTCCTCCCGGCTGCCCCTGGAGGTCATCTGCAACATGATGGGCATCCCGGAGCGCTACCGCGCCGAGATCGCCGCGCGGGTCGACCACGCCTCCGAGAACATCGGTGTGGAGCGCGGCCTGGCGGCCCGGCTGCGGATGCCCGGCCGCGGGCTGCGGGCCCTGGCCCGGATGCAGCGGATGGTCGCGGGCATCGGGCGGGAGCGGCGCAAGAACCCGGCCGACGACCTGATCTCGGCCCTGGTCCGCGCGAACGTGGACGGTCAGGCGCTCGGCGCCCGCCAGCTGGGTGCCTTCTTCAGCCTGCTGATGGTGGCGGGGGTGGAGACCACCCGTAACGCCATCAGCCACGGGCTGACCCTGCTGACCGACTTCCCCGACCAGCGGGAACTGCTGCTCTCGGACTTCGAGACGTACGCGGACGGCGCGGTGGACGAGATGATCCGGCACTCGACGCCGATCATCCAGTTCCGCCGGACGGTCACCGCCGACCACACGCTGGGCGGGCACCTGTTCCGGCCGGGGGACAAGGTGGTGCTGTACTACGCGTCCGCCAACCGTGACGAGGCGGTCTTCCTCGATCCGGACGCCTTCGACATCACCCGCTCCCCCAACCCTCACCTGGGCTTCGGCGGCGGCGGACCGCACTTCTGCCTGGGAGCCCATCTGGCCCGGGTGGAGATGAAGGCGCTGTTCCGGGAGCTGCTCACCAGGCCGGTGGGGCTGCGCGCGGTGGGCCTGCCCGATCTGGCGGGGTCGAACTTCGACAACCGCGTCCGCTCGCTGCGGTTCGCCTTCGAGCGCCCCTGAGACGGGCAGCGCCCCGGCCGCCGCGGCCCGGCGTCGCGTGCGCGTGGGGGGCGCGGCCACCGGGCAGGCTGGGAGCCCGGCGGCCGCGGGCACGGCGGCCGCCACAGGCGCGGCGGCGGCTGCCGCGTACAGGAGCCGGCGCGAGACGCGGCCGACGCGGAGGGAACCCACGGGGCGACGGCCGGTGGACGGGCGGCGCCGACCCGGCGACCGCTGCCGCGACTGCCGCTGCCGCTGCCGGCTCAGCCGACCCCGGCTACCGCTACCGCTGCAGGCTCTGCACCGTGACCACGCAGTGGGCGCTGCTGGTCAGCACCGCCTCGTCACCGGCGAAGGCCTGGAGGACCTCCGCGCTCACCGGCTTGCCGGGGAGGGCCTCGGGCCAGGCGCGCGTGGCGAACAGGAAGTACGCCTGGCCGCTCTCCTTCGCCGCCGCGACCCACTCGTCCGGAGCGGTGCAGGTGGCGTTCAGCCCGGGCATGGTCAGCGCGATCTGGTTGTCCGCGAGGAGCACCTTCACGTCGAACTTCTGCGGGTTCGCGGTCCCGTCCATGACCACGTCGCCGATGGGCAGCCCCATCTCCTCCAGCAGCCCGCGCGCGGCCGCCTCGCCCGCCTCCCGGCCCCCCGGCCCGTCGCCGAGCGTGTAGGCGAGCAGGTACGGGATGTCGTGGCCCTCGGCGGGGTCGCCGATCCAGGCGAGCACGGAAAGGGTGCCGAGCTGGGTCCGGTCGATTTCGGCTTGCGTAGAAGTCATGCGCGCACCCTAATGCTCCGGCGCCGTGCCCCTTCACGGCCTTTCACCCGTGCGGGCTAGACCGACCAGAAACCCCCTCCGGAATTCGCCTGCATGTTCGCGTCCCGGTACTGGAGCCGCACGATCTTCTGATTCTCCGGAATTTCGAACACGACCCATCCTTCGGCCCGCTCACCGACCGCGAGGGAATCGAAGACGAGCGGTTTGCCGGTCGTGAGTTCACCGGTGCGCACCACCGGGTGGCGCTTCCCCGCGCCGTCGTACGCCCACATGCGCCCGAGCGCCCCGTACGAGGCCCCGCCGACGTTGACGAACGACATCGAGGCGGCGACCCACCGCTTCCCCGCCGGCGGCTGGTGGTTCGGCTCGACGCTGACCGCCGGGTCCACGAACGCGCCCAGCACCACCTGGAGGTGGCGGCCCACCTCGTGGCCCCGCAGCCGTACGGAGTCACCCACATGGGCGTCCTTCGCGGCGTCGGGCAGCGTTCCCGCCCCGCCCTGGCCGGAGGGGTCCTCGTCGGCGCCGGGCACTCCGTCGTCGACCGGGGCGGCGGGTGCCGCGGCAGGTGCCGGCGCGGCTCCGTCGGGGGCGCTCTGGCAGGCGGTGGCGGTGAACAGCAGGAGGGGAACCAGGGTGGCGGCGGCGAGGACGGACACGGGCTGACGCATGCGGGAACCCCTTCGGGGATCTTCCGGGCGGGGAATGTTTCCGGCCAGTCTCACGCGCCCGAGCGGGGAATTGCACACACCGACACGAGCGCGCGGAGCGAGCGGCCCGCCCATTGCCAGCACAATGCCTTCCGGCGGAATCGATGGAATCCCGCCACCCGCACCCACCTGGAGGAAAAATGCGCGTCCCCGCCCGCCGAATGACCCTCGGAACCCTCTCGGCCCTGGCCGCGACGGCCCTGTTCACGACCTCCGCCCAGGCCACCGTTTTCCACCAGGCGATTTCCGTACGGCCGGAAGCCCACATCGCCGGGGACGGTTCCGTCACCCTTTCCGGGACCTACAGCTGCGAGGCCGCGTCATCCTCCGGGGCGGTTCAGATCAAGGCGACCGTCATCCAGGACGGATCCCGTCTGAGCATCGGCGCGGGTGAGGTCGTCTGCGACGGCGCCGAGCACGCCTGGGTGGCCGGCAGCCCCCTGACGGGTGGCATCCACCCGGGCCGTGCCACGGCCGTCGCGGAACTCCAGGAGATCCACTTCTCGGGCCTGATGCCGCGCGCCATCGACACGGTCGCGCAGGACAGCAAGGACATCGAGGTCATCGCGGACCGGTAGGGGGCGGGGCCGGCGCCGCGCGGGTCCGGTGGCCGCCGCTACCGGCACTCGGGCGCGACGCCCGTCATCGACATGAACGCGACCGTCCTGCATTCGGGGTCCGTGTGCGCCCGCCCGGCCGCCCGGTCGACGGCCGTCCGCCCCCCGGCCGCCAGCAGCAGGACCGCCAGCGCCGCCGCGGCGCCGGTGACCGCGCCCCTGGTCAGGCGGCGCACCGGACTCCCTCGAGCGGGAGGACGCCCCGGAGAACCGGCACGTCCGGAAGAACCAGCATCCGTTCCATGGCCGCATCATCACCCCGCCCCCGGCACCCCGCAACCGCTCGTGACCGCCCGGTCACCCGGTGCCGCGCGGGGTGCCTCCGGCGTCGAACTCGCACCAGACGGCCTTCCCGTCGCCCCGGGACTCCACCCCCCAGTGCGTGGCCAGCGCGTCCACCAGCAGCAGCCCGCGTCCCGTGGTGGCCGCCTCGCCCGGGGTGCGCCTGCGCGGCCACACGCTGGAGCGGTCCTTGACCCACAGCCGGATCCGCCGCACCGGCTCGGGCAGCACCTCCATGGTCAGCACGGCCCCGCCGTCGGTGTGCAGGAGGGCGTTGACCAGCAGTTCCCCCGCCGCCAGCTCGACGTCGTCGGCGAGTTCGGGCACGCCCCAGTCGCGCAGGGCCTGCCGCAGGGCGTAGCGGGCCTCCGACAGCCCTTCGGGGTCCGCCTGGTGGACGTACTGGTGGATGCGCGGGGCCCGGTGGGTGCCGGGATCCGGGGCGCGGCGCAGGACGAGGAGGGCCACGTCGTCTCCGGAGCCCCAGCGTTCCCAGAGCCGGTCGGAGAGGTGGTCGGCGAGGGCTCCGGCGCCCTGGGGGCCGGAGCGGACGGCGTGGGCCAGGGCGTCCATGCCGGCGGTGATGGTGGTGCCCGGTTCCTCCACGAGCCCGTCGGTGCACAGGACGAGCGTCTCGCCGGGCACCAGGTCGAGGCGGGTCTCGGGGAAGTCCTCCTGCTCGAACACGGAGGCCAGTCCGAGCGGCAGTCCGCCCCGGACGTTGGGCCAGCCGGTACGCCCGTCCGTGTGCCGGATCAGCGGGCCGATGTGGCCCGCGCGGACGGCCCGTACGCCTCCGGTGTCCAGGTCGACCTGTGCGTACATGCAGGTGGCGAAGCGCTCGGTGTCCAGTTCGGCGAGGAAGCGGGAGGCCCGTACCAGCACGGTGGACGGGGGGTGGCCCTCGCCCGCGTAGGCGCGCAGCGCGATGCGCAGCTGGCCCATGATGGCGGCGGCGTGCGTGTCGTGGCCCTGGACGTCGCCCACGACGATGCCGACGCGGTCGCGGGGCAGGGCGATGACGTCGTACCAGTCGCCGC
This sequence comes from Streptomyces sp. NPDC034086, assembly GCF_055575515.1. Lineage (NCBI taxonomy): Bacteria > Bacillati > Actinomycetota > Actinomycetes > Kitasatosporales > Streptomycetaceae > Streptomyces > Streptomyces sp. NPDC034086. The sequence continues at coordinate 44,100 of NZ_JBVISM010000010.1, read as the reverse complement.
CGACCTCCCGTCCGCTCCACGCGGAGTGGTAGCGGACGGCGATCTCGCCGCCGGTGATCTCCGGGATGCGGCGGGGCAGCATGGCGGCCTGGAGGCCGGTGGCGAACTCGCGTTCCTGGTCGAAGAGGAGCGCCCGCTGGAGGGACTGGGCGACGATGCCGGCCAGGCCCAGGCACAGGTTGCGTTCCTCCGGGCTGAACTCGGTGCGCCGGCGGTAGAAGAGCACGAGGCCGCCGATGGCCTTGGCCTGGGCGATCAGGGGAAGGTAGGCGGCCGCGTCGTAGCGGATGCGGTTCAGGTAGTCGGCGAGCAGCGGGAACTCGCCGGCGAGTTCGGCCAGCGAGGTGACGAAACGCGCCTGCCTGGTGAGGACGGCCTGCGAGAGCGGCAGCGATCCGTCCAGTCGGGTGAACTTGCGCTCGCTGAGGATCTCCAGGGTTTCCCCGCTCAACGCGATGATCTTGATGGCGCCGTTCTCGACGAGGCCCAGGGCCAGCCCGTCCGCCCCGAGCCGCTCCAGCGCGCCCGCGCCGGTCAGGGCGGCCGTCACGTCGTCGACGGTCACCGCCCGCGACAGGGCATCCGTGGTGCGCTGCACGATGGCGGCCTGCTGGATGCGGGCGCTCTCCAGCTTCCGCAGCACCGTGGCGTGCGCGAGTTCGGCCGTGGCGTCCCGGACGATGCCCGCGATCCGCTCGGGCCGGCCGTTCGCGTCGCGCAGCACCCGGCCCGTGGTGTGGGTCCACTGGTCGCGGCCGTCGCGCCGGCGCACCGTGAAGTACGAGCCGTACGTGGACCCGCCGGACTCCAGTACGCCCGTCACGGTCTCCGAGAGCCGGGCCGCGTCGTCGGACGGGATCCGCGCGCCGAGACCTCCGGGGGTGTGGTCGAACTCCGCCGCCTCCAGGTCGAAGACGGCCAGGCCGGCCTCGTCCAGGGTGAGGGTGCCGGCGTCCAGGTCCCACTCGAAGCTGCCCATGCCGTTGAGCGCGAGCCGCTCCCCCGGCCCGGTCACCGGGTTCGGAGCACTCCGCTCCGGTTCGTCGCGCTCCGCCGCTGCCACGAGAGACACACCACCTAACGGCCTGGCCAGCACGGCTGGGAGATGAGCCGCTCCCATTCCTCGTCAGGATGCCCCGGAAGGGTCCGTCCGGCCTCCCGCCAGCGCTTGACGAGGGAGAGGTAGATCGAGGGCTGGTCGCCGGTTCCGAAGGGGCCGGTGGCCCGCCATCCGTACGGTGTGCCGGCCGCGGGCCGGGGCGGTGTGCCCGCGGTCGCCCGGGCCGACGGCTGCTCCCCGCGGCTGGCCGGGATGCGCACCCAGCCACGGCCTCCCTGTGCTCGCTCCGCGCCCATCGCGGACCCCTCTCAGGTGGATCTCAGGGTAGATACGTCTCCGGTCCCCCGGCGGCGGCCCGGACCGGCCGGACTCCGCCGGACGCGCCCGGCAGCGGACCCCGCGCGCCGAGGCGCTTGCGGACTCCCTTCACCAGTCTCCCCGCCGTGAACCCCGCACCGCGCACGAATCGCATGGAAGGTCCGAATGAGGGAGCCGTCGGCGGACGCGCGGGAACAGGCCCGCCCGGGAGGACTCGCGGCCCGCGCTGTCCGGGGTGCCGCTGGGCCGGCGGCGATCCGGGTGCGCGGCGACGTGGGCGGCCGCCGCACCGCCCCAGGGCCGCTCCGGCCACGCCCGGCGGTGCCCTCCGGCGCCGAGGCCACCGTACGGGGCGCGCCGAGCTCGCAGCGACGGCCGCTTCAGCGGCCGCGGGACGGTGTTCCGGTGCAGGGGGGGACCGCCGGGCCACCCCGCACGGCCGGGCCCGCCCCGGCGAGCGGCGCGGCCTGTCCGGGCCCAGGACGGCCGCCTCGCGCCCGGTGAAGCGGGTCCCGGTCGCGGTGGTCGCCGCTGTGCGAGCAGGCCCGGGGCGGCCCGGCCAGCGCCGCGGGGGCCCGTCGGCGGTGCGGACGGGGGGGCCGTCTTCCCGCGGGGTGGCCTCGGTGCGGTGGCCTCCTCCGCCTGCGGCGGGCCCGCGTACCCGGGCGGGCCGGAGCCCGCCCGTACGCGTGAGGGTGCGGCGCGGCAGGGGGCTGCCGTGCGCGGCGAGCGGGCCGCGGGTGGCGCAGTGCCCGGCCGGGGTGTAGCGCCGCCGGTCAACGAGTCGCCCGAGAACTCACCCGTCTGCGGTCACGAAGCCGCCGCGTCACCGCGCCGTCGCGCCACCACGTCACCGCGTCACCAGTTCGTCCGGCTCCGCCGAGGAGGCCGGCGGGGCCTGGCCGGCGGACGGTTCCGGGGACTGGGGCGGCGACCACGTCCGTTCGGCGCCGCGCTGACGTGGCGTCCGCGCCGCGCGGACCGTACGCCGCCCCTGTGCGGGCACCTTGCGCAGGGCGCCGGCCCCCTTGCCGAAGCCGCGTCCCAGGAAGGCGGCCAGCATCGCCAGGAACGGCGACGGGTCGTCGGTGGCGAACCAGGCCGCCTCCACCCGGCCCCGCTCCGCCCGCGGCAGCACCCGCACCGGACCGGGCCGCGCGGCGGCAGCACCCGCACCGGCCCGCCCGGGGGCGGGGGCGCGGCGGGGCAGCGAGCGGCCCCGTACGGCGGACAGCAGGGCGTAGTTCTCCGCGACGAAGACCCGTCCGGGTCCGCCCGTCGCCTCCGGCACCCGTTGGCCCGTCAGGTCGAGGTACATGGCCTGGACCACGTCCAGGCCCGAGTCGTCGGCGAACAGCCGGAACTGCGCGCCCGGGCGCGGGTTGAAGTCCACCAGCCGGAAGGTGCCGCACTCGTCGCGGCGGAAGTCGAGGTCCAGGATCCCGTGGTAGCCGAGCCGTTCGGCGAGTCGCAGCGCGGACTCCTCCACCGCCGGGTCCGGCAGCCAGCGCCCCACCGCCGTCAGCCCGGTCCGCACCGGCCAGGACAGCTCCTTGCGGCCCGACCCGGCGAGCAACGGCCGTCCGCCCCGGGCGAAGGCGCCGTGGAAGAACCAGTCGGTGTCCGGCCCCGCGGGCAGGAACCGCTGGAGCAGCAGCCGGCTCCCGGCCTCGGCGGTCCGTTCGAACAACCGGCGGGCGTCGGCGGCTGAGTTGAGGAGCGTGGTGCTCCGCAGCCCGGCACCGGCGGGCAGCAGCCACGGCCGGCTCCACTTCGCCACCACCGGCAGCCCGAGCCGCCAGGCTGCGCGCGCCGCCTCTCCGCCGCTCGCCGGGATCACGGTCTCCGGGTGGGGCACGTCCCAGCGGGCGCACAGCCGTGACAGCTCCGCCTTGTCCGCTACCCGGGCGGGCAGGCCGTCGGGCTGATGGGGGATCCGGAAACGGTCCGTCAGCATCGGAGCCATGCCGGACACGGCGATCGCGCTCATGTCGTCCATGGCCACGAGCACCGCCGGCCGCCCGATCCGCTCCGACACCCCGACCAGGCACTCCAGCAGCGCCTCGGGCGCCTCCGGGTCCACTCCGCCGGCGGGGCCGGCGTGCACGGCGCGCAGATAGCGCGAACGTCCCACGGGCCCTCCCCCGTCCTCGACGACGGCGTGGACCTCCACGCCTTTGCGTCCAAGGGATCTGACGGCGCCGAGGGTTCCGTGGTGGAACGGATTCCGATCGAGTCGGAGCAGAACAGCGGGCACGTGACCGTCGAACGCGTACATGGGAACGGTGTCTTTCACCTAGTCGGACCAAGCGGAGTGGATGCGCAGCTGCGAATGGCCTATCCGAGGGCCACCGGACAGGGCATTCGTCAGATGTGATGCCTAACGTCTTTTACAAGCACACCGGTTCGCGAAAGCTCGGGAGACGCCATGCCCAGACCACACCACCGCTTGGTGAGCACCTGCGTCGGTACGGTCACGGCCGGGCTGCTCGCCACCGGCGCCGCCCTCGCGGCCCCCGACGACGACCCGCCGAAGGGGTCCGGCTCCGCCATGGGCGCCTACCTCGGCTACGGGCCGCCCGGGGTCGCCCGGATCCCCTACCTGTCGCGCTGGCTGGGCGGCAGGGAGATCCGCGTCGGGCACACCTACCTCCCCGGCGACCAGTGGGCCGGCATCGAGGGCGAGGTCGACTTCCTGGAGGACTGGGCCGAGTGGCGCCGGGGCGACGAGGACCGGATGTTCGTCCTCAACGTGCCCATGCAGGCCCGCAACGAGGAGCGGGTGCCCGACTGGCAGGTGGCCCAGCTGATCCGGGCCGGCGCGGAGGGCCAGTACGACCGGCACTTCCGCAAGCTCGCCGAACGGCTGGTGGCCCTGGGTGCGCAGGACACGGTGATCGTGCTCGGCTGGGAGATGAACGGCACCACGTACACCCACCGCTGCGCGCCGGACCCGGAGAACTGGAAGGCGTACTGGAGGCGCGTCGTCAAGGCGATGCGCGCCGTCCCCGGACAGGCGTTCAAGTTCGATTTCGCCCCCAACCGGGGGACGGACGCGATCGGCTGGACCAAGTGCTACCCGGGTGACGACGTGGTCGACGTCATCGGCATGGACTCGTACGACCAGGGACCGGGACGCACGTTCGAGGAGCACGTCCGCCAGCCGTACGGGCTCCAGCAGCACGTCGACTTCGCGAAAGCACACGGGAAGCAGATCTCGTACCCGGAGTGGGGACTGTTCCGCAACGGCGACAACGCGGAGTACATCCGGCAGATGCTGAAGTGGATCGACCAGCACGGACCGCTCTACCACACCATCACCGACTACTGTCCGCACGGCGTCTGGCGGTGCAAGGACAACCCGCGGTCGGCGAAGGTCTTCCGTGAGGCGATGGGCGAGCACAAGCCGGCCGAGCCGACGCCCGCGGTCCCCACCCCGGTGGTGCCGACGCCGGTCGTGCCGACGCCCGTGGTCCCCACCCCGGTCGTGCCGACGCCGCAGGTCCCGACCCCGCCGTTCCCCACCCCCGACGTCCCCAAGCCGGACGTCCCCAAGCCGGACGTGCCCAAGCCCGACGTCCCGACGCCCGACGTGCCCAAGCCCGACGTCCCCACGCCCGACGTCACGGTCCCGCCGACCGACCCGGAGCCGTCCCCGGGGGCCTCGGATCCCGTGCCGCCGGTCCTCACGCCGAGCCCCCAGCCCACCCGGCCTCCCGCACCCAAGCCGCCCGCGTCGCCCACGCCGCCCGCGCCCAAGCCCGACGTCCCCAAGCCCGACGTCCCCACGCCGGACGTGCCGAAGCCGGAGCCCAAGCCCCAGCCGAAGCCCCAGCCCAACAACAGCAGGGAGTGGTGTCTTCCGCTCACCTTCGGCGACTGGCTGAACTCCCTCCTCGGCAACCAGTCGTTCTGCTTCCGCTTCGACTGGGGCGAGGACTCCGGCTTCTGGCCCTTCTAGACGGGTCATCGCACCCGCAGTTCGTTCAGCCGCGCCCGCCAGTCCCGGGCGGCCGGCAGCGCCTCGCGCAGCGCGTCCACCGCCCGCTCGCGCCCCGTGATCTGCGACTCGTGCAGCCGCAGCAGGGGCGCGAGCGCGTGCGTGGCCAGCAGCAGACGCTGGTTGACCACCGTCTCGGGCCGCCAGTGGTTCTTGTACGGTTCGTTGCCGCGCAGGAAGCTCACCACCGGCCGGCCCTCCGCCAGGGCCCGGCCCGTCTCGTAGCGCAGCAGCAGCGTCGCGACGTCCACCTTGCGCTCGCGCAGATCCGGATCGGCGCCGTACAGGTAGCCGCCGCTCAGCGCGGCCGACAGCAGCGTGACGTTGGCCGCCACCACCTTGCCGTCCAGCCGGAACTCGGTGAGCCTGCCCTCCCCCGCCCGCACCATCCGCCGGGTGGCCCGGGTCAGGTGCTCGGCGAAACGGGACCGCAGGTGCTCGGGGGTCACCCCGCGCCCCCGCCACTGCTTCTCGTGGAGCCGCAGCAGGGTGCGTACGGCCCGCGGCACCTCGTGCTCGGTGACCTCGTGCTCCTCGATCCCGGCGGCGTCGGTCTTGCGCAGCTTGGCCCGCACCCGCTGCGCCCCGGAGGACGGCATCCGCTTGACGAGCTGGTCGAAGGGCAGCGCGGGCAGCTCCATGCAGGTGGAGTCGGCGACCTTGCCGCTCACCCCGGGCCACGCCGCGTACACGGCCTCGGCGGCGGCCCCGGGGCGTACCTCGCGCAGGTCGACGACGGCCGCGCGGGCGGCCCGGTGCAGCCCGTGGGCCAGGGCGGGCACGACCTGGCCGGCGTACTCGGCGGAGACGAGCACGTCGAAGTAGTCGGTGATCGGGCCGCCGAGCGGGACCAGCCGCGGCAGCGGCCGGTGTACGAGCATCAGCGCGGCGGCGCCGACCAGTTCCTCGCCGCGCCGGACGAGCAGGACCCGGAGCCGGCCGTCCTTCCCGTACGACAGCCACCAGGAGTGCAGCCAGGCGTGGCTCTGGAAGGGGGTGGCGGTGGGGCAGTTCCGGACGAGCCGGTTCCAGGACTCCTCCAGCGCGGCGAACTGCCGGGAGTCCCGGCACAGCGTCACCGTCAGGGCCCCGGCGGAGCCCGGCGTCATCGCACGGGCTCCTTCTCCTTGGTCTCGCAGTGCTCGCCCTGGGCGGGCAGCGAGGGGTACTCCTCCGCCACCGGGCTCCCCCCGCGCTCCTTGCGGCGGGCCGGACGCGCCAGCATCCACAGCCCGCCGAGGAGCCCGCCGGCGCACAGTCCGACGGCGCCGCTGACGGGGGCGGACGGGGAGGCGGGGTCGGTGGGCGCGACGGCCTGGTTGAAGAGCAGCAGCTGCACCCCGGTGTTCTTCGCGGCCTGGTTGCTGCTCAGCGAGAGGGCGTCGGCGACGGCGTTGGCGATGTCGGCGGCCTCCGAGGGGCTCTCGGAGGTGCCGGTGATGGCGATCATCGGGGAGTCGGGGGAGGTCTCGGCGCGGACCTGGGTGCGCAGCTGCCGGGCGGCGATGCCGGCGCGGGGCTGGGCGTAGGCGAGGGTGGAGCTGCTGGTCGCGATGCGGCCGTAGGCCTGGGCGAAGCCGAGGGCGGTGGCCGGCTCGGTGGTCTCGTTCGGGACGGCCACGACGTAGCTGGTGGCGGCGTACTCGGGGGCCTTGAGCGCCCCGTACGCGCCGCCCGCGGCCAGACCGAGCAGGGCACAGGCGGGCAGGGGCCACCAGGCGGGCGGCGGCAGCGGCAGTCGGCGCTTCTTCCCGGAGCGGTGGTCGGACTTCTTCTGGTCGGGGGTGTCGGCCATGTGCGTGCCTTCCTGGGTCGAGGGGGTCGTTCGGTCCCGGCCGGTCCCCCGGCCGGGTGTGTGGATCGGGGTCAGCCGTTGCCGTCCGGCGCGGCCGCGGCGGGCCCGCCGGGTGTCCGCGGCGCGGGGCCGGGCACGGCCACGGCGCTCCCCGCGGCACGCCGGCCGGCGTCGGCGTCCGGCCCCGCCGCGGACGCGGGCCCGGCGTCCAGGACCGGCCCGGCGTCCAGGACCGGTCCGCCGTCCCGCCCAGGCGCGTCGTCCCGCCCCGGCCCGCCGTCCCGCCCAGGCGCGCCGTCCCGCCCCGGCCCGGCCAGCGCGAGGTCGTACACGTCCAGCAGCCGGCGGGCGGTACGCGCGATGTCGTACCGGCGCACCACCGGGGGCGGCGGGAGCCGGCGCGCGCCCGCCTCCATGTGCCCGCGCAGCGCGGCGGCCAGTTCCTCCGTGCCGGTGCCGATCCGCCGGGCCCCCGGGGCCTGCGCGGCGGGGAGGTCGTCGATGGCGGGGCAGGTCACGTGCAGCACGGGCAGCCCGGCGGCCAGCGCCTCGACGACGGCGAGCCCGAACGCCTCCTCCCGCGACGGGGAGACGAAGACGTCCATGGCGGCCAGCAGGGCGGGGATCCCGGGGGTGCGCCCGTCGGGGCTGTCGCCCAGCGGGTCCCGCTCGCCGAGCAGGTGGATCCGGCTCTGGGCGCCCAGTTCGGCGGCGAGCAGCCGCAGCGCGGCCCGCTCGGGGCCGTCCCCGGCCAGCAGCAGGTGCGCGCCGGGGAGTGCCGCGACGGCCCTCACGAGTACGTCGAACCGCTTGCCCGGGACCAGCCGCCCGACGCCGCCCACCACGAAGGCGCGTTCCGGCAGCCCGGTCCGGGTCCGGGCGGCGCGGCGTACGCGCTCGTCGTAGCGGAAGCGAGCGGCCTCGATCCCGTTCGGAACCACGTGTACCCGGGCGGCGGGCACCCCCCACCCCTCCAGCCGGGCGGCGACGGTGTCGGACACGGCGACGGTGGCCGCGCCGAGCCGCTCGCTCGCCAGGTACAGGGCCCGTACCCCGCCGGTCAGCGGCCGGCCCTCGATCTCGCCCTCGCCGAGGGAGTGTTCGGTGGCCACCGTGGCGCGGACCCCGGCGAGCCGGGCCGCGAGGCGCCCGTACACGCAGGCCCGGTACAGGTGGGTGTGGACCAGGTCGTAGCGGCCGCGGCGGACGAACCGGACCAGCCTGGGCAGGGCGCCCAGGTCGCGGTTGCCGCGCATGCCCAGGTGCACGACCCGGACGCCGTCGGCGCGCAGCCCCTCGGCGACGGGTCCGGGGTTGGTCAGCGTCAGGACGTCGCAGGGCATCGGCAGGTGCCGCAGCAGCAGGCGCAGCTGCTGCTCGGCGCCGCCGACACCGAGCCCGGTGATGATGTGCAGGGCCTTGACGTCCTTCACCGCAGCACCTTCCTGCGCAGCTCGCGCGCCCGGTGCCGGGCCTGCTTGACGCGCAGCCGCGCGGGTCCGTCGGCCTGGCTGACGTGGGTGCGCGGCAGGGCGTGGCGGCCCTCGAGCCGGCCGGGGGAGATCGCGCAGGCGTAGTCGTAGCCGGCCGCGCGGGTGGCTTCGACGACGCGGCCGTCGAGGTGCCCGTACGGGTAGCAGAACCCCTCGGGCAGGGTGCCGGTGAGTTCGCGCAGGAGGTCGCGGCTGCCGCGGAGCTCCTGCTGGAGGACGTCGTCGGGGACGGCGGTGAGGTCCTGGTGGAGCAGGCCGTGCGAGCCGATCTCCTGGCCCGCGGCGGCGGCTTCGCGGATCTGCTCGGCGGTGAGCAGCGGCTTGCGGGGGCCCAGCGGGTCCCACACGTTGTCGACGCCGAGCCGCCCCGGCAGCACGAACACGGTGGCCGTGCAGTCGTAGCGGCGCAGCAGCGGCAGGGCGCGGGTCAGGAAGTCGGTGTAGCCGTCGTCGAAGGTGAGTCCGACGAGGCCGCGGCCGCGTCCGGCGGCGCGGGCGCGCAGCAGCTCGCCGACGCCGACGCCGCGCAGCTTCCTGGCGCGCAGCCACAGCAGCTGGGCCTCCAGGGCGGCCGGGGTGACGGTGATCCCGTACGGGTCCTCGGCGGGGTCGGTGAACTCGGCGACCGAGTGGTACATCAGGACCCACGGGGACGTGACCCGGCGGGCGGGGTCCGTCACGGCGGCGGCCGTGTCGGTGTCAGCGGACATTGCGGAACCTCTGGGTGAGCTGGGTGATCCGGGCGGCGGTGCGGGAGCCGAGCTGGGCGAGCTGGCCGGGCAGGGCGGTGATCTCCAGCGCCCGTATGGCCATCCCGGTGGCTCCGAACATGGCGGGGACGAGCAGGCAGCCGAGTGCGGCGCTGAGCAGCGGGTCGGCGATCATCGGGCCGGCGAGCCAGCCGGTGCCGCAGGCGGCGGCGGCCGCGGCGGTGAGCCGGCCGATGCTGACGGCGACCCGGCGGACCTGGATGGCGATGACGCGGGAGCCGAGGCCGGTGAGGAGCAGGGCGGCGGTGGTGGTGATGCCGGCGGCGTTGGCGGCGGCGATGCCGTAGGTGCCCCACCAGCGGACGGCGAGGGCTCCGGCGACGATGTTGACGAGGAGTCCGGCGGCCATCGCGAGCGCGGGGAACCAGACGGGCCGGGTGGTGGAGAAGAAGGGCCGGGAGAGGGCGCCGACGAGGCAGTGGCCGAGGAGGCCGAGGCCGTAGACCCGCATCGCGGAGGCGGTGGCGAGGGTGTCCTGGTGGGTGAAGGCCCCGCGTTCGAAGAGGACGTGGATGATCTGCGGGGCGTAGCCGATGACGAGGGCGGTGCCCATGAGGACGGCGAGGGAGGCCAGGGCGAGGTCCTGTTCGACCCTGCGGCGGGCCTTCTCGCGTTCCCCGCCGGCCATGGCCTGGGCGACCACGGGGAAGGTGACGGTGCAGATCATCAGGGAGAGCACCATCGGCATCTGCGCGACCTTCTGCGCGTAGTTGAGGTGCGAGATGGCGCCGGGCGGTAGGGAGGCGGCGAGGAAGCGTTCGACGAGTACCTGGGACTGCCGGAACACCGCGAAGAAGATGACGGGGGCGATGACGCCGAAGGCGATGAGGGTGGGCCGGTCGCGGGCGCGCTGGCTGCGCGGGGCGCCCTTGGCGCGGCTGGGGGCGAAGCCCACGTTGCGGACGAAGGCGGGGAGCTGGACGAGGACCATCAGTGCTCCGCCGACGGCGACCCCGGCGGCGGCGGCCCGCACCCCCCACAGCGCGTGGAGGGTGATCATGGTGCCGATGATCCCGACGTTGTACGAGACGTAGATCGCGGCGGGCGGCAGGAACGAGCGGTGGGCGCGCAGGGCGGCGCTGAAGTACCCGGCGATGCCGAAGGTGACGACGGTGAGTGCGGTCATCCGGGTGCACTGGACGGCGAGTTCGGGGTCGGGCAGGCCGGGTGCGAGGACGGCGACGACGAGCGGCGCGGCCACGACGAGCACGGAGGCCACGGCGGCGAGGAACACGACGAGCCGGGGCAGGGTCGCCCCGACGAGGAGCCGTACGGGGTCGGCGGCGCGGGCCTCCATGCGGGTGAGCCCGGCCCGGCTGGCGGCCCGGCGGGCGAGGGCGTGGCTGAAGGCGGGCACCATCAGCAGGGCCATGGCGTCCTCGATGAGGAGGGTCGAGGCCATCTCGGGCACGGTCCAGGCGATCAGGAAGGCGTCGCTGTCGTGCCCGGCTCCGAAGAGGTGCGCGATGGTCTGGTCCCGTACGAGTCCGAACACGGCTCCGGCCGCGGTCAGTCCGGCGGTGACGGCGGCGGCCTTGGCGAGGAACCGTCCGAGGGGGGCGCCGTTCCCGGGCCCGGGTCCGTCCTGGCGCCGCCCCGCCGGCGCGGCGGGTCCGCCGCGCCGGCCGCCCGGCACCGCTCCGGCGGCCCGGCGCGGCCGCCGGGCCGCCGGTCGGCCCGCGCCGGTGACCCCCGCGCCGGCCGTTCCGGTGAGCCCGGTGACCCCCGCGCCGGCCGTTCCGGTGAGCCCGGTGCCGCCCGTTCCGGTCATCCCGGTGCGGCCCGTGACCCCGGCCGCGCCCGCGGCCCCGGTGCCGCCCGGGCCCGCGCCGGGGGCCGGGCACGGGCCCGGGGTGGCCGTGGAGCCCGCGGCCGCGGCGACTTCGGTCGCCGCGGCCGCGGGCCGCCGCCAGGGCGTCGTGTCGGTCACCGGGTGGCCGGCCCCTCGACGGCCCGCGGGCCGGGCCCGGAGGCGGGGCCGTCCGCGCGTGCCCCGGAGGGCAGGGCCCACCACGCCGCGAGTCCGATGATCACGCCGGTCAGCACGGTCGACGGGCCGCCGATGTCCGCGTACAGGAAGTCGGTCAGCTGCCACACGAGCAGCCCGGTCGCGATCAGCCCGCAGTCCCGGACCGCGCGGTCGCTCCCCGCCGCGTACCGCCGCAGACCCGCGACCAGGAGCGCGGCCCAGCCGCCCGCCAGCGCGAGCAGCCCGGTCAGGCCCTGTTCGCTGAGGATGAGGAGGTACATGTTGTGCGGGGACAGCAGCGGCTGCTTGATGAAGGCCTGCCCGGCGCCCGCCGTGTCGCTGCCCGAGGACAGTCCCAGCGAGGAGTGTCCGTCGCGGTGCGCGGGGAAGCCCTTGAGGCCCACCCCCACCACGGGGCGTTCGCGCCACATGGACCCGGCGGCGGCCCACATCGTGTACCGGTCGGTCACCGACTGGTCGGGGGCGCTGGACACCTGGGTGATCGAGGTCAGCCGCTCCGCGACCATCTCGGAGCCCACTCCGAGCCCGCCGACGAGGACCACGCCCAGCGCCGACAGCGCCACCAGCACCCGCAGGGCCCGCCGGATCCCGGCCATGGCCATCACCAGCACCGCCGCGCCCAGGGTGGCGATCCAGGCGCCCCGGCTGAAGGACAGCACCAGCGGCAGGACCAGTGCCAGGGCGCAGCCCCCGGCGATCCGGCGGACCCTGCGGGGCAGTCCGGGAGCGAGCGCGGCGGCGGTGGCGACGACCAGCCCGTACGCGACGACGGTGGCCATGCCCATCACGTCGCCGGGACCGAAGGTGCCGACGGCGCGGACGTCCTCGCCCTGGTAGGAGGCCCCGGTGTGGGTGGCGTACTGCGCGACCCCGACCGCTCCCTGGACCAGCGCCAGGACCACGAAGCACCCGGCGGTGATCCGGAACTCCCGGGCGTCGCGCACCAGCAGCACCACGGCTGCGGGGACCAGGACGAAGACCTGGAGGTAGCGCACGAACCCGGGCAGGGCGGCGTACGGGTCCCCGGCGGTCACCGTGGCGACCGCGAGCCCGATGCCCGGGGCGCCGAGCACGACGACGCCGAGCGGAGTCAGGGTCCGCACCCGGCCGCGCAGGGCCTGGACGGCGCAGACGAGGACGAGCAGCAGCGAGGCGGCGTCGGCGGGGCCGACCTTCCCGGAGGCGGTGGCGTCCCCGGCGGGGAGCGGGGCGAGGAGGAAGAGGACCGTCGCGGCGAGCGGCAGCAGCGGCCAGTGCCGGCGCAGCGGGCCCGTGTCGAGCGGGGGCGGGGGAGCGGACACGGCGAGGCTCATGCTCAGCTCCCTCCCAGCCGGAAGCGGAAGAAGGAGGCCGCGGTGCGGGCCAGGATCCACAGGTCCTGCCACAGCGACCACGTGTCGATGTAGTGGTTGTCGAAGCGGGCCCGGTCCTCGATGGAGGTGTCCCCGCGCAGCCCGTTGATCTGGGCGAGTCCGGTGATGCCGACGGGCATCCGGTGGCGGGCCTCGTAGCCGGGGTGGACGGTGCTGAACTTGGCGACGAAGAAGGGGCGTTCGGGCCGCGGCCCGACCAGGCTCATGTCACCCCGTACGACGTTCCACAGCTGGGGCAGCTCGTCGAGCGAGGACTTGCGCAGGAAGGAGCCGACCGGGCTCATCCGGCGGTCCCCGGCGACGGTCCAGCGGGTGGCGGACTCGTGTTCGTCGGCGCGCAGGGTGCGGAACTTCAGCAGGGTGAAGGGCCGTCCGTAGAGGCCGACCCGCTCCTGCCGGAAGATCACCCCGGGTCCGTCGGAGAGCCGTACGGCGAGGGCGCAGGCGCCCATCACGGGGGCGGCGGCGAGCAGCGCGAGGGCCGCGAGGCAGGAGTCGACGGCCCGCTTCGCGGCCCGTTCCAGCGGCCGGGAGGGCCGTGGCAGCAGCGGCTGTACGGCGTACCCCCACAGGTGGTCGGCGGGCTGCGCGACGCGCATGCCGGTGACCTTGGCGGTCCCGGCCGGGTCGGCGAGCCAGAGCCGGCAGCCGTGGTCGTGGAAGAGCCGGACGAGGGAGGCGGTGCGTTCGTCGGCCTCGGGGGGCCGGGTGAAGACGGCGTGCCGGACGGAGTTCTGGATGACGGCGCGCCGGATGTCCTCGTGGGTGGTGAGGACCGGGAGCTGGCCGCCGTCAGCGCCGCCGGCGGGTGCGGCGGTGTCGGCGATCCCGACGGGGCGCAGTCCGTACTCGGGGCGGCCGTGCAGGGCGGCGGCGATGGTGCCGGTGCCCTCGCCGGTGCCGACGACGAGCGCGGAGACGGGGCGTCGTACGGCGGCGCGGCGGCGGAGCTGGTTGACGAACCCGCGTCCGGCGCAGGCGAGGACGACCTGGACGCAGACGGCGCCGAGCAGCGCGCGCCAGCCGAGGGCGCGCTGCGGTGCGACGGCGGCGAGCACGGCGCCGGCACCGCACCAGAGCACGGCGGCCCGTGCGGCGAGCGCGGGCGCGTCGCGCAGCGCGGAGGGGGCGAGGCGGGGCCGGTAGAGCCCGGCCTGCGCGTGCAGGGCGGTGAGCAGGGCCGCGGCGGGCAGCACGGCCTCGGGGGGTACGGCGCCGGCGGGGAGGGCGGTCGCGGTGACGACGGCGGCCAGCGCGTCGGTGGTCAGCAGCGCGGCGACGGTTTCGCGGCGGCGGGCCCGCTGGGGCCGCAGGGCGGCGCGCGCCCGGTCGGCGCGGGGCCCGCGCGGGGGGTGGATGGCGGTCACGGCACGGCGGGTTTCGGCGGGAGCCGCGGGGGCGAAGGCGCTGCCGCCGGCGTGCCCCGTGCCGCCCTGCCCGGTGTGCCGGGCGGGTGCGCTGTCCATCGTCATCGGCTGATGCGCTCCTGGTTCAAGGGCCGGGGCCTGCCCAGCAGTTCGTGGTACAGGCCGGTGACCGCGTCCGAGGTCCGCCGCACGTCGAACTCCGTCCGGGCGTGCTGCTGGGCCTGCTCCCCGAGTTCGGTGAGCAGCCGCGGTTCGGCGAGCAGCCGTCCCAGGGCCTTGGCCAGCGCCGTCGGGTCCTCCGGCGGTACCAGACAGAGCCGTCCTTGGCCGGACGGCAGGCTTTCCCGGGCACCGCTGACGTCGGAGACCAGGACCGGGCGGCCACAGGCCATGGCTTCGAGCGGGGCGAGCGCCATGCCTTCCCACCGCGACGGCAGTACAACGAGATCGGCGGCGTGAAGCCACGGTCGGATGTCCGCGGCGGCTCCGGCGAAGTGGACGCCGGGGGGTGCGGTGCGGCGCAGCCGCTCGCCGTCGGGGCCGTCGCCGACGAGGGCGAGGCGGGCTCCGGGGACGGTGCCCAGTACCTCCGGCCAGGCCTGGAGCAGGATGTCCTGGCCCTTCTGCGGGCAGAGCCGGCCGACGCAGACGGCGAGCGGTCCTTCGTCCGGCAGCCGGAGTGCGGCCCGGGCCTCGGCGCGGCCACCGTCGGGTCCGCGGGGCGGGCGGAAGCGGGCGAGGTCGACGCCGTTGCGGATCACCGACCAGTGGGCGGTGATGCCCTCGGACGCGCCGGCGCGGCGTTCGGCCTCGCTGACGCAGAGCACCCGGTCGGCCCAGCGCGCGCCTGCCCGTTCCCAGCGCAGCGCGAGGGCGGCGGTGGCGCCTCCGACGGCGTCGAAGGACCAGGCGTGGGGCTGGAACACGGTGGGGACGGAGCCGCGTACGGCGAGCCGTGCGGCGAGGCCCGCCTTGGCGCTGTGGGCGTGCAGCAGGTCGGGCCCCAGGGCGCGGATCAGCCGGGCGGCGCCGAGGACCTCGGCGGGCAGCGCGGGGCCGGGGGAGCGCCCGGCGCGCCAGGCGTGCACCTCGGCCCCGGCGTCGCGGGCGTCGTCGGTGAGCCGGCCGCCGCGCGGGCAGCCGACGAGGACGCGCAGTCCGGCGGCGGTCTGCGCCCGTACGAGGTCGGTGACGACGCGGGCGACGCCTCCGTCGACGGGCTGGACGAGGTGGAGGACGGTGAAGGAGGAACCGGCACCGGCTGGTGACGGGCCCGGCGTGGGTGGTTTGCGCACGGGGAGTGGTCTCCTGCGTTCAGCGGCGCGCGTCTGTCTGAACGAAGAGCACACCGAGGAATTGACCTTGGCTTTCACCCGCGAACCGGAAGTCCAGGGTGCGGGCGCCACCGGACAGGACGGGGCTCAGGTCGAACACGTCCGCGTCATATCCGAGACTATTCATATGTTCGGGCTGTCGCACGAACGAGGGACGTCCGAATTCCGTGATGGTGGAATTCATAACATCATTAAAAGGATTTTCTGCATCGCTGACACTGACCCGGCGGCCACTGTCCGCAGTCACGGTGAGTGAGTCCCCGAGGGTCCCGCGGTCCCCGTCGTACGCGACGACCCCGGCCTTCCCGGAAGCGCCGGGCGGCACGTTGAGGCCGGCGACCCGCACCGTCCCGCCCGCGGCGCCGCCGGCCCCGGCCTTCAGCGACTCGAAGCCGTCCCACACCGAGATCCGGCGCAGCGGCTCCCGCGGGTGCTCGTAGGCGACCACCAGCGTCCAGCCGCCCCAGGCACCCACGTCGGAGTGGCCCACGGCGGCGTTGAGCTGGGCCACGGTCCACATCCCCGCCCCGCCCTTGCGCACCATCGGGGTGATGTCGGCCGAGGCCTGGTAGGCGTCGCCGCCCTGGTCGGCGTGGTGCCCGATCACGGTGTCGGCCAGCACCGAGTGGTACCCGCCCCCCGGCCCGGCGACCATCACCCGGCCGTTGTCCTCCGGCGGCTTCTGTTCCCCCACCCGCAGGTTCCCGCCCCAGTACAGGCGTGCGTACGAGACCTTCGCGCCCTTCGGGACCTTGAGCTCGGCCCGGGTGGAGTTGTCGGTGTCCGGGTCCGCGTCGACCTCGTCGTGGACCATCTCGAAGTCGCTGTTGACCCCGGCCGCGCCCTTCTTGACCTCGGCGCACGACTCGGCCCGCTCGCTCTCCTCGCGGCGGCAGCCGAGGGCGGAGTTGGAGGCCCTGACCAGCCCGCCGTGCTGGACGGCCTGGTAGCGCTGCGTGAAGGGAACGCGGGGTGATTCGCGCGCTCCGGCGGCCGCCGCGGCGTCCGCCGGGGGCAGGTGTGCGGAAAGCGTGAGGCAGGACAGCAGGCCGAGCGTGCCGAGGATTCTGCGGGAGGAACCCATGCCCTGTCTCCATTTTCGATCAAGGGAACAAAACAGGAGTGAACTTTGTCAGAAATCGGGCTGGAAATCACGCCGGACTCGCTTGTACGGCCTTTTGGGCGATGGCACGCACCCTCTTCCCGGGCGGGTCGTTATGCCGGTGCACCATCGCTCGGGCCGAAAGGAAATGCGGCGGCGAAGAAGAAGCTGACGCGCGGCGGCACCGTGGCGGTGGCGGGCGCGGCGGCACTGATGGGCGGCGCGGGCCTCGCCTCCGCGCACGGCGGGGCCACGGCGGAGGGCGTCACCGCCGGCTCCCCCCGGCGTCCTGAGCGGCAACCTGGTCCAGGTGCCCGCCCACCTCCCGGTGAACGTCTGCGGCAACACCGTCAACGTCATCTCGCTGCTCAACCCGGCCTTCGGCAACACCTGCGCGAACGCCTGAACGTCAACCGTGCGGCCCGAAACGGCGGCATCCGGGTGAAGCCACGCAACCCGAGCCGGAGCGGGGCCGTTGATCCGGGTGCTCCAGTACCGGGCAATCCTGCAAAAAAGGGACGATAATGATCAAGAAGCTTGTGGCCGGCGCAGCGGTTGCCGCCTCCACCGTGGGCCTCGGCGCCGCCATGGCCCCGCAGGCGATGGCGGTCGGGAACGACAACGGCATCAACACCGTCAACGGCAACAACTCCGCGCAGATCTACGGCAACCAGGCCACCTACGGCCACATGAGCCCGCAGATGGCGCTGATCCAGGGCTCCTTCAACAAGCCCTGCATCGCCCTCCCGGCCAAGGTCAACGCCCAGTCGATCCTCGCGCTGGTCAACGTCGGCGTCCAGGACATCCCGGTCCTGTCCAGCCCGCAGAACCAGCAGTGCACCGAGAACTCCACCCAGGCCAAGGGCGACGAGGCCCTCTCGCACATCCTGGACAACATCCCGATCCTCTCCGGCAACGTCTCCGCCGGCAGCTGATCGCGCAGCACCCCGAGCGAGGCCGTCGCACCCCCCGGGTCGCGGCGGCCTCGCCGCGTGCCGGGCACATTCCGTTCCGACACCCCTCCGGAATTACCGGAAAAGCGGCTCCCAATTCGGGGACCGGCCTCCTGCGGCGTCGGAGTGAATTGCCCGGCAAGCCCGCCTAATTCGCGGTTTCTTTTACCGGACCCACTCGTTGTTGTTCATGCAGCGGATACACCTCTGCGGGAAGGATCGAAAGAAAATGAAGTACAAGAAGGCAGTGGTACTGGCCGCCGGCACGCTGATGGCCGCCGGTGTCGCTTCCCCTGCCATGGCCGACGCCGACGCGACCGGAGTCGCCACGGGCTCCCCCGGCGTCCTGTCCGGCAACGTCGTCCAGGTCCCCGTGCACATCCCGGTGAACGTCTGCGGCAACACGGTCGACATCATCGCCCTGCTCAACCCGGCCTTCGGCAACACCTGCGTCAACGCCTGACGCAGCGTCTGAGCCCGCAAGGGCAGACCTCCTCGGGGTGGCCTCGGAGTGCACGGCGGTGCGCTCCGGGGCCACCTTCGATTCACCACCGGCCCGCGCGCCGGTAGACAGGGAAGGACCCATGCGACAGGTACTGAGCCGACAGGTACTGGGCAAGGGGGTGCTCACTGCCGCGGCCGCCTCGAGTCTGCTGTCGATCGCGACCGGCGTGGCCTGCGCACATCCAGGAGCGACGGCCGAGGCCTCGCATTCGCCGGGTGTGCTGTCCGGCAACAGCGTCTCGGTACCGGTCACGGTCACGCCGAACCTGTGCGGAAACAGCGTGGACGGGGGTGCGGCGCTCAACCCGGCGATGGGGAACACCTGCGTCAACTCCACCGGATCCGGCACCGGCCACCACACGGGGCACGACTACGAGCGCTACCTGAGCCCCGAGCACGCCGAGGCCTTCGAGCGCTACCTCGAGGAGCACCAGGGCGGCCGGCACGCACTGCCCCGCCAGCGCCACGAAGAGGAGCGCACGTACGGGGAACCCCGCGCGCACGCCCCCAAGCACGCCGCACCGCGCCCCGGGGCGCCCCGCCACGAGCCTCCCGCGCCGCCCCGGCACCAGGGCGGCCACGGCGGCGGCCACGACGGCTCCGGCCAGGGTGAGGAGGAGTGCGACGACCACCCGCCGCAGCCGCCCCGCGCGGAGCACCCGGCACCCCACCCCGCGCCTCCCGCCCCGGCCCCGCGGCACCCCGAGCCGAAGCCCGAGCCGAAGCCGGCCCCCGAGGCCGAGCACCCGGCTCCGCTCCCGGCCCCGGCCCCGATGCCCGCGCCGCTCCCGGCTCCGCAGCCCGCGCCCCAGCCCGCACCGGCGCCGGCTCCCCCGCCGCAGACCCCCCAGTCCGAGGAGCCGCCCCACACCCTCCCGGCACCCCTCCCCCAGCCCGAGGAGCAGCCCCACACGCTCCCGGCCCCGGCGCCCGCGCCGCCCGCCGCGGAGGTCCCCGCTCCGCGTCCGCCGCACGGCAGCCAGCCGCAGCGGCCCGCGCCCGCGCCGCTCCCCGTCCCGGAGGCCTTCCCCCCGGCGGACCAGCCCCCCGCGGCCCCGGCCGGTGACCTCCCGGTCCACCTGCCCCCGGCCTCCGCCCCGGCGTCGGCACCGGCCCCGGAGTGGGCCCCGCCGGCTCCCGCGCCCGCCCGGGTGAGCGCGCCCGAGCTGGCGGCCACCGGAGCGGGCGAGGTCTCGGCCATGGCGGCCCTCGCCTCCGCCCTGCTCCTCGGCGGCGCGATCCTGTACCGCAGGTCCCGGATCAACTGACCGGGAATACCGGTAATCAGAATAAATATCGGCCGGAGAATCCTTCGACGGGTTCTCCGGCCGCTGCCGTGCGTCCGCGGGCCGGCGTTTCCCCCGGGCCGGCGTTTCCGTATCCGCCGGTAATCGTTACCCAGGTCGAAAGCGGCGCGACGGTCGCCGCCGGTACTCCTGTCCACGAAAAGAAGAGGATTTCGATAATGAAGCTCTCCAAGGCCGCCGCTGTCGTCGTCGGCTCCGTCGCCGCGCTCGGAGCGGCGGCCCCCGCCTTCGCGGCGGAGGCGCCCGCGGGACCCCCGATGAGCCTGCCGGCCGGCTGGAACACGATGCTGAGCGCCGTCGAGCCCGTCGTCGACTCCGCGCCCGAGACGGTGGGGGCGGCCCTCGCCGAGCAGAACGACACCATCGGCGGCGTCCTCCAGACCGCCCAGGGCGTCAACGACCTCCGCAACAACGCCCCCGGCAAGGTGCTGGGCCTGGCGAACGGCGCGACCAAGGTCTCCCCGCTGCTCGGCGGCGTACAGCTCAACGGCGGCCAGAACTGAGCAGCCCGGGAACGACTGTGGGCGCCCCCGGCGATGCCGGGGGCGCCCACAGTCGTGTGGTGCCGACTGTACGTACGTCAGTCGTTGACGCAGACGTTGCCGAACGCCGGGTTCAGTACGCCGATGATGTCCACGGAGTTGCCGCAGACGTTGATCGGGACGTGGACCGGGACCTGGACCAGGTTGCCCGAGAGAACACCGGGGGAGCCCACGGCCGCACCCTCGGCCGAGGCGTCGGCGGAGGCGGCGCCGGCGGCACCGGCCACAGCGAGACCAGCGGAGGCCAGGGCCACAGCGGCCTTCTTGGCAGCAGAGTTCATGGGGAGTGCACCTTCTCTTCGATGTCCTGCCCCGATCCGGGGCTCACATGAAGCGAAACGGTCCAGCTTCCCGGACGACACGGCCGCGAGCCGAATCCGGGCCGAAGCAGACCTGTTCGGCCCAATAGTCGTAACCATGGCGCCCGTCGGGCTCCGCGGCCGCGCTAACTACGGACGGGAATGTCCGGTACATCCGGGATGTCGGGCAGTTCGGGGATCACCCCGGTCGCCGGCTGCGCGGGGGTCGCCGGAGTGGCCGGCACCTTCGGCACGGCCGGGAGGGTGACCGGCGGGACGGTCACTCCCGCGGGCAGCTCCGGCAGCTTGATCTCCGGGAGCTTCGGCAGCTCGATCGGCGGCAGCTTCACCCCGTCGGGCAGCAGGCCCGCGAGGGAGGACAACAGGTCGTTGAGCGTCTTGGTCAGGCCCGCCAGGAGGTCGTCGATCGGGCCGGCCGCGACGCGGCCGGGGGCCGCCGCCCCGATCTCCTCGATCCGTTCGATCTGCTCCTGCACCGCGGCCGTCCGGTTCTCCAGGGACGCCGCCGCACCGCCGCCGTCGGCGGCCACCGCGGGGGCGGCCGCGCCGGACAGTATGACGACGGCGAGGGCCGAGGGGACGAGGACGCGGAGGCGGGACGGCTTCGTGCGCATGGGGACTTCCTTCGGTGGTCGCGAAAGCGGACGGGAACAATCCGATTCCTTACCCACCGTGCGCACGGTCTCTACGGAGCGCAACACGATCTTGAGCGGGTACGCCGGCGCCCTGGGGCTGCGTACGGGCTTCGGGCAGACGTCCGGAGCCGCCTCACCCGCACCGGGGAAAAGACCTCCCCGGACGAGCCGTTTGAGTGAAGGAGCGGAACCAACCCGGCGGCACGGGGGTTGACCAGGGCGCTCCACTCGCGGGCACTCGTGCGACATGAAGGATCAATGATGCTCAAGAAGATCATGGCCGCCGCTGCGGTCACCGCCGCCGCCGTCGGCGCGGGCGCCGCTCCGGCCATGGCCATCGGCAACGACAACGGGATCAACACCGTCAACGGCAACGGTGCCCAGCAGATCTACGGCAACCAGAAGACCACCGGCGACATGAGCCCCCAGCTCGGCCTGGTCCAGGGCACCCTCAACAAGCCCTGCATCGGTCTGCCCGCCAAGGTCAACGCCCAGTCGCTCGTCGCCCTGCTCAACATCGGTGTCCAGGACATCAACGTCCTGTCCAACCCGCAGAACCAGCAGTGCACCGAGAACTCCACCCAGGCCAAGGGTGACGAGCCGCTCTCCCACATCCTGAGCAACATCCCGGTCCTGTCGGGCAACGGCTCCGTCGGCAGCTGACCCCTCCGCTCGGCCCCCACCGGCCAGGGTCCCCCGGGTCCCCAGGAGCGAAGTCACGAGGGCCCCGGCGGCGTCCAGCCGCCGGGGCCCTCGTACGCGTACGGCCGGCCGGCCGTCCCGTCAGCCCGTCCAGAAGTCCCACCAGCGGGTCAGGACCAGCATCCCGATCACCCCGGCGTGCAGGGCGGGCGGCGCCCAGGCGAAGTCGGTGAACAGGGCCCGCAGCGCACCGGGGGCGGGCAGGTCCCCGGTGCGGACGTTGCGGGCGGTGACCGCCCAGAACATCAGCAGGGTCGCCACCCAGGCCAGACAGCACCACAGGCACAGCGCGTTGATCTCGTACAGGGACTGGACCATCAGCCAGGCGCAGAAGCCGGTGCCGAAGAGCGTCCCGGCGTTCAGTCCCAGCCAGAACCAGCCCCGGTAGCGGGCACCGGCCAGCAGGCCGGCGCCGACGCAGACCACGACGGCGTAACCGGCCAGCCCGAGCATCGGGTTGGGGAAGCCGAAGGCGGCGGCCTGCTCGCTCTGCATGACGCTGCCGCAGGACACCACGGGGTTGAGGCTGCAGGCGGGCTTGAAGTCCGGGTCCTCCAGCAGGAGGAACTTGTCGAGGGTGATCACCCAGGAGGCGAGCAGCCCGGCCGCCCCTGTGACCACCAGCAGCCAGGCCAGCCCGCGGGGGGTGCCCGGTTCGCCCTCGGGGCGGATGCGGGGGCGGCCCTCCTGGCGGGGGACGCCCACTGTGTTCGTTGCCATACCGCCCATGCTGCCGCGCAATGTGCTGGACCGGAGCGAACCAGGGTCTTTCGTACGGAAGTTGACCTGAAGGTGTGGCGGGAACCCCTGATGGTTCCCGGACGTTTTACCGAATCCCGGACGTGGAGTCAGCGCCAGGGGCTACGTTGTGCTTCCGCGAAGTGACAAGCTGCGACGGCCTGGAGACCCACCTTGAGCGATCCGTACGAGACAACCGAGGCGCACCTCGAGCGACTCCTGGGCCGCGCCCTCAACTCCTTCGACCTGCCGGACCGGTTGGTCGAGCGCCTCGGCACGGCGCTCGCCCACAGCTCTTCGCTGTACACCACGCACCACAGCCTCTCGGCGGGGCTGTGGCGGGAGACCCACCGGCACACCTACCTGCTGTCCGACGGGGGCGCGGCCTCCCTCTGGGAGCTGGCCTACCGGCTGGGCGGCGACCGCGAGACCCGCTACGAGGTCTTCGGCAGCAAGGCCGAGCTGGGCCTGGCGGTGGCCCGGCTGGGCGGCGGAGCCCCCTCGGAGCCCGCGCCGCCCGCCGCGCACGGCCTTCCGGGCGGCGCGCACGGCCCGGACGGCGCGGACGGGGGGCTGGAGGGCCTCGACGAGGACCTGGCCGCCCTGAGCGCGCTGTTCGCCGTCTCGCCGCCCCACCAGCGCCGCCGCGAGTACACGGGGGAGCAGTCCGCCGACCACGCCCGGCGGGTGCTGCGCCGCGCGGAGAACGCCGACCGTCCGGGTGAGACGGTGGCGGAGCTGCTGCGTTCGGCGTACGCGCACCACATCACGCAGGCGTTCGGCGGCCGGCAGTGCCTGGCCGACGGGCGGGACGCCGGTTTCAGCCTGTACGAGCACGCCTTCGTCCTGCTGGACGGGAGCGAGTTCAGCCTGTGGGAGGTCGAGCACACGGCGACGCCCGACGGGCGGCACATGTGCGAGGTCTACGAGGACGAGGCCGCCGCGCGCGGGGCGATGGAGCTGCGGGGCCGGGTGCGCTGACGCCGGTGGCGTCCGCGGTGCGCCCGGCAGCGGAGCCGGCTCCCGCGGCCGGGAAGCCGGCCGGCCGGCGTCGCCCGCGCCGACGTCGCTGCGGTCCGCCGCGACGGGTGCCGTGCCGTGGTGGGCGCCCTCGGCGGTGACCAGGAGCTGTCCGCCCGCGCCGAGGGAGGACGAGTTCGGCGTACCAGCGGTGGTCCGGGCCGGGCGGCAGGCCGCCGCAGCAGCAGGCGATCCAGTCGGCGCCGGCCGGACCGCGGACGGTGCCGAGGAGGAGGCCGGACATCCCCGCCGCAGGGGCGGGCATGTCCGCTGAGGCGGAGGGCGTCAGTGGGCGCCCTCGACGGCCCCCTCGCGCTCCGACATCGGGACCTGCCGGCGCGGCAGCACGAACATCACCGCGAAGATCACGACGAGCACCGCCACGACCCACCACAGCGCGCCGCGGAAGGCGTCGACGTACGGCACCCCGAAGATCCGGTCGTCCTGGATGGACCCGAAGAAGACGACGGAGGTCAGGGCGAGGCCGAGCGCGTTGCCCATCTGTCCGGTGGTGTTGATCAGGCCGGACGCCGAGCCGGCGTGCTCGCGCGGCACCTGGGACAGGATCGTGTCGTTCAGCGGGGCGACGATCAGGCCCATGCCGATGCCCATGACGACGAGCGGGGCGGCCATCTGCCAGGAGGTGATCTCCATGCCGTAGCGCCCGGACTCCCAGATGTAGAGGAGCAGGCCCGCGGCCATGACCAGCGCGCCGGCCTGGAGCACCTTGCGGCCGAAGCGCGGGACGAGCTTCTCGACCGAGAGGCCGGCGGCGACGGAGACGGCGATGGAGAAGGGGATGCCGGTGCTGCCGGCGTGCAGGGGGGTCCAGCCGAGGCCCATCTGCATGTAGAGCGTCCAGACCAGGAAGAAGAGGCCGGTCACGAGGCCGAAGGCCAGCTGGACGGCGATGCCGCCGGCGAAGCTCTTGACCTTGAAGAGGGACAGCTCGACCAGCGGGGACCCGTCCTTCTTGATCTTGTGCTTCTCGTACGCGATGAAGAGGGCGAAGACGAAGGGGGCGGCGGCCATGCAGACGAAGCCCCACAGCGGCCAGTCGTTCTCCCGGCCGTGGGTGAGCGGGAAGATCAGCATGACCAGCGCCAGGGTCGCGAGGACGACACCGACGAGGTCCAGGCGCAGGGCCTTGGGGGCCTTGGACTCGGAGATGAACCTGCGGCCCAGGATCACGGCCGCGATGCCGACGGGCAGGTTGATCAGGAAGATCGTGCGCCACTGGAGGCCGAAGAGGTCCCACTCGGTGAGCAGGGCGCCGAGCATCGGGCCCGAGACAGCGCCGAGGCCGACGATCGCGCCGAACAGGCCGAAGACCTTGCCGCGCTCGTGCGGCGGGAAGGTGACGTGGATGATCGCGAGGACCTGCGGGACCATCAGGGCCGCCATGGCGCCCTGGAGGAGGCGGGCGGCGACGAGCACGGACGGGTCGGGCGCGATGCCGCAGAGCAGCGAGGCGACGGTGAACCCGGCGACGCCGACGAGGAAGAGGCGCTTGCGGCCGTAGATGTCACCGAGACGGCCGCCGGTGATCAGCCCGGCCGCGAAGGCGAGCGCGTAGCCGGCGGTGATCCACTGGATGGCGCTGGTCGACGCGCCGAAGTCCTGGCGCATGCTGGGTATCGCGATGTTGACGATCGTGACGTCGACCAGGTCCATGAAGGACGCGGTCATCACGATGGCGAGGGCCAGCCAGCGGCGGCGGTCGCCCGGGGCGGCGGATCCGCCGGGGGCGTCGGGTGCGGGTGCTGCTTCGGCGAGGGCGTTCCGCTCTTCTCGTACGGGCCCGTTCTCTTTTCTTCCGGGCGATGCCATGGACGTCTCGGTGCTCATGGAGAGAAACCTAGACCGCATGTAGGGCAGATCGTGTCCTACATGGCTGGCAATCTTGACCTGTGAACACCACCCCCGCCCGGCTGCTCAGCCTCCTGTCCTTGCTCCAGACCCCGCGCGAGTGGCCGGGCAGCGAGCTGGCGGGCCGGCTGGGGGTGAGCGCGCGGACGATCCGGCGGGACATCGAGCGGCTCCGGGAGCTGGGGTACCCGGTGGAGGCCACGATGGGCGCGGAGGGCGGCTACCGGCTGGTCGCGGGGGCGGCGATGCCTCCGCTGCTGCTCGACGACGAGGAGGCGGTGGCGATCGCGGTGGGGCTGCGCGCGGGGGCCGGCCACGCCATCGAGGGGGTCGAGGAGGCCTCCGTACGCGCCCTCGCGAAGCTGGAGCAGGTGCTGCCGGCCCGGCTGAGGCACCGGGTGGGCGCCCTGCAGTCGGCGACGGTCGCGGTGACCCGGGGGGACGGGCCGAGCGTGGACCCGCGGACGCTGACGGCGATGGCCGGTGCGGTGGCCGGGCCGGAACGGCTGCGGTTCGCGTACCGGGCGCGGGACGGGGCGGATTCGCGCCGGCTGGTGGAGCCGTACCGGCTGGTGAGCACGGGGAGCCGCTGGTACCTCGTCGCCTACGACCTGGAGCGGGAGGACTGGCGGACCTTCCGGGTGGACCGGGTGAGCGAGCCCTTCGCGACGGGGGCCCGGTTCGTCCCGCGCCCGCTGCCGATGGAGGCGTCCGAGTTCGTCCGGCGGGCACTGCGGGGGACCCGGACGTACCCGGTGGACGTGTCCTTCGCCGTGCCTCCCGAGGAGCTGCCGGCGTGGCTGCGCGAGGCGGCCGTCGGGGAGGCGGACGGGGCGCGGGTGCGCTTCGAGAGCGGGGACGCGCCGGAGTGGCTGGCGGCCCGGATGGCGCTGACGGGGCTGGAGTTCACCGTGCGGGAGCCGGCGTTCCTGGCGGAGGCGGCCGGGGCGCTGGGCGCACGGCTGGCGCGGGCCGGCGGGGCGCGGGCCGGCCGGGCCGGGATCTGACGGGGCGCGGGCCGGGGTCTGACGGGGCGCGGGCCGGCTGGGCCGGGGTCCGGCCCCCGGCCAGCTCGGTGGCGTCCCGGGCACGGGGGAGCCCCGGCGCCAGGGGGGGGGAGGCACCGGGGCTCGTTCGGGGGCGGGAGCGCGAGGCGGGCCGGTCAGGCCACCGCGTCGAAGCCGGTGTCCCGGGCCATGCGCTTGAGCTCCAGCAGGGCGTGCTTCTCGATCTGGCGGATCCGCTCACGGGTCAGGCCGTGCTGCTTGCCGACCTCGGTGAGGGTGCGCTCGCGGCCGTCCTCGATGCCGTAGCGCATCTTGATGATGGAGGCCGTGCGCTGGTCGAGCTTGCCGAGGAGGTCCTCGAGCTCCTCGCTGCGCAGCAGCGAGAGCACGGACTGCTCGGGCGAGATCGCGGAGGTGTCCTCGAGGAGGTCGCCGAACTGGGTGTCGCCCTCGTCGTCCACCGGCATGTTGAGGCTGACCGGGTCGCGCGCCCAGTCCAGTACGTCGCCCACGCGCTTCTCGGTGGAGTCGAGTTCGGCGGCGATCTCGGCGTGCTCCGGGTCCCGGCCGTTCTCCCGGTTGAACTCGCGCTGGATCCGCCGGATCCGGCCGAGCTCCTCCACGAGGTGGACGGGGAGGCGGATGGTGCGGGACTGGTCCGCGATGGAACGGGTGATGGCCTGGCGGATCCACCACGTGGCGTACGTGGAGAACTTGAAGCCCTTGGCGTAGTCGAACTTCTCGACGGCGCGGACCAGGCCGGCGTTGCCCTCCTGGATGAGGTCGAGCAGGGGCAGGCCGCTGCGCGGGTAGCGGCGGGCGACGGCCACGACCAGGCGGAGGTTGGACCGGATGAAGACTTCCTTGGCGCGCTCGCCTTCGGCGGCCAGGGCTTCCAGCTCCTCGCGGGAGGGCGCGTCCCCTTCGCGCTCCACCTCGCCGTCGAGGATCTGCCGGGCGTACACGCCCGCCTCGATGATCTGCGAGAGCTCCACTTCCCTGGCGGCATCGAGCAGCGGCGTACGCGCGATCTCGTCGAGGTACATGCCGACCAGGTCGCGGTCGACGGTCTCCCCGCCCGCAGCGCGGGCGCTGCTCGTGGACTGACGACGGGCGACGGCGCGGGTTGCCATGCGTGCTCCCTTGCGATGCGGTGGATCGGTCGCGATGCGTCTTCGGACACTCTTCCGAATGCCCACTTCCGAAAGGAAACAACGACTGGAATCGGGACAGAATTCCCACGCCGCTCTCCCTTTTTCGGGATCTTGCAGTATCCTGCCCCGCCACCCCCCGGACCGGAGGTAGCGGCATGCTGCGAGAAACCGAGAACGTGCAGGTCAGGCCCGGCCTTGAGGCCGACCTGGAGGAACTCACGGAGCTGTACAACCACTACGTCCGTGAGACCGCAGTCACATTCGACACGGTCCCGTTCACCGTGGAACAGCGGCGCCCGTGGCTGCGCTCCCACCCTGAAGACGGGCCGCACCGGCTCCTGGTTGCCCGGGCCGGCGATCGAATCGCCGGATACACGACAAGCAGCCCGTTCCGCCCGAAACCGGCGTACGACTCCTCGGTGGAGGTCAGCGTCTACCTCGCCCCGCACGCGGTGGGGCGGGGCATCGGCACCCTGCTGTACGAGGCCCTCTTCGCCGAGCTGGCGCGGCAGCCGGTGCACCGCGCCTTCGCGGGCGTCGCCCTGCCGAACCGGGCCTCGGCCAGGCTCCACGAACGCTTCGGCTTCCGCCGCGTCGGGGACTTCACGGAGGCGGGGTGGAAGTTCGGGCGCTACTGGGACGTGCGGTGGTACGAGAAGCGGCTGGGGGCGGACGCGGGGGCGGCGGACGGGCCGGCAGTGGACGGGGCGGTGGCGGACGGGCCGGCAGTGGACGGGGCGGTGGCGGACGCGGCGGCGGACGGGCCGGTGGCGGACGCGGCGGCGGACGCACGGGCGTCGGACGTACGTCCGTGCGGGTGATTCGGCCCCCGTCCGGGTGAAGCCCGGGCATATTCCTTCGGCATGCCACATCGCGGCCGTAGCGTGCCGCTCGTGATCGCACACATCCCACGGCCCGCCCACGCGTCGCCGGCCGCCGGCCCCGGGCACGCATCCGACCCCGACCCCGACCCCGAGCTGGACAAGGCCCTGTGGCGGGCCTGGCAGGCCATCGACCCGCCCGAGACCTTCCGCGTCGAGATCGTGGAGGGCCTGATCGAGATGTGGCGCGTGGGGCGGCCGTTCACGCACGCCCTCACCGCGAACCGGCTGCGGGACCGGCTGGCGGCCCACCTGGCCGGCGGGCCGTTCGCCCCCTACATGGCGATGTACGTGGTCGGCGGGTACCAGGCCTGGGCCCCGGACGTGCTGCTCGCCCCGGACGACCTCACCGGTCACGCCGCCCGGGGCGAACTCGGGATCAGGGCCTCGAGCGTGCCCCTGGTCGCGGAGGTGGTGGCCCCGGGGCCGCAGGACGTCGCGCGGGACCGGGTCCGCAAGCGCCGCGCGTACGCCCGGGCCGGGATCCCGGTGTACGTGATCGTCGACGACTACGACGGCCACGGCACGGTGAGCGTGTTGACCGGCCCCGTCCCCGGCGAGGCGCGGTACGCGTCGGAGGTGCGGGCGCCGTACGGGCCCGGGGTGGCCGTGCCCGAGGGGCCGGCCCGGGGCTTCGTGATCGGCGAGGACATCACCGGTCCGCCGCGGATCCCCTAGGACGCCGTACCCGTGCCGAACTGGAGGGAGCGCTTCGAGAGGCCCATCCAGAAGCCGTCCACCGCCGTGCGCTGGGCGGTGAGGTCGGAGCCGGCGGCCCCGAGCGTGACGAAGAGCGGGGCGAAGTGCTCCGTCCGGGGGTGGGCCAGACGGCCCGCCGGGGACTTGGCCTCGAAGTCCAGCAGGGCGTCGACGTCGTGCGCGGCGAGCGCCTCGCGCCCCCACGCGTCGAACTCGGCCGACCAGCCGGGCACTCCGGGGCCGGTGTGCCGCAGCGCGGCCAGGTTGTGGGTGAAGAAGCCGCTGCCGACGATCAGGACGCCCTCGTCGCGCAGCGGGGCCAGCCTGCGGCCGATGTCCATCAGCCGGGCCGGGTCCAGTGTGGGCATGGAGACCTGGAGGACCGGTATGTCGGCCTGCGGGTACATCTCGACGAGGGGGACGTACGCGCCGTGGTCCAGGCCGCGGTCCGGGACGTCCTGGACCGGGGTGCCGGGCGCCTTCAGCAGGGCGCGGACCGAGGCGGCGAGCTCCGGCGCGCCCGGGGCCGCGTACCGCACCCGGTAGTAGTGCTCGGGGAACCCCCAGAAGTCGTAGACGAGGGGGACGGGCTCGACGGCGCCGAGGGCCAGCGGTGCCTCCTCCCAGTGGGCGGAGACCATCAGGATCGCGCGCGGCCGCGGCAGTCCCGCGGACCAGGCGGCGAGTTCGGCCGGCCAGAGCGGGTCGTCGGCGAGCGGCGGCGCCCCGTGGCTGAGGTACAGCGCGGGCATGCGGGGGGTCTCGGTGGTCACGGAGCGCTCCTCGGTCGTCGTCGGGGCGGGGACCGTGTGGACTCGGGAAAAGACCGACCCCGCCTCGTTCAAATTTGAACGAGGCGGGGTCCTCAGTCATTCCCGCACGGGGCGCGGCGCCCCGTCAGTGGGCGATCACGTCGGTGCGCGATCTCCTCAGTGGGCGCTCACGTCAGTGCGCGATCACCGGGACCTTGAACTCCGCGTCCTCCGCGTCGCCCGCTCCGGAGGCCACCGGGCCGCCGGCGCCGGGGCGGCCGGTGTTGATCAGCGCGAACGCGAGGGCCGCGCTGGCCACGAGGATCCCGACGGCCCACCAGATCGCGGAAGCGTACCCCTCGACCATGGCCTGGGCCTGCACCAGCTGAGCGGCGGGACCGCCCGCGGCGGCCTCGGCCGCGTGGTCGGCCAGGTACGCGGTGGTCGCCGAGGCGGCGATGGTGTTCAGCAGGGCGGTGCCGATCGCGCCGCCCACCTGCTGCGAGGTGTTGACCATGGCCGAGGCCACGCCGGCGTCGGCCGGGTTCACCCCGTACGTCGACAGGGACATGGCCGGCATGAAGGCCGTGCCCATGCCGAGGCCCAGCAGCAGCTGCGCCGGCAGGATCAGCGCCGGGTAGGAGGAGCCGACCTCCAGCCGGGTCAGCATCAGCATGCCAGCGCCGGCGAGCAGGAAGCCCGGCCCCATCAGCAGCCGCGGCGGGACCCGGGTCATCAGGCGGGCGCCGATCTGGGTGGAGCCCACGATCATGCCCGCGATCATCGGCAGGAAGGCGAAACCGGTCTTGACGGGCGAGAAGCCCTTCACGATCTGGAGGTAGTAGGTGAGGAAGAGGAACAGGCCGAACATGGAGATGACGGCCAGGCCCAGCGAGAGGTAGACACCGCCGCGGTTGCGCTCCAGCAGGACGCGCAGCGGCAGCAGCGGGGACTTCACCCGGGACTCGACGAACACGAAGGCCGCGAGCAGCGCCGCGGAGGCGACGAACATGGCCACGGTGACGGTGTCCGACCAGCCGGCCGACTCGGCGCGCGTGAAGCCGTACACGAGGGCGACCAGGCCCAGCGTCGAGAGGATCACGCCGGGGACGTCGAGGCGTGCGCTGTTGCGGGACCCGGCCGGCTCGCGGATGACCATCCAGGCGCCGGCGGCCGCGACGACCGCGAAGGGGATGTTGACGAAGAAGGTCCAGCGCCAGTTGAGGTACTCGGTCAGGAAGCCGCCGAGGATCAGGCCGACGGCGCCGCCGCCGCCCGCGATCGCGCCGTAGATGCCGAAGGCCTTGGCGCGCTCCTTGGCGTCGGTGAAGGTGACCGCCAGCAGGGAGAGCGCGGCCGGGGCGAGCAGCGCGCCGAAGGCGCCCTGGAGGGCGCGGGCGCCCAGCATCATCGCCTCACCGGTCGCGGCGCCGCCCAGGGCGGAGGCCAGGGCGAAACCGATCAGACCGACGACGAAGGCGTTCTTGCGGCCCCACTTGTCGGCGATGCGGCCGCCGAAGAGGAGCAGGCCGCCGAAGGCCAGCGCGTACGCGGTGATGACCCACTGGCGGTTGCCGTCCGATATGCCCAGGTCGGTCTGGGCGGAGGGGAGGGCGATGTTCACGATGGTCGCGTCGAGGACGACCATCAGCTGCGCCAGGGCGATGAAGACCAGGGCCTTCCACCGACTGGGGTCGACGGCAGCCGGCGGGGTGGTCGCGGCTGTTCCGGACATGGGGGTACCCACTTCACTGTGCGGATGAATGAAAAATGACTGAATGACAGAAATGCGAAGTTCGCGGCGTTTGAGGCTATGCGGCCGGCAGGGCCGCCGTCATCTGGTTTTAGGCCTGGGGCATGCGCCTGAGGTCCTCCAACGTGGCCGCCGTGCCCGGCAGTTCGGACTGGGCCGGAGCGCGCAGCCCGTCCAGGAAGAGCTGGAGGTGCCGGTGGACGAACCGCTCCACGCCCAGGCAGTCGATCCCCGGCAGGGGGCGGCTCAGCTGCGACAGCGCGACCATCAGGTCGCCGACGCCGATGTCGGCGCGCAGCAGGCCGCCGCTCTGCCCGGCGGTGACGAGGGTCTCGACCGCCGCCTCCAGCCGGCCGCGGGCGGCGAGCAGTTCGGGGTGGTCGCGGTCGAAGCCCTCCGCGAGCATCGGACACAGGGCGCCGATCCGCTCGTCGGCCGCGGCGTGCGTGAAGCGGCAGAGTGCCGCGAAGGCGTCCGTCTCCACGGCGAGCGACTCCTCCACCTGGGCGGTGACCCGGTCCATCACGTAGAGCACCACGTGGTGGACGAGGACGGCCCGGTCGGGGAAGTGCCGGTACAGGGTGGCGTTGCCGACGCCGGCCCTGCGGGCGATCTCGTCGAGGGGGGCGTCCGCGCCGTGCTCCACGAACATCTCGCGCGCCGCCACCAGGATCCGCTCCCGGTTCCGCACGGCGTCGGCACGCGGCTTCGGGACCCGGGCGGGGGCGGCGGGGGTCGCGGCGGGGGGCGTCACGACGGGGGCGGCAGCGGGGGTGGCCGGGGTCGCGACGGCCGTCGCGGTGGTGGCGGTCGCGGTCGCGGGCACGGTGGCAGGGGCGGTGGTGGGCGTCGCGGGGCGGGCGGGTCCGGCGAGGTCCACGGCCGCCCGGTGCGGGGCGACCGCCGGGACGCGGGCGGAGCTCTTCATTCCGGGGCCTTCCTGGGGCGTGGATCCGGCGGATCCGCTCGTACGGCCCTCCCGAACCGGGGAGCCGGTCCCCGCTTCGTGGGACTCTCGTTCAAACGGGGATCCAGTCCCCGGTTATTTCACCCGCGCGTGTGAGCCGCGCCACACACGCAAGAGGGGTGTTTGCCCCGGTTGGGCCACATTCAGCCGCTTTCGACGCGCGGGCGTGTCGCAATCGTCGGAGGGTGAGCGCACAGAGCAGTCCGGAGCCGGCCGGCTGCCGCGGACCGAAGGCGAGCTCCATGCCGCAGACCCGCCGCCGGATACGCAGACCCTGCCGCACCAGCGCGTTCATCGGCATCACCGCACTGGCCCTGGGCGTCACCGCCACCGCCAGCGACGGCATATCCGGCCGCGGCCACTCCGCCGCCGGCGCCGTCGCCACGAGCGCCGAATCGGTGCTGGCGCCCTGCCGGATCGCCGGGACCATGGGCGTCCAGATGTCGGAGGGCATGCCGACCCCGCCCGGGTACTCCCGCTCCACCGGCGAGGTCCGCGCACTGAACCTGATGATCGACTTCCCCGACGCCAAGGGCGAGGGCACCGCCATGGACCGGCTGGCGGAGTTCTTCCCGCAGACCTCCGACTGGTTCCGCACCAGCTCCTACGGGCGCCTCGACTACCGGGCCGAGTCACCGGTGCGGGACTGGCTCCGGATGCCGATGCCCTTCGCCGCGTACGGGATCGAACGCGGCTCCCCCTACGAGCCCGGCTACCGGCAGCTCGTCGAGCACATCGTGAAGGCCGCCGACGCCGAGGTGGACTTCAGCCGGTACGACCTGATCAACATCCTGGTCACCCCGAACGCCGGACCGTCCGCGCTGGACACCGTCCTGTCGGTCACCTTCTCCGGCAACCGCGAGGCGCCGATGGCCGACGGGGTGCCGCTCGCCAACACGTCCTTCGTCTACAGCCGGCAGGACGACGGCTCCGGCTCCTACCGGGAGACCGGCTACCGGGTGCTCCCCCACGAGAACGGGCACGTCTTCGGACTGCCCGACCTGTACACCTCCGAAGGCGGCGGCGCGGTCGGGCACTGGGACATCATGAGCGAGGACTGGGGCGCCAACAACGACCTCCTCGGCTGGCACAAGTGGAAGCTCGGCTGGCTCGACAGCAGCCAGGTCAGCTGCGCCTCCACCTCCGGCACCAGCGACCACGTCCTGTCCCCGCTGGCCGTCGGCGGCGGCACCAAGCTGGCCTTCGTCCCGCTCTCCGAGAGCGCCGGCTACGCCGTGGAGGTCCGTACCCGCGCCGGGAACGACGAGGCCGTCTGCAAGCCCGGCGTGCTGATCTACAGGGTCGACTCGGACGTCGACACCGGGCGCGGTCCGGTCACCGTCTCGGACAGCGCGAGCGGGAGCGGCGGCTGCACGCGGCGGCCCAACGTGCACGCGGAACTGTCGGACGCCCCGTTCCGGCCGGGCGAGACCTTCACCGACGAGAAGGCGGGCATCACCATCGCCGTGGTGGGCGCGCTGCGCAACGGCCGCTACCAGGTGCGCGTGACCCGGCCCTGACCCCCTCCCACCCCCGAGGAGACCTTCGTGACCGCCACCCCCACGACCCCCGAAGAACGCCTGGCCGCGGCCGGGCTGGAGCTGCCCCCGGCCCCCGCGCCCGTCGCCGTGTACGTGCCGGCCGTGGTGAGCGGGCACTACGTCCACACCTCCGGCCAGCTGCCCATGGTGGACGGGGCCCTGCCGGTCACCGGCAAGGTGGGCGCGGACGTCACCCCGGAGCAGGGCGCCGAGCTGGCGCGGCGGTGCGCGCTGAACGCCCTCGCCGCCGTGGCGTCGGTGGCCGGGGACCTCTCCGCCGTGAAGCGGGTGGTCAAGGTGGTCGGCTTCGTGGCGAGCGCCCCGGACTTCACCGGCCAGCCGGGCGTGGTCAACGGCGCGAGCGAACTGCTCGGCACGGCCTTCGGCGACGCCGGCATCCACGCCCGGAGCGCGGTCGGGGTGGCGGTACTGCCGCTGGACGCCCCGGTCGAGGTCGAGATCACCGTGGAACTGCACACGCCGATGGGGGTGTGAGACGGGAGCGCGGGCGGGGGCGGGGGGCGGGGTGGGGGCCGGCAGAACCTCCGGCCCGCCGGACGCGTCACCAGGGGCATGACCCCGTACGCGACGCCCCGCCGCCGAGGAGCCGCCGCCCGGCTCCGCCCTCCCCGCGGGAGCGTGGTCGCTGCCCTCGCCGTACTCACCGCCCTGCTGATGCTGCTGCACCCCTGGCTGCCGGGCGGCCCGGCGAGCGGCAACCCGCGCGGTCTCGTACAGACCTTCCTGCCGTGGACCGGCCTCGCGGTGCCCCTCCTGGCCGCCGCCGCCCTGCTGCGCCGCTCCCGGCGCGCGACGGCCGCCGTCCTGCTGCCCGCCCTGGTCTGGGGCTGGCTGTACGGGCCCGCCCTGGCCGACGGCTCGCGGGGCGGCCCGGCCGACCTCACGGTCGTCACCCACAACGTGGACGACGCCAACCCCGACCCGGCGGGCACCGCCCGGGCCGTCGCCGCCTCGGGGGCACAGCTGATCGCCCTGGAGGAGCTGACCCGGCCCGCGCTGGACGCGTACGAGCGGGAGCTGGCCGCGAGCCACCCGTACCACGTGGTCCAGGGCACGGTCGGGCTGTGGAGCACCTTCCCGCTGCGCGACACGGGCGGCACGCCGATCGTGCCGTGGCGGCAGCTGCTGCGCGCCACCGCCGAGACCCCGAAGGGGCCCGTCACGGTGTACGTGGCCCACCTGCCCTCCGTCCGGCTGGGCACCGGCGGCTTCGCCACGGGCCACCGCGACGAGGCCGCCCGCACCCTCGCGGCACGGCTGCGGGACGCCCCGGCCGGACGGACCCTGCTGGTCGGCGACTTCAACGCCACCACCGACGACGGGGTGCTGACCCCGGTGACGCGGAGCTTCACCGCCGCCCAGGAGGAGGCCGGCGCCGGCTTCGGCTTCACCTGGCCGGCCCGCTTCCCGGTCGCCCGGATCGACCAGATCCTGCTGCGGGGCGGACTGACCCCGCTGCGCGCGTGGACCCTGCCGCCCACCGCGAGCGACCACCTCCCGGTGGCGGCCGCACTCAGATACTGACCGGCAGCGCGCGGGGCCAGGACGACCGGCTGGTTCGGTGAAAGCATCATCGCTGCGCCCTGTGCAGGAGCCGCACGCCAGTTGGCTGATACGAGCCCGTGGGTGGCGGGGAGCCGGACCTTGACCAGGGTCCGTGAGAGCTGGTCCGCTGGTGCCCGACAGGGCGTCGGATTCGGGGGTTGCATTCGTGACCAGAGCTACAGCTGGAAGGCTGTGCCGCACCACAGGCGGCCGGCCACGAACCGGTCCCCGCTCCGTCAAGACGACGCACGCATGAGGCTCCGGCGGGGGATTTCCGTCGCCGTCGTGGCCGCCGGCGGAGCCGTTACGACCATGCTCGTGGGGCTGGTCACCAATGCGGTGTCCGAGTCGCAGTGGCCCGGATGGCTGGGGTGGTTACAGCGGCACGGCTGGTTCTCGTTCGCTGTACTGGGCGGGGCCATGGTCGGGCTGGCGGTGCTGCTGGCCGCGCTGTCGGAGCCGGGGGCGCCCGAACGCCGCGCCGCGCCGGCGTCCCGGCCAGAGGAAGGGGCGGTGCCTCCGGGTGCTGCACTCGTGCTGCGGTCCTTGCCGCGCGACACCACCGCGTTCACCGACCGGACCGCCGAACTCGAGGCGTTGGTGCGGTCCGTCGGGAACGCGCAGGAGAGGGGCGAGGCGCTGCCCGTGCACGTGATCGACGGAATGCCGGGCGTCGGGAAGACGACGTTCGCCGTACACGCGGGGCATGTGCTGTCGGAACGTTTCCCGGACGGCCAGCTCTTCGTGAATCTCAACGGGCACACCGCAGGGAGGCCCCCCGTACAGGCCACGGAAGCGCTCGCGTCGTTGCTGGCGGCGACCGGAGTACCAGCGCAGCGGATCCCCGCCGGTGACGACTCGGGTGCGGTCACCGAGGCGAGGGCGGCCATGTGGCGGAGCCAGCTCGCGAACAAGAAGGCACTGCTCATCCTCGACAACGCGGCCAGCTACCGCCAGCTGGAGCCCCTGCTCCCCGGCGGAAGGGACTGTCTCGTACTGGTGACGAGCCGGAAGCGGCTGGCCGCGTACGAAGAGGTGGTGCTGCCCGTGGAGGCGTTGCCGGCGGAGCATGCCGTCGACCTCTTCGTACGCCTCAGCGGGCGGTCGGCGGAGCCGCTCGATCGGTCTGTCCTGGAGCAGTTGGTGGAGCTCTGCGGGTACCTGCCGCTCGGGGTGTCGTTGCTCGCCGCACGGCTGCGTCACCACCCGTCCTGGACCGCGGAGGATCTCCGTGCCCGTCTGGTCGCCGCCGGAAACCGGCTGGGAGAGCTCCGAGCCGGGGAGCGCGCGGTGGCTGCGACGTTCAGTCTGTCCTACCAGGACCTCTCCCCCGAGCGGCAGCGGTTCTTCCGGTGTCTCGGTCTCTACCCTGGAACCGAGCTCGACGCCTTCTGCGGGGCAGCGCTCGGCTCGGTCTCGGTTGCGGCGGCGCGAGAGGCGCTCGACACGCTCTACGACGCCCATCTGATCGAGGAACACCCGGGAAGCCGGTTCCGGCTACACGACCTCCTACGCGACTACGCCCGCGGTCTCGCCGACGAGGGAGGCAGCATGACCCCTGTTCATGCCGTTCAGCGCGTGTGCGCCTACTACCTGGCCGCCCTCGCCGTCGCAAACAGGCACATTGCCCGTAGCGGCGCCTCCGCACCGGATGCTCCAGCGGACGCCGCCCATGTCGAGACTCCTCCCATCGATTCGCGTACCGCAGCTCTCAGTTGGCTGGAAGAGGAGCGGGCCAACGTCCTGGCCTGCATCCGGAGGGCGAACGATCTCGCACTGCACGAGCTGGTGATCGACATGGCTGAGGCGATGGCGCCCTTCCTGCGGCAGGCCGGGCCCTGGGACCAAGCCGTGAGCCTCCATCGGAGCGCCGCCGAGGCGGCCCGGCACACCGGCGACCGGCGGGCGCTGGCCAACGCGCTGGCCGAGCTCGGAGTCGTCCGGCGCTTCACGGCGGCCTACCCCGAGGCCGTCGAGGCACTGAACGAAGCGGTGACCCAGTACGAGGCGGTCGGCGAGAAGCGAGGCAAGGCTGACGCTCTGAACCAGGTGGGCATCGTCTGGTACATGACCGCAGACAACGACGCAGCTGCCCGTGCGCAGACCGAGGCCCTCGCGCTCTACCGGGAGATCGGCGACCGGCTCGGCCAGGCCAACGCGCTCGCGGACCTCGGCATGGTGCGCCGGCAGACCAGCAGGTTCGACACGGCGGTGGCGGCGCAGACCGAAGCGTTGTCGATCTACCGGGAGCTGGGCGACCGGTACGGGGAGGCCAATTCACTGCGGGACCTCGGCGTCGTGCACTGCCTCCTGGGCGAGTACCAGCTGGCTGCGCGGCGCCACCATGAGGCCTTCGAGATCTACCGGGAGCTCGATGACCGGGTCCACCAGGCGTACGCGCTCAACGAGCTCGGAGTGGTCCGTCGCCTGACCGGCGATCCCACCGGAGCACGGGAGGCCCACACGCGGGCGCTGGAGTACTTCACCGAACTCGGCGAACGGTTCGGCCGCACGAACAGCGTGCGCTGCCTCGGGGTACTGGAACGCCTGGACGGCAACGTCACGGAGGCGATCCGGCTGCTGACCGACGCCCTGGGCTCGTACCGCGATCTCGGAAGCCGGGGCGGCGAAGCCGCCGCTCTGGGCGAGCTGGGGGTGGCGCGCGGGGTTGCCGGCGATCCGGACGGTGCCGTCGAGTCGTTCCGGCGGAGTCTGGACGTGCTGCGAGAGCTCGGTGACCGGTGCGGTGAGGCGGAGGTCCTGAACCACTGGGGAACGGTGCTGCGTTCCTCCGGTGAGCGGGCCGCCGCCCGCGAACTCTTCGAGCAGGCACTGGGGCTGGCCCGGAGGGTCCGCTGCCCGCTCGAGGAGGCGCGTGCCCTGGAGGGGATCGGCCGTTGCGACTGGACAGCCGGCGAGCGGGCGCGGGGAACCGGGGTGCTGCGTGAAGCGCTCGACGTGTACCGGCGGTTGGGCGTGGACGGGCCGGCGGATGTCATCGAGCGGCATCTCGCGTCGCGGTCCGAGTAGCCGGGCACGTGGCCGGATTCGCTGTGCCGGCGACAGTAGCGGTACTGCTACGTTGCGGGCGGGTCTGCCGCTCGACACCGTTGCCCTGCCCCGAGGAGCGTCGAATGCCGTCACGTACGCCCGTTCCCGCACCGCAGGCCCCGGCGCCTGCCGGCGCGGAGCCCACCAACGGTTCGGCCGTCCTGGACCGGGTCGCCGTCCGCGTTCGGCAGCGGCTGGCGGCCGAGCAGACGGCCTCGAACCGCGAGGGCGAGGGTGGTCACCAGGCTTCGCTGATCTGGACCTGGCCTCTTTGAGCCGTTCCGCTCGATGACACCACGCACGGACGTCGCCCACTTCCGGTCGTTCATCCTCAAGGTTGCCAATCGCTGCAACATCGACTGCGACTACTGCTACGTCTTCAACTCCGCCGACCAGGCGTGGCGGCACCTGCCTGCTCGGATGAGTACGGACGTGGCCCGGGCTTCCGGGCTGCGCATCGGTGAACACGCGGCGGCGCACGGCCTGCGGAGCGTCCACGTCGTACTGCACGGCGGTGAGCCGTTGCTCACCGGCCCCCGGCACATGGCAGACCTGCTCGGCGCCGTGCAGGAGGGTGTTCCGACCGGTGTGGCGGTCCGTTTCGAGCTTCAGACCAACGGGACGCTCCTCACGGAGCCCTGGCTGGACCTCTTCGAGCAGTACGCGGTCGTCGTGGGCGTCAGCCTCGACGGACCGCCGACCGCCAATGACCGGCATCGGCTGACGCGCTCCTCCCGATCGAGTGTCGCCTCGGCCGTACGGGGCGTCGAACTCCTGCGGTCCCGGCCGCACCTGTTCGCAGGGCTGCTCGCCGTCGTCGACCTGGCCAACGACCCGGTCGAGGTCCACGACCACCTGGCGTCGTTCGAGCCGCCTGTGATCGACTTCGGCCTGCCGCACGGAACTCACGACGAACCGCCGCACCGCGTCGACCCGAGTGTGCCCGAGTACGGGGTGTGGATGAGCCGCGTCTACGACGCCTGGCTCGCGCGACCGGATCAGCGGCACAGTGTGCGGATGCTGGAGGACATCGTGGCGCTGAGCTCCGGGGTGCGCGGCTCGGTGGAGTCCCTCGGCCTGGCCCCGCCGACGAGCATCGTGATCGAGTCGGACGGCACGATCGAGGGCGTGGACACCCTGCGGTCCGTCGAGGAAGGTGCCTCCTGGCTGGGACGCGACGTCTTCAGCCAGTCCTTCGATGAGGTCCTTGACCATCCGAAGCTCCTGCACCGGCAGAACGGGAAGGCCGCGCTGGCCGATCAGTGCCAGAGCTGTCCTCTGGTGGAGGTGTGCGGCGGGGGCTACCTGCCGCACCGCTTCAGCACCGACCGCGGCTACCGGAACCCCTCTGTCTACTGCGCGGACCTGGAGTACCTGATCCGGCATGTCCAGGGCTCGCTGCGCCGGCACGGGTGGGCCCCTCACGCACAGACGTCCCCGTAGCCCCGCGCCACGCCGGGATCACGCATGGAAACGAACGAGGGAAGCTATGGAAGAGCGACAGGAGATGTCGATGACCGTGACGATCCGCCCCGCCGAGAGGCGCGACACCGCGGCAGTGGCCGATTTGATCGAGGAGATCGAACGGTTCTACGGATCTACCGAGATCCAGCCGTTCGAGGAGCGGCGCTCCCAGGTGGAGGCAGCACTCTTCGGCTCCCCGCCATTGGCGTCCGCGCTCTTGGTCGAGGACGAGGCCGGTGATCTGGCCGGGCTCGCCGCCTACTCGTTCCTGTGGCCGGCGGCCGGCTCCTCCCACTCCCTGTTCCTCAAAGAGCTCTATGTACGCGGTACCCTCCGCCGCCAGGGTGTCGGCGCCCGCCTCATGGACGAACTCCGCGCCCTGGCCTCAGCGCGTCCCGGATGCAGCCGGGTCGAGTGGATGACGGACCGGAACAACGCGGACGCGCGTGCCTTCTACAAGTCCTTGGGGTTCGCGGAGTTCGACGGGAAGATCGTCTACCGGGTGGACGCCTGATATGGCGTGAGGGCGATGACCTGCCGCCCTCGAGTGGCCGCGTGACTTCGACATCACCGAACGAACCGCCCCCGCCCGCACGGCGGAATCGGCCCGCCGGCCAGGCCCACGGACCGGTTCCGCTCCGTAGCGGTCCTGGTTGGAACCCCTCGGTCACTCCCCGGGCAGAAGCAAGGGAGCGGAAGACCCCGCCTACGCCGACGGGGACGCAGAGGCCGCGGAGAGCAGCACCCGCTTCCCCGAGAACTGAGCCGCAACGCTCCACGCTGATCCGCTACGCTGTCCCTGGGCTGCCCTCGTGGTAGTCCAGGACCTTGCCGACCGCGAGCGGAACCTCACCTCGAGTGTTCAGCCACGTTGCACGCAAGGCCCGCCTTCGTAGCTCAGGGGATAGAGCACCGCTCTCCTAAAGCGGGTGTCGCAGGTTCGAATCCTGCCGGGGGCACAAGCGCAACGGCCCGGAGCGATCATGCTCCGGGCCGTTTGCATGCCCCGACCGACGGGGCTCACCCGCCCGGGCGTCTGGCCTTCGGGACCCGGTCCGCGGGGGGGCCTTGCTGGTGTGGCCACGCGACAGCCGTCTCAGCGGGGCCGTCACGCTGCCAGGTAGTTGCGGATTCCGGCCAGTGGGTCGCGGCCGTGCTCCTCGACGTACTCGCGGCGGCGCGCTTCGGCCTTTGCGGGGTTCGCCAGGCAGCAGTAGTCCCAGAAGTCGACAAGCAGCCGGAACGCGTCGTCCAGGGTGTATTCACCCTGGGCATGCTCGACGAAGTGGTTCTCCACCCTCACGCCCTGGCGACTGAGGGTGACGGTGTGCGCGTTCCCGTCCAGGTCCTCCGGTGCGAAGTCCGGGTTGCCCTTGGCCTCGGTCACGAGGTCGATCGCCTCCAGGACGGATAGCGGAGACAGCTGGATGTCGGCCGTCACCCACTGTCCCAGGACGTTCAGCTCGGCCGGCCCGGAGAAGCCTGGCACGCCGAAGGCGTCTTCGACGTAGTACTGAGTGCGAACCAGTGGCTCGATTCCCCCCTCTTCGCCTCCTTCCCGCAAGCGGGTAGTGGCCTTCCGGTTTCCACGCCCCTTAGGGGTCTCGGAGGACTTCGCTCGGCAACCGTGACGCCCCGGTGAAGGGAAAGCCCTCCCGGGGGCCGGGAGGGCGGGTTCGTCCTTGTCGGTCAGCTGAGGCCTCTGCTGCGTTCGCCGATGCGGTCTCCCTGGGGGGTGCCGGCGCGCTTGAGGTCCGCCTTGGTGTGCGCCCCGCCCTTCACCTTGCTGCGGACCGGACCCTCGAAGCCGTGGCCCTGGGCCCGGGGTGGCTGGAGTCCTTCCGTCGCCTTCGCGACCGCCGCGCGGACGTCCCGCTTCTGCTCTTTGCTCATCCCGTCGTCAACTCCCTCGGGAAGCACCCAATCGGACTACTGGGATCGTATGCACATATACGGACGGATGCACCCGGACCGGTGGGCAAAGAATCCGACCGGCGCGTATCGGTTCACGGCCCGGCGGGAGTGAACGGGGTCCGGTGGATCAGTTCCGCCGGGCAGGGCGTGCCGCGCGGGAGCTGGTACTTCGCCGAGACCCGGTACTCGCCCGGCGCCGGGGCCAGGAGCTCCGTCCACACGTCCCCGGCGGCGTCCGGGGCCGCCTTGA
This sequence comes from Streptomyces sp. NPDC034086, assembly GCF_055575515.1. NCBI lineage: Bacteria > Bacillati > Actinomycetota > Actinomycetes > Kitasatosporales > Streptomycetaceae > Streptomyces > Streptomyces sp. NPDC034086. Next base: position 1,909 of record NZ_JBVISM010000010.1, on the reverse strand, counting down.
AGAGGCACCCGGACGGGTTCTCGTACTCCTTCACGGCCGCCGTCCTCGATCCGGGCGTCTCCCGCGGCGGCTCCACCGCCCGGCCCGTGCCGTCCACCAGGCCCAGCCACGGCGAGTGCGGGATCCGCACCAGTACCCGGCCCGGCGCCGAGACCTCGACCACCAGCTGGTCCGCGACCGCCCGGACCGTCTTCGCGGGGCCCGACACGAGGTCCGTGGGGGCGTCCACCCGCAGCAGCCGCCAGTTCTGGTCGGCCCACACCTGGGTCAGGTACGGGAGCCCCCCGCGCACGAGCGCCGCCTCGGTCTCCCCGCCCGAGTCGGGCCGGTCGGCGGGCAGCACCACGTAGTGCACGGCCCAGCGGTCCAGCCAGGCCCGGTAGCTGTCGGCGGTGAGGGTGTCGTCGTAGAAGAGCGGGTTGCGCTCCAGGTCGGCCTGCCGGTTCCAGCCGCGCGCGAGGTTCACGTACGAGGGGAAGGCGGAGGATTCCCGGTGGCTGCTGGCGGGGACCACCTCGACCCGGCCGCGGTCGGCGCCCGCCTTGCGGAGCTGGTCGACCAGCGGGGCCAGCTCGCGGTTCCAGGCGGCCACCGGGGTGGTACGGACGATGTCGGTGATGCTGTTGGTGGTGATCCAGGCGGTCAGCACCGCGAAGGCCAGCACCACCGCGTACCGGCGCCGGGTGCGGCGGGCCGTGTACGGCAGGGCGGCGAGCAGCACCGCTCCCCCGAACAGCATGACCAGCCGGGTGACGTTCGAGCCGACCTGGGAGTCGACCGCCCAGGTCAGGAACACCCCGAGGGCGTAGACGGCGGCGGCCACCCGGACCGTCCTCCACGCCGTGGGCACGAGGAGGGCGACGGCCAGACCGAGGACGAAGGGCAGCGCGGCCGAGCCGATCTTCATCGGCTGCGTCCCCGAGAAGGGGAACAGCCAGGCCGAGAGCCCCACGACCGCCACCGGGGCCAGTCCGAGGGCGTACGCGCCCGGGCGCCGCCGGCTCAGGAACAGCGCGGCCGCGACCACCCCGAGGAAGAGCCCCGCCACGGGGCTGGCGGCGGTGGCCAGCCCCGCCAGCGGGGCGGCGACGGCCGCCTTGGCCCAGCGCCGCTCGGCCCACTTGCGGGGCCAGCAGAAGACGGCGGCGACGGCGGCGAGCGCGAAGAGCGTGCCGAGGCCGAAGGTGACCCGGCCCGAGAGGGCGTTGCACAGCAGGCCGTAGACCCCGGCCAGGGCCGGCCACAGCGGGCGCCGGACGGCGCCGCGGCAGCGGGTGAGGATCAGTGCGAGGAGCCCGGCCGAGGCGGTGCCGGCGATCATCATCGTGGTCCGGACGCCGAGCACGTGCATGACGTACGGGGACACGACGCTGTACGAGACCGGGTGCATCCCCCCGTACCAGGCGAGGTTGTACGCCGTGTCGGGGTGCCGGCCGACGAACTCCGCCCAGGCGTCCTGCGCGGCAAGGTCCCCGCCGCTGTTGGCGAAGCAGAAGAACCAGACCACGTGCAGGACCGCCGCCGTGACGGTGGCCAGGAGGACGGGGTGACGGTGCGCCCGGGCGAGGGCGCGGGAGGCCGCGGACGCGGCTGCGGGCGCGGGCGCGGCGGCGGCCGCGGACGCGGCTGCGGGCCCGGCGGCGGGCACGGATCCGGGCCCGGCGGCGGGCAGGGCGGCCCCCGGGCGGGGCTCGTCCGCCCGGCCCGACGGCCCCTGCTGCTGCTCGGCTGTGGTCACGAACGACGCTCCCTCCGACACGGCTCCCCGGACACGGCGCGGGGTCCCGGGGGGGGCCGGGGGGGCGGGGCCGCCCGGGTTCGCCGAGCCGGGGCGGCTTTTTTTCCAAAGCCGAGGGGTTTGGAGGGGGTTTGAGCGGCACCCGCACCTTTACCCCTCTTGTATCCTCGC